>CAZHRF010000120.1:0-1526 GCA_964534625.1 uncultured archaeon | reverse complement strand
CATGTAAAAATATTTGAGATTAATAATTTTTGAATAATTATTTTTGCATTACATAATATTATTTCGCTCGATTTTGCTTTTAACTCTATTAAATTAATATTCACTATAAAAAAGTTCAAACTCCTTTATTTCTTCCTTTATTTCTTCTAATTGCTCTATTTCCATACTCGGGCTCTCATATTGATATGGTTGATTCACACTTAAACTCAGTTTTTCTCTTACTCTCGTCTCTAATCTATTTATTCTTGTTCTCATAGCAAAGTATTTTAAAAATTTAAAGAGGATTTTTGTCCTTTTTTTTTGCCATTCACGTGCAAATCCCCCACTTTCTATATTTTTTAGTATGCTTTTCATCTTTTTTTTGATTGGTAAAGTCGCAAATTTAATTCCTCTACTCATCGCTCCATATTGACTAGTTTGCGAATGAAATTCTGTTTGTTTAACCAATCCTACTTGTGCCATTTTTTCATAAGTATAAGCCATTTCTTCGCTCATGAACATTTCTACAAGTACAGCTTCTTCGGGGTATCCTGCATCAACTAAGGTATAAATGGAGTTAAGTAATACTTGCCCAAAAGCAGGACCAAAACCTTGTTCATTAAACAGATCTAATACTGCTTCTTGTTTAAAGGTTACATCGATAGCTCCTTTTTTCAGTGTGCCAAGTGCTTTACACAACGCTAATAAAATTTGTTTAGCCTTTCCCGAAGCATCATGATTTACATGGACAAAAGAGTAAAAACCTTCACCAGTCAAATAGCGTTCTCGTACGCCTACTCCAATCATTCTAGGGGCAATTAAGAGAAGGTCATGAACAGGTGATGGTTCAATTAAGCCAAAGGCTATATTGTAGCCATGTGCACAAACAATAACTCCTTGTTCTTTAAGATTTGGAACAACGCTTTCATTATATATTTCTTGGGTAATTTCATCTGGTAGAAGCACAAAAACTATCGTTGCTTTTTTAGTAGCCTCAACTATTGAATATGTTACAAATCCGTCTTCTATAGCCCTTTTCTTATATTCATCATTTCTGTTTCCAATAATAACATTTAGACCAGAATCGCGTAAATTTAAGGCTTGAGCTTTACCTTGATTACCATAACCCAGTATAGCAATAGTTTTACCATATAGGACTGATAAATCTGCATCAGTAGATTCTCTATAAATGTCTGTCATACACTATGAGAAATTAAACAATTAATAATACTTTCTCATTAGTTTATAATTCCTCTTTTACTATTTATGTGCGTAATAAGTTGCGAAAACATGCGAAAAGTGAGGGGCTTAAAAAGGATCAAGCATAATAAGCTAGATGGCGAAAGTACCCAGAACAGAGCAGATGGAAGTGGGAGAAAACAAAGCACTCGGGAAGCTTTGCCATCGGACAAAGAATCTCTATAATAGAGCAAACTACGTCATAAAACACACATGGAAGGAGGAAGGGAAATTGGTAGGATACAACACCTTGGCGAGAGATAGAAAAACTCATCATCGGCTATAATCCCACCTGGAAACAGAACCTC
>CAZHRF010000119.1:0-1582 GCA_964534625.1 uncultured archaeon | reverse complement strand
AGAAAAACAAGAAGAACATAAATCAGAAGGAACAAAATAGAAAGAATAAGAAGAGTCTCAGTAAAAAATTAAAGTTCGGTTTGAGTCAGACCAAATTTGTTCAAAATGTATTCGATAGGCTCTCACGTATAATTATACAAGGGTGTGGTTATCCCCCAGTTCCATCAGTTCTATTTTCTTTAAACCACGAATAAGTTTCTTCTATAGCGTCTTCAAAAGTTATGCAGCATGAGGATCTTTACCCGGTAGTTTAATCTCTCTGGAACTCTATTTTCAGTATAATATTATTCTCTCCGTCTTCGTCTTTTTTTGCATTAATTGTTGCTGAATAGAGGTCTAGGATCCTTGAAGCGATATAAAGTTTAACATTTTTCAAGCATAACATGCTGAAATCAGAGGGGGTCAAAGCCTCTTTGATATTGTCTAAATCTAACGAGATGGGTTTCTTAATTGTCAAGAATAAATCTATTTTATTCTTAGTTCTTTTAGTAGTTATTTGAATTTTTTTGGGAGTATAGTCAATAACAAACTGTAAGATATCCATAAAAGCATTTTGTAATAAACTTCCCGCATATACTTCTATATCAGGGTCAATCTCTGTTTTTATCTCTAGTGCAGTTTTTATTTGTTTTTGACGTATTAAAGTGATACTTTGTTCAATTGCTCTTTTAAGATTAATGTGAACAAACCTTGTTTCTGCTTGTACTTTTGTATGATATTCAAAGTCTTGAATAAGATCTTCAATAGCCTTATGCTTTTCAATACTTTTTTGCAAATGTTGGACATTGTCGTCGCTTAACTCACCAGATTCAATAGCTAATGAGATATATCCTCGAGAAGCAACAAATAAATTATTAAGTGCAACGCTTATAACTTTATCATAAATTTCATGTAATTCTTTAAGCAAATGACGATGAGAGACATCTCTGACTACCGCAAGAAGATATTTCTTTTGCTTTAGTACTACACAATTTAAACTCACCTCTGCATGAAATAATTTGTCATCTTTCTTCTTATGTAACCACTCGAATACCTGAGGTATTCCTGACATGGCTTTATGTATTATATCTAAGGCTTTGGTTGAAGAAAGAGAACCATCTGGTTGATGTCGGGGAGACAATTCAACAGGGGTTAAACCTATGATATCCGATTTATGATCTAGTTTGAACATTTCTATTGTTTTGGGGTTACATTCTATGATTTTGTTAGAATCATCAATTAGAAATATGCTCTCACTTGCCTTTTCAAAAAGTAAGCGATAGATATCTTTTGGATAGTTATTAACTTCTTTATAATCCATTTTAATTAAGACACACTATATATATCAAAATATAACATTTGTGTTACTCTCAGATAGACTAAACCAACATTAAAGACAGATGTCTTGCACTCATTTGAATCTATTTGATACAATGATGAACTACATAAAAATTAGTGGAACATAATATTTTAGTAGAACATAATAAGAAAAAAAATACTTTGAATTTTTAGAAGAACATATAACTTTGAATTTTTAAAAGAATTTTTCCATGGGTTTTTTTGGCCACTTTTGGGTACAAAATGTTGTGTTTATATAGGACCA
>CAZHRF010000118.1:0-1796 GCA_964534625.1 uncultured archaeon | reverse complement strand
GTCCTCACCTTGTCTCCCCTCAGTCTAGGTGACTTTTACAACTAGTGAAAAAAAAGGAGATGAACAATCTAATCCATCTCCACATTCATTTCAATAACATCACCATCAGTCAACAAATGATCTTTAGACACTTGTTGTCCATCAAAGTCCACTGATTTACCCCACACACGAGCATAGCGAAGTTTTTCAGGAAAAGAAGAATGAATCCTTTTTGCTATATCTATAACAGATGTCCCTTGCGGGAGAACGAAAGGTTTAGTGTAATCTACTTTTTTTCCTGGAGGTTTAGTATAAATTCTTATTACTTCTAAGAATTCAAATAGTAGTTTTTTAAGGTGATCTAAGGATTCCTTATTTTTAATTGAAATAGGATAAATTGGGTAAGTTGTTAAACTTTTTAAGTACGTATAGGTCTTCTCTGTATTTGGTAGATCACCTTTTGTAGCAACAATAGCTATCCGTTGATTCGTTTCTCCATCACGAATAATTTTGGCTTTTTCTAGTTGGTTTAGCAGAAACTCATATTGTTTCTTAATATTCATAGATAGATCAAGTACCATCAGAATAGCATCACATGTTCTCGAGACACGAAATATTTGTGTGTGAATGAACCAATCTTCTTTGAAGTCTAGAAAACCAGGCAAATCGATAAGCTGAATATGAACATTTTCATACTCACATGTTCCTGCTTGAGCTATGCGTGTTGTATGTAGAAAATCACCCATTTCAACTTCTGTATTCGTAATTTCATTCATTAGAGTGCTTTTTCCAACATTAGAAAGTCCAAAAAGGGCTATTCTTCCATCACCTGAGGCGGGGATGTAAAATGGATCAAACTGCCTAGTTTTCTTCTTAGGTTTTGCTAATGTCTCTTGGATTATTTCTTGAAGTTCTTTAATTTGTAAAGCAAATCCCCCGTACTTTTTGTCCAGTTTTTTTTCCTTAATATCAGCTATTATTTCTTCTAATTCAGATACCAGTTCTTCACCTTGTAAATTGCGTATTCTTCGTGCAATATCAAATCTATACCATTTTAATTTTGTCCGCATAATTAACACCTCTGTTTAATTGTTTCTTAAAGCAAAATCCAGCTGTACTGGATGTAATATACATAAACTATAATTAGCAACAAGTAAAATTACAAAGACAATCTAACATGCAAATGGTAGAAATTAATTAATTTTGCACTAAAACAGCATGACCATGTTAACTATACTCGCCACTAATCACTATTTTCCTATAAGATTAGAAGCCGAGTTCCCCTCGGATGTTGTTATAAAGTTCTAGGGGCTAACATAAGCCATCATATTGTAATAAAAAATAATTTCTTATAAACATAACTGATACGCACAAAAACAAAAACCATCAAAGAAATCACAGGTATTTTTTCTCCGTACTCTTTGAAGTTAATCATTTTGAAACAAGTAATTGTTACACGCGTTCTAGTTCCAGATCCATTTAATAAATGTCATATTGTATATTGTTCTGTATAAGCCTCACTCGATGAAATATCTGTTCAAGATGGGTACTATAAATTTTATCAACGCTTGATTTAACAATTGGTTCGGTATCTAATGGTTTCACTTCTTCGCGTATATGCTCTTTGGAAGCTGAGCTTGTTAGACTATAAACAACCAGAAGCTTTTTTTCTCTCGCTAATGTTAAAAAGTATTTGATTAATGGTAAACTTTGGATACAACGAGGACGTCTTTCTTGATTACAGTTATTGACTTGAATATCAAGAATCAATAATGTGGCATTTGAAGGATTAATGTTGACCTTTGAAAGCTCTGGAG
>CAZHRF010000117.1:0-1802 GCA_964534625.1 uncultured archaeon | reverse complement strand
ATGTATCACTCCTTAATCAGTATATTATTATCCCTTAATATAAGTATAATTACTGTTTTTTCTGATATCCAGAAAAACTAAAGATGAGATGAAGGTTAATAAATTGAAAAATGAAAGATAGTAAACTTCAAAAATCAAATATAACCATATTTTAAGTAGTTAAATTTGTATAGACGAAATAAAGATTGGAGGAATGGAATAAATATGACAAAAACAAAAACCCAACAAAGTAAAAAATCTTCAAAAGATATCCCTCGTTGTGGATTGTGTAACAAAACAGGTAAACTTACAAAAACAGAATGCTGTGATCAATGGATTTGTGACGATGTAGATCAATATGTGCTTTTTTCATATGCTCGTAATAGCTGTTATCGTAATCATAGTAATTATACACTTTGTGGATATCATTTCACTGAAGGTCACGAAGGGGATTGGAAAGAGTGTGAAGAATGTAAAGAAAGTTTTGAAACTGAAATGTATGTGTGGTTTGGAACCAATGAATATAATTTTGAAAAACTACCCAACCCACCTAAGTTTGAACCGACAAAATGCTCAAAATGTGGAAAAATAATCAAAATGAGTGAGGATGGTTTTAGTATGATAGGAGATAAACATTTGTGCTTTGAATGTACTAACTATGAGATGTATAAAAAACCAAAATCTAAAAAGAAAAGAAAACAAAAGAAATAACAGAATAGAAAAAAATGGAGAGGTGAAAACCCCGCTCTCTTTTTATTTTACCAAGTTACTTCCACCCAACCAGCTGGATGATCAGATTCTATTCTATTCCAATCTTCATAACGACAATCAAGAATAGTAAAGTCGTTTGTTAGAAACATAAAATCGATTCTTCTCGTAGCATTGACACCTTGATCGTCAACTCTTGATGGCCACATTTCGACCCATGGGTCAACAAAATGTGTTGTTGTTACATTATATCCTTCAGACCCTTCTCTGAAGTTGAAATCGCCAATGAAAAAAACTTTTTCGTCGTCTTTACAACGTTCAATAACATCTTGAACTAGTTGTACTTTAGTTTCCATTCGACCAAAAGTATGTGTATTATACGCAGTTATTATCGTATCTCCAACCTGAATTTTCGCTTCTACTGTTGCTGTTTGTTTTTTATCTACATCCTCACAAAAATGATAGAGTGTACGTGTTTCAATAATCGGATATTTAGATAAAAGGGCTACTCCAGTTGTACCAGTAACTCCTCGGGGTCCAAAATAAGAGTACATGTTTAGTTTTTCTGCAAAATAAAGAACAACATCCGAATTTCCTGCAATTTTACTTGATTCTTGTAATCCTATAATATCTGCATCAATTTCACGAATTAAATCCAATTGTCCATCATAATTTTTTAGAGCGTCATCATTTGCTCCTTGCTGGAGATTATAAGTCAATATCCTAAGTGAATCAGGGTTACCATTCATGTATGGGGGATTAGGGGTAAGAACAGCACTAGTTATGATTGTGGAAATACAAACAAGACTCATTAATCCTAGAGCAATTTTTTGAGAATTGGGTGAAAAAATGTTTTTGCATTTACGTTTGAGATCAGTTGCTGATATAATTTTTATTGATTTCTTCTCTTTATGTGTGGTACTCCATACAGCACCAATCATTACTATTACCACAACAAAAAACACTACCCAAAATTGGTCTCTAAGCCAAAAACTAACAGGAGGAACAAAACCCCATACAGAAGTAAATATGAGCGCAAATATGGCTAAAAGGGTATATAGCTACCGTACGAAACTGTTTTTTAGACAGGTCTTAGATGCACCCAACATGTTTTT
>CAZHRF010000116.1:0-2112 GCA_964534625.1 uncultured archaeon | reverse complement strand
AGTCCCAGGGTCAATAGTACAATGAACCCGCTTAAGGGCGCTAAGGTCGTATTATTTAGCCTGGTCCGTATCATCTGTACTTCTATCGCCACAGGACCATTATGTCCTTTTGTTCCCGGAGTCTTCGCTTATACTCCTTGGCTATAGGTACATCATGTTCCTCTTCTTCACGTTCCCAGTTGGGTGAAGTGCTATATTTTTAGGAAAGTTCCTAAAACTGACTAAAAAAACTCATATTATGTTAATACAGATTCAAAAAATTTAACAAGAAACAAATAAATCTTTGTACAATGAGTCTTAGAACTTTTGATAGTCAAAATCCGGTATCAAGTGTCATGACAAAGGGTGTACTCTACATTGATGCAGATAAAACATTAGAAGAAGCAATTCAAATTTTTGCTGACTTCGATATAGGTTCCCTAGTTGTCAAAGATAATGATAAAGCTACTGGAATATGTACCACCAAAGACATAGTAAAAAAATTAGCTGAAAAAAAAGATATTTTGAATATTCCAGTAAGAGAGATTATGCAAACACCACTAGTTACAATATCCGCATATGATTCAATATCTAAAGCTCTAATTAAAATGAAAGAAAAAAAACTTAACCATCTTATAGTAAAAGATGGAGATAAGATAATAGGAATGATAAATCCATTGAATTTACTTTCAATTTAGAATGGAGTATCTTTAGTAATAAAATCTGTGTGGTTATAAAGATGAATAATAATGGATCGAATGAAAAACTGTCCAAAGCTGAAGTTATAAGGAGAAAACAGAAACTAAAAAACATTTTGACAATAATTGGTGAATCTTTGCAAGATTTCTTTAAAAAAAAAATAGAAGAAAAATATTCAATTAAACCTGATTTAATTACAATTGAAGAAGTGAATTCTGTGGAAAAACAGACTTCAAAATCTAAAGTTCATCTAGTCTCTTACCAAGTAAATTCAAACATTGGCAAATCAAAAATTAATCTTCTTGTTAAATTTGCTTCAGATAATGAACGTTTTAACAAAGAATTAGAAAACCACCATCTACTAAAGAGTGCCACAGCAAAAGTTGAGGGGTTCTACACACCAGAAATTGTTTACAAAAATGAACGTCTAAAATGTATAATATACGAAGGTATAGAAGGTAAAAGTTTCAGAGTATCAAATTTAGATAAAAACTACAAATACAACTTAGCAGGAAAAACGCTTGCTGTAATCCATAGTAATGTAACAACAAAAATAGATGTACAACCTTATAAAAAATTGATTCTGTACATTGTTTCTACATTTGGAGATGTAGAAATAGAAAAAAAAATAGTTACTCAAGTCCTCCCTTACTTAAAAGCCATTGAGACATCAAAAGGAGGAGTATGTATACATGGTGATTATCATGGGGGCAACCTGCTTATACAAACTGGTATAGAAGAGAAAAACAATACACCAGAGATTAAAATGTTCGTGATTGATCCAGAATTTGCAATGAAACAAAGAGACAGATGTGAGGATATTGGAACTTTCTTTTCTAAACCTGTTTTTAACGAATTTAAAAAGTATGGTAATATAAACGAAACAGTGAAAAATTTCAAAGTATTCTTAAAGGGATATAATGCAATGCTTAAAGAGACGAATGCGGGTTTTTTTCTGCAAGATTTATATCCGGACGGATTGACGGTTGATTTTCATATAATAGCATATATACTCTACTTTATCAGCACTCAAGTCCTTGATAAGGGTAAAACGCTGTTTTGCGAAGATATTAATCAATGTTTTACCCTTATCGATGAGATAATACAAAAAAAGCCATTCTGTGGATAATTATCATAAACTTTCAATGCTGTTTGCCGAGTTTTAGCGTAACGAGTATCTTTTGATATATAGTTTCTTCACACGTAAATTCCCCCATAGGTTTTTTTGGTCACTTTTGGGTACAAAATGTTGTGTTTATATAGGACCATCTTTTAAGAAAGAGTAGACGTGGAAGAAGAAACTCACAAAAAAAACCAGTTGTACTGGAAACAGTGAGAAAACATAACCCACGTGAAAGTGAGGTCAAGAGAAACAATCTTGATCAGATACTACATGCTATCCGGAACATGACGATGTTCGAATATCGGGTAAGC
>CAZHRF010000115.1:0-2123 GCA_964534625.1 uncultured archaeon | reverse complement strand
CTTTTTTATTTTTTTAACTGAATGAATCTGTGCCTTTAAGGATGGATCGTTCAAAAAAGTTTGAATAAAAATGGAATAAATCTGTAATCCATTCGACTACTAATTTTAGCTCAAAGACGCTCCACAGTTAGTACAGAAAGCCACGTGCTCACTTTCAAATTTTGCACCACAGTTGGGGCAATTTTTTTCACTATTGGTCGGTCTATGTGAGGTTTGGTTAGATTGTGACTCATAAGATGCTCCATATGGTTTATAAGATTCTTCCTGTAGTTCGAAAGATTCTTCGGGTCTATGCGAAGATTGGTTAAATTGTGGTTCATAAGATGACCCATATGGTTCATAAGGTGATTCTTTTCCATAGGATGACGGACGATATTGTTGTTTGTTCTGTTGTTTTTGTTTTTCTTGATTCGATCTTACTATCATTGAAATACCTATTATCACCAAAATTAAGCCAAAAAGAATACTAATATTCCAAAATATTATCAATCCAATTATTATCAGTATAGCTCCTCCCACGATTTTTCCATCAGTCATTTTTTTGTATCCCTTTATATCTGTTGATTCATATTAAAAAAGTTGGCATATTTATACGTTTACTATTAGTAAAATATAAAAAATTATCCAAACAAGTTTGACTCGATAATAAAACAAAAAAGGGATGATAGGACTCTTGATCTGAGAGTCCTGTTTCACTAGTAGAGGGTATATCAAATAACTCTTTTTGGCTCAAATTATGCCAATATTTTTTTTCATCATTCGGTGATGCACGTTTTTGATTCATTATAATACTTGTTAAGTCAGCGTTTGGTATTATTTAATATTTACCTTCAGCCATTCTACTAATTACTGAAATCAAATTTGGTGTTATATTATTGAAAAAACAACAGCTATGTAGACGACTATGAAAAAAACTAAAAAAGGCAAAACATATTTAAAGAAGTTGTTTAACTGCGTGAATTAGTTTATCTATATCTTCAACTGTATTATAGAAGTGAGGGCTTATTCTTAATCCGCCATTTCTGCATGAAATCACAATATCCTTTTCTGCTAACTTTTTAGTGACTGCAGGTGCATTAGGTACTTTTACATTAATAATGCCTGAACGATATTTCTTTTCAATTGGCGTAATAAAAGAAGCAGAGCTTATTTTTGTTTCTACTTGCTCTATAAGATAGTCTGTAAGCATAAATATTCTATCTTGTATTTTTTTGATTCCATAATCCAATAGTATAGTCATTGCATCATATGCAGTATCATAGAGGATCTCATCGGGGCGTACATCAGTAAATTTAGTGATGTCCTCACGATATTCAAGTTTGGAAACATCCCAAACAGGTATATCGGGAATATCGCCATTATCTGTACCAAAGTATCCACAAAAGGGGGGATCAAATTCTTTAATGTACTGTTTTTTCATATAAAAATGTCCAGCTTGTGCTGGTCCAAGTAGCCATTTAGCTATACCACAAGTAAGAAAATCCACATCCCACTTCTTTACATCGTTAATTAGTGCTCCAGTGCTTTGTATTGTATCTAGCAATATATATGCCCCATTTTCATGAGCTATTTTAGTTATTTCTTTGATATCGGCTTTGAATCCAGTTAACCATTGAACATGGGACAGAAGCACAATCTTTGTGTTGTGGTCTATTTTTTCAGCAAAAAATTCTGGTTTGATAACTCCTTTTTCATCGTTTACTGGTCTATATTCTATTCCTCGATATTTTTGCATGTATAAAGCATTATATACTTGTGACACGTAGTCGTTATAATAACACACAATATTGCTTCTTTTGTCATATTTTAACAAATTCATTGCTATATTTGTTCCATGCGTGACATCAGGGATATACGTTATTTCGTTTGCAGATGCATTAATAAGTTTTCCAAATTGTTCTCTCGTTTGTTCTCCTCTTTCTACCGCTAATTTAAAATCAAAATCTGCCCAATAATCACCATATCTTCGTAAGGCAAAGGCTGTTCTTCCATGGAGAGGCCCACGCGATGCGTGATTGAGAAATGTTTTCTTTTGTAATGTTGGAGATTTTTCTCTCAACTCTACAACATATTCATCCATGAAAGAAAATATAATTGGGAGTTTAAATATATTATTGAGTAAT
>CAZHRF010000114.1:0-2133 GCA_964534625.1 uncultured archaeon | reverse complement strand
TAGGCAGTGGTAGTTCATTTTGTACATTTCAACTTATTTTGACTATTAATAACATACTTAAATTCATTCTATAGTATTATATTTATGACACAAGAACAACATGATGTACATGAATATACTATTGAGATGGAGAGAAAGGATAAATTCAAATTCCTTGTTGATTTTGGTAAAGAATCTATTCCCAATCTTCTTATGGATGAAACTGAAGATGTTCCTGGAGGCGAAAACAAAGGCCCTACAGCTTCAATGCTCCTTGCCTCTGCTATTGGGAATTGCCTCTCTGCTTCTCTGACTTTTTGCTTGATGAAAAACAAAATTGAGCTTAAGAACCTAAAAACCAAAATTATAGTTAAACGACAGAGAAACGAAGAAGGTTTCTGGCGTATTCCTGAGGTTGACGTTATCATTCTTCCATCTTTAGACAATCCAGATGATAAAAAATACAAAAGATGTGTAGATATTTTTAAAAAATATTGCGTCGTCACTAGCAGTGTAGAAGATGGCATAAAAGTTAACATAGATATTCAAGAAAAATGAAATTGAATAACTTCATAAAACATTAAATGTATGATCGATGTTAATAAACACTTCAATAGGGATCAAAAATATTTCTAGTCTTATTTTTTCTATATTTTATTTTTTTATACTAAGTACTTCCGAATTAAGAAAATATTCAAGTGCTCTGTGAATTAATAGAGAATTTTAGCGTTTTCTATCACAGAAAGCATAAAATAAAGCACTATTTCGAAAGTACTAACACTATAACAAGTATTATAAATCTTCTATAGTACAAATTATTAACTAATCATGAAACTTGAATTTTATCTTATTAAATAGATTCTAAAGAAATACAAATTCAACTTACAAACTATTAACATTATAGACCAAAGATCATGAAAAAATATTTCATTTGTGATAGTGGATGAACAAAATCAAAGTTGCAATAACTGGTTTAGAACAAGCAGGTAAAACAGCATTTACACAGCGCTTGTTAACAGGTAAATTTATTGATACCATTCCCACATTTGGCATTGATGTTGAGTTTACTGAATATAAAGGGATGGCACTACAAATCTGGGATCTAGGAGGTCACGAAGCTTTTCGTAAAAATCTTTGGAAAAATTATATTGCCCAAAGCTCTTCACTTATTTATATTTTTGACGCCTCCAATTTATCTAATCTCCAAGCAAACGTTGAATGGTTTTGGACCGTCATTGATTGGCTTGAGCACAAAGAATATCCGATTCTTTTTCTGGCTAATAAATGGGATGATGTACCAAATAACGACAAAGATGAACGAATTCAAACTATTATTGAAGAGTTTAAACTAAACAAGTTGGCTAAAACTAGTACTGAACGTTCTTTCCAGTTCTTTTTTGTCTCTGTTAAAACGGGGTTACATATTGATACAGCTATGACTTGGCTTATAGATCATCAACCTATAGACGAAAAATTCAAATCATTTGAATCTATTCATTGCTTTGATTGTTTTGTTCAAGGAAAAGGTTTTTTTGCTCACATTAGTAATATTAAACAGAAAAGAAGAGACTTTAAAGAAATAATTCACACCTATAAGGATAAATGGGTTTCAAGCTTGGTAAAAGAATTTCAGCATTTAGAAGAAATAACTTTTGAAAATGCCAATGTACAATATCTTTCGTTAGGCGATTTAGCCGTTCTCACCATTACTGATGAAGGATTACCGGATAAACCATTCATGAAAATAGCACAAGACCTTCAACAATACACTCCGTTAAAATCTCCGGAAGATGCATTTGATTTTTTTTCGATGTTAAAAAAAGCTTTAATAAACTTGTTTTTGGACGAAATAAATACAACATTAACATGCCAAATCCATCTAAATTAGAGATAACCATGGGTACAGAGGATATCATTCATTTATTTACATGTTTGAATCGATTCAAAAAAAAAAGGATTTGATCATGTTTCTAAATTCCAATAAAATAGGAAAATTATAATACATCACCATTATTATTTCTTTAAAGAGATAGGATGATGACCATGCACTACGCTGAGGGTCACCAATGATTGCTAAAAAAAAGTCTGACTATTTCTTTCCTTTTTTTAACTTGTATCTTATTCTTTCTATTTTGTAACTTTTTTATTTTCTTG
>CAZHRF010000113.1:0-2142 GCA_964534625.1 uncultured archaeon | reverse complement strand
TGGAGAAGCGATAAGCCCTCATAGTACTAGTGATAGTACTATTGCTCTTGATTTTAAGGCTGCTTCGTTGAAACAAGAAACCATCTGCCTGTAGGCAGTGGTAGTTCATATATCATTAATTAAGATTAGTTTGAAAAATAAGGTGAATGAGAATGGATTCAGAAGTGAGTACACTAATTATAACTAACGAGGGTGGAGTGCCTTTATATTTTATGCAGAATGAGGAACTTACACAAGCTGATGATAATGAGATATTGATAAGTGGCTTTGTTACTGCTTTTAGTAATTTTCTATCTTCAGTATTACTGTCTGAAAAAGAGATTATTCAATTCGCACAATTAGATTATGAGGGTATTATAGATAAATTAGAATCAGGATATTATTATACGATTATAGGAAAGAACCTTTTCAAGTATTCTCCTCTTATTTATGATCAATTTTTTCTTTTCTTAGATAAATTTTATGCTAACTCCTTACAGAATAGTTTGGGATCTAATTTAGATGAAGAATCAGAAAAACTTAAACAATTAATCAGTGAAATAATTGAATCAGATTCAAATTATGAGCTATTTGTTCCCAAAAAAACGGACAAAGAACCTTTCCTATGGAGTGCTCATGCAAAGACTATCTTTCCTCATATTGATGGAACAAAAAATATTAAAGAATTGTCCGTTTCAAGCGAGATAGATGAGGGAGAAACATTTGCTATACTAAAAATACTTGAGTGGCAAGAAGCAGTTGTCCTCAACATTGAGTTAAGGGATTATCTCATATTTGGAAAAACAGGTCAAGCATACACACTAAACGAATCACAGCAGTTAAGAGACATTAAAGAGTATTTTCCTGATGCTCTACGAGTATTAAGGACAATAAATGGTATTTACAGCTTGGGTCAATTAAAGAAAATGTTAGCCGAGGTGGACGTAGAAATGAATCTAACAATTCTTATTGAAAAAAGATTAATAAAAACAATTTCAAATGAACAAACGCTTAATATCCTGTTGTATGAATATCTTAAGCTGATATATACAAGTTTTATGGAATATTTTTCTGAAAAAGAGGAGTTATTGAAGGAATTATACCTAGAAACAAGTATTTCAATGGCCAATTTGATTGACCTTGAACATTTTGATTTACATTGTATAATCAAAGTGAATAATACCTTTTATGAGATGGGCTATACTTTTGATGGCGTCTTGGCAAATTTTATCCAATTGATTGAGAGTATTTATAATAAACTTTCATCTGTTTCAACTCAAAAAACTGTCCAATTATTTGGTCTTGTATATTCTAGGTTAATTGAAAAACATGGTTTTACACTTGAAAGAATGGATCTTTTAACTCGACTTTGCCCTGAAAAATATATCTGATCTTAAAAGTTCTGTATTAATATACCGGGCTACAAACAAGAGTAAAAAGGAAAAAGAACTACTATCAGCACAGATATAAATTCTGTTATTTACTTTTTGTCATGAAAAAACATAAGGATTTTGCACGTTTTATTGAAGCTAATAGACTCAATTGGGATGCAAAGTTTAAAACTCATGTTGATAGTGAGTACTATAATGTTAAAGAATTTATGGAGAATCCAGATTCACTCTCTTTTGTTGCTGATGAAGATAAGGATTTAGGTGATGTCATTTTGGACTCGATTCTTTGTCTTTAGCTCGGATGGGAGCAGTGGTTACAGGGCTAGATATTTCCCGAGAAGCTATTTCTTTCGCAAATCAATTAAAAAAAGAATTTGAATTAGATGTCACTTTTATCGAATCAGATATTTATAAATTACAAGACCATCTTAATCAAAAGTTTGATATTGTTTTTACATCTGTTGGCGTGCTATACTGGCTACCGGATCTAAAGAAATGGGCGGATATAGTTAGTCATTATTTAAAAACTGGTGGTCTATTTTATATTAAAGATGGGCATCCTATCAAAAATATAGTTGATGTTGATGAAGAAGATCCAGACAATCTTGTGCTAAAATATCCTTATTTTAATGAAAATAAGACATATGAATGAGTTTTTTTAGGCAGTTTTAGGAACTTTCCTAAAAATATAGCACTTCACCCAACTGGCAACGTGACGAAGAGGAACATGATGTACCTGTAGCCAAGGAGTATACGAAAAGACTCCGGGAAC
>CAZHRF010000112.1:0-2233 GCA_964534625.1 uncultured archaeon | reverse complement strand
TACCACTCTTGGTTTTCGCGATGGTAATGGTTTGAATAGGTTCAGTAAAGATTCTATTGTCTCTATACTTGAACCATGGCTTAATTTTTGGTACTTTAATCTTCTTTTTCTTAAAATCTATCTTTACGTTGTTGTTAACATTGTAGGTCGTAAAACTTTGACGAGGGTGTTTCTTGGACTTAAACTTGGGGTATCCCCGTGTTCCTTTGAAAAACTCTTTGAATGCCCGTTCTAGGTGTATTCGTTCTTCTTGTAACGCCCTACTCCCCACGTCTTTCAGGAACGTATACGCTTGTTTATACTCCTTTTCTGTTTTATAGGTGTACTCGTACAGTTCTTCTTTGTTGTCTTTTAGTTTTTCGTATATCTCTTTTCGTTCCGCTAGCATGTTATTCCATAGGAACCTACAACACCCGAAGGTCTTTATGAGCCTCTGTTCTTGTTCTTCTGTTGGGTATATTCTCACCTTATATGCTCTGTTGACCTTCATTTCATCCTTCTCTTAGTTTTTCTTCTTCAAAAATGTTTGTATGCTAAAACGTGTATTGTTTTTTCTTCTTTTCATCCCCACCCTCAAGGACGGGGTTTTCAAGAAGACGTTCAAATAAAAAACGCATGCTTGATTCAAAATTATAATAATTATCACTTTATTATCTACGACATTACACTTTTCATGACGTACAAAGTAGTATAAAAATCATCTATCAGTTTAGAACCCTTATTTACCTCTGTTTAAAACTTTTGAAACAACCACAAATTTTTATAAAACTGTTTATTGGAGTAAATTGATGACAGACGAGATAATTGATGAGAATATGAGTCATGAGATAAAACCAGGTATTCATTGGGTGGGATTCGCTGATCGCAATGCTGGGTTCAGTAATAATCCTTATCTGCTAATCGATACAGATGGTACTGGTGTATTATTCGACCCTGGCTCAAGAGCTGATGAACATTTTTCCATTGTTAAATCCAAAGTAGAAAAATTAATTGATTTTAAAGATATAAAATACATAATTGTACATCATCAAGACCCTGATCTTTGTGCTTCAATCCCTTTGTTTGAAGAGTTGATAGGTGAAGATAATGTTACTATTATTACAACCTTACGGACGAGCTTTTTCATCCCTTACTATGGGAGTAAAGCTGAAATTATGATCATAGAAGATGGAGATGCGTTTGAACTCCCTTCTGGAAGGAAACTCTCGTTTCATACAACGCCATATGTTCATTTTGCAGGTGCATTTGTAACTTTTGATTGGCAACATAAAGTGCTTTTCAGTTCTGACATATTTGGCGCATTTAGGTTAGATTGGAAACTTTATGCTGATGAAAATTATCTAGAAGCAGTGAAAGCATTTACTGAACCGTATATAGGCTGTATTGAACCTATTCTTTCTGCTGTCAAAAAATTACAAACACTTCCTGTAGAAATTATAGCTCCTCAACATGGTTCAATAATTACTGATGACATTCCAAAATATATCGAAGCATTAAAAAACTTACAAGTAGGATCGTGGATTTAATGGTTAGTAAGGAAGAAGCCATTAAGATAATAGTTCAGCGCGGTACAGGGGTAATTGGTCCAGTACGAATGATGTCCTTATTAGGTGAGTCAGGTATTTCAATTATTGAAGATCAAGTCAAAGCTGAGGACATGAAAACAGCGTATAAAGAATTTACAGATTCCTTTGGAGCAATCGCCCCAACAACCAGAATTACACTAAAAAGCCTTGCTAGGATGCATAATTTCAAAGTATTAAATGAGCTTGAAGAACAAGAGGCTAAAGAAAAGTGGGACGAGAAAACGAAGAAAAGTTTCTGGAGGCTTAAGAACTGGAATTTCTTTAAACAATGAGGAGTATAAATTAGAAAAAAAACATGAACCTTAGAGTTCATCTTACCTAACAAAAATATAGTCAGCTATGTATGATTAGAATAATGAGAAACTGACAACTGAGATGAAATTTGAGGTAGTAATGAATAGTTAATGCAAAAATAAAAAGTTAAGAAAAGGAGGAAGAAAACCCCTTTCTTAATTTACTGTATGTATAAGGGAGCACAGCCACTCCTAGATACAAGATGACGAGGACAAGGGAAGAAAAAGAGATACGAAAAGGGAACAAACTTTTTTGGCGGATAACAAAACCAAAAAGAGAACTGTCAAAGGTACTACTGTTCGTATCTTGCACACTAACATAATAGAGAATTATTGACCGTTCAGAGAAAGGAC
>CAZHRF010000111.1:0-2655 GCA_964534625.1 uncultured archaeon | reverse complement strand
ATTTATGAATAAAGTTTTTATATCCTTAATAAAACTTTTTTTGAGTATTGACATGAAACACCAATCCTTTTCATCAGAAAGTGATAAAAATACTCCCTCGTTAATTGACGAAATAACTCAATTAAATTCAATGATTGATAAAGCAGAAGATCAAAATTATGTTAAATTAGCGGGATATATACAATATTTTTATGAAAATGAAGCAATATCTGATGAAGGGATAAAACTCATAAGTAAGATGTTAGATATTGTTAGCGATTTTCTTATAATAAAAAGATATGAGCGAATGTTTTATAATTTAAAACTTAGTTCACAAAAAGAAAGTGACAAAAAATATAATCTTTTTCAGCTCGTGAACAATGTGGTTCAGCGAACAACACTTATCTATGCGACTAATGACTATTCTATCAAGATTCGCAATAAAACTCATAGTGATGAAATTTTCTTAAACAGACACTATCTATTTGAGCCTTTTTTACAAATTATAATCAACTCATACTTTAAGAATTCCAATCTTCCAGAATTAGAAATAACAATAGATAAAAGTTTATCAGAGAATTTTGATTATGAAATAACGCTTTTAGCTGACCAAGAGTATCTTGATAGTATCCAAGCAATGATCAATGGAAAGCTAGCAGAGGGGACAATTCAATTTATGAAAAAACATTTGTTTCAAGAAGCTCAAGAGAAGACGGGTCTTAAGATAATAACTGCCCAAATTGATAACGAAAAATATGTCAGAATATTTTTCAATCCCTAAAAAAACAAAATAAGAAATCTTTTTTATTCCTTGTTCAAATATATATTAACTGATGAGTAGAAAATCATACATGTTAATTCTGATGGCTATTCTTATACTCTGTTTTCAGAGTAGAGATGATGTTTATTTTCAAACGCGCGCTCAGCCTTCTGCTTCAACCCCTATTTCAACAAATCAAACTGATAATGCTGGAATAAACATTCTCTTTCATGAAATAAATATAAACATTCATAATACATCGGAAATCACTATTACAGAACTGTACAAGATCCATAATTTGCGTAATTCGAGTCTGTCAGGTATTAATATTTGGTTGAATCGTTCTGTAGACGATATTAGCATTACTGATTACGAAGGGTCAGTAGTTTTCACAAAGGAAAACTATGATGTTAATAATAACTTACTCAAGATTAAGTTTAAAACACCACTTAATTTTACTGAAAAAGAAACAATATTAATTGCTTATACACATTTTTTTACTTTTGGGAGTTCTAGTGACTCACCATATGCTTATGTTTTTGAAACATCTATCTCTCATTTTACTGAAATATTCAAGCTGATTATTTGGCTCCCACCCGGTTATGGCTTATATAGAAATGAGGAAAATCCCGAGCATAGTTCTTATCTTCCTACTTATAATGCAAAAAAAACCACTATAGATGAAAGAACGATTATTTCTTGGGAACGGATTAATTATAATAAAGAAAACAATCAAGCATTTTTAGTTCAATTCATTCAAAAACCGTATGAAATTAATCCGGAGGGGGGTTTTGCTGCTCCGCGTAACAGTTTCATAGCTGGTATTATATTAGGGGTGTTTTTAGGGGTGAGCTTCACTTTTTGGTTGATACGTTATCGAGAAAAAAAGGCAATAAAAGAGACAGGTAAGTCTCTATTAGCAAAAGATCAAAAAGAATTGATTAGAATTGTTTTTGAACATAAAGGCAAAATTAGTCAAAAGCAGCTCTGCGATGTAACAGGATACTCAAAATCAAAGATTAGCAGAAATTTGGTTCCTTTGGAAAAAAGAGGCTTAATCACCAGAGAAAAATGGGGTCGCACGTATGTTGTGCATTTAACAGAGACAGGACGAACAGTAGTTGATTAAGGGGGTGGTTATTTTGTTTATACCTTTAAAAAGGGTATATTCTATATACATGTATCTACGTGTAAATGCTCTTAAAATTGGATTAGAGCCTGTTTAGAAATATTTTATTAAAGAATACTAAAAATTAAAGAAACTATTAAAAAAAAAGCAATTAGGGGGATTTAACTAGGTCTGTTTATACCATATATTGTTTGATTTTAAGGTGGTCTGTTTCCATTTGCAATTTCATACCTCTTTATCTACTAGTAAGCTAGGTATGTAATTAGTATTTAAAACGTATATTTTAGTAGAATTTTTATGTGAACGTCTTATTGAAAAAGTGGTTCTTGCGGGTGGTGGAGTAGAGTAGTTCATAGTAGTACCTGCTATTTCTTTTTAGCAATTTTTTTTCTATTTCCGTTTTATAAAAAATACGTTTAAAATGCATTGACAATAAAAAACCCTAAAAATATCAAGGGATTTTACCCCGTTAGTAAAGCGACAATAAAGAAAAAAGTCAAAGGGAGAGAACATAAAGAATCATATAAACACTTAAATTTGCCCCCTTAATGATGACAGAAAAAGAAAATGAACAGAGAAAGCAATGAAAAAATATCCGTGAAAAATATCCATGTACCTTTTTAATGAAGTGATACTAAAGAAAAGGGAAAAGAAAAGAAAGAGAAACAGTTACGAAAATCTAGAACAGTTTCTGTTTCTTCTTTGACAGTATAATTATCCATATCTATAATGTTCAATTTTACATCCCAATTGCTTTAATTTATGCAAATTCTGTGTGTTCCGTACA
>CAZHRF010000110.1:0-3055 GCA_964534625.1 uncultured archaeon | reverse complement strand
AAATTAAACAAAATCAATTTAATTTGAATGTGCCACGATATGTCGATACCATTCCTCCAGAAGAACCTATAGATGTGAATGAAGCATGGAGGAATTTAAGGTTAGTAGAACAAGAGAGAAATGAAATAACAGAAAAAATGGAAGGTTATTTAGAGGAGATTGGTTATGTCCGAGCATAAATCAATATTTATTGGTCCAAAAAGAGTGTTTTTTCCAAAGGAGTGGAAAGAAAGAAAATTATCATCACTTGTCACGAGATTGAAGAATGGTTTATCTGAAAGTCAGAAATTCGAAGGTAAAGGAATTCCAGTGTCAAGAATTGAGACAATATCAGATGGCGAAATTAATTACAACAAGATTGGTTATATCGATAACTTAGAAAATTCCTATGCCGAGTACAAGTTACAATTTGGAGATATTCTACTAAGCCATATTAATAGTAAGCCTCATATCGGTAAGAATGCTATATATCGCAATGAATCAGTGTTATATCACGGTATGAATCTACTTCTCATAAGATTTAACAGAGAAGAGATTGATCCTTTCTTTGGATATTATTTTTTAAATTCTAAGTTAGCAAAAGCTTATTATTTAAGTATGTGTAAACAAGCCGTAAATCAAGCAAGTTTAAATCAGAAAGAAATTGGTAATCTTAGAATTCTTACTCCACCTGTACAAGAACAACACAATATTGTTTTTATTCTTTCTACTGTTGATCAAGCTATTGAAAGAACCCAAGAGGTTATTGACCAAACTGCAAGGCTCAAGAAAGGGTTAATGCAAGAATTACTAACAAAAGGGATAGGACATACAGAGTTTAAAGAAGTGCAAATAGGACAAAAAAAGGTTGAAGTGGCAGAAGAATGGACATTAGAAACTTTCAATCAAATTACTTCAAAAATCCAATATGGTCTCTCTCAGAAAATGGAACTTGAGGGCCAATATCCTATTTTCAGGATGAATAATATTGAAAATGGATATATGGTTGATCGCCCTTTGAAATTTGTAAATCTCAATGATAATGATTTTAAGAAATTTGGACTAAACAAAGGGGATATATTATTTAATCGGACCAATAGTATAGATCTTGTTGGTAAGACTGGGATATTCCTATTGGATGGAGACTATGTTTTTGCTTCTTATTTGATTAGATTAGTTTCAAATGACCTTGTATTTCCATCATACTTGAATTATTATATGAATTCCTTTATAGCACAAAGTTATTTCTTTTCAGTTGCAACAAGAGGAGCAAGCCAAGCTAATATTAATGCAAGAAATTTAAGTAAAACTCGATTACCTCTTCCTCCAAAGGAAGAACAAGAGGAAATATTATCTGTGTTGAAATGCATAGATGGAAAAATAAATGCTGAAGAAAAATACCTAGACCAGTTAAAAGAAATGAAAAATGGTCTTATGCAAGATTTACTTACTGGTAAGGTAAGAGTAAAGAAATTGTCTAATGGAGGAGAGTAAGTGAGTAGTGTTTGGTCAGAAGAAAAAATGGCAGAAAATAAAGCGATACAACTACTAAAAAAATTAGGTTATACCTATGTCCACGGTAAGGAATTAAGTCCTGACCATCCTAAAGAAGAAAGAGAAAGGTATCAAGAAGTATTCTTGAAAAAACGCTTACGAAAAGCTATTAGAAGAATAAATCCGTGGATTACAGATAGAAATATGGAACTAGCTGTTAAAGAACTAACTAATATTCAAGCCTTGGATACCACGGATGCTAATTCTCAAATTCATAACAAACTTGTCAGACATATAACTGTTGAACAAGACTTAGGGAGTGGAAAAAAAGGACAAACGGTCAAATTTATTGACTTTGATCATCCTGAGAATAATGATTTTCTTGTTACCAATCAGATGAAATTTGCTGGACCCGAAGAAAATATTATCCCTGATTTACTAGTCTATCTTAACGGTATTCCTGTTGGTGTTATTGAATGCAAAAGTCCTACTCTTAAATATCCTAAAGAAGAAGCGGTTAAACAATTGCTTAGATATCAGAATGCACGTGAACCTCAAACACATGAAGGACATGAAAAACTTTTCTGGGCTAATGAAATTATTGTTGGGAGTTGGGGTGTATCTGGTGTTTCTGCTACTATAGGAGCTAGGTATGAACATTTCAAAGAATGGAAAGATCCCTATCCTGCTACTTTACCAGAAATAAAAGACCTCATTGGTCGCAAACCTACTAAACAAGACATTTTACTTTACAGTTTATTAAAAAAAGATCGTTTATTGGATCTTATTCAAAATTTTGTTGTTTTTGAAGACAAGGGAGGAGGGACAGTTAAAAAAATCGCTCGTTATCAACAATACCGTGCAGTGCAAAAAGCTCTTGAACGTATAAATGAAGTTGAACGAACTGATGATAGTCAACGAGGAGGAGTTGTCTGGCATACACAAGGTTCAGGGAAGTCTCTTACTATGCTTTTTCTAGCTACGAAATTGCGTAGATTGAAAAACAATCCTGTCATTATTATTGTTACAGACAGAAAAGAATTAGACAAACAAATAGTTGGAACTTTCAAACGCTGCGGTTTTCCTAATCCTAAACGTGCAGAGAGTATTAAGGAACTTCGTCAAGAGTTAAACGTTGATGTAGGTAAAACCATTCTTACCACTATTCATAAATTCCAAGAGACTGATGAAATTAAAAGTGCCGATTTACATATTACTGATTCCAAGAACGTGTATATTATGGCTGATGAAGCCCATCGAACCCAATATAACCAACTAGCTAATTTTATGCGTACTTCTTTACCTAATGCGTTCTATATTGGTTTTACTGGTACTCCTATTGAAAAGAAGTATCGTAATATTCGTGATACGTTTGGACATTATATTGACAAATATACCATTGATGAATCGGTTGAAGACGGTGTTACTGTTCCTATCAAATATGAGGGTCGTTTACCTAATCTTTGGGTTGAAGGGTCAACTATTGAACAACTATTTGACCGTATTTTTGCCAAGAAATCTTTTGTTGAACGGGAGAAAATTAAGAGTCGATATGCCAATATGATTACTATAGCTGAATCTG
>CAZHRF010000109.1:0-3318 GCA_964534625.1 uncultured archaeon | reverse complement strand
TTTTGCAGCTTTGGTTATTTGAAACACCATAAAAAGCCAGCATATTATGTAATGAGTTCATTTTGTGTAATCTAGAGTTTTTGAACTTTAAGTTTAGCAAGGTTTTTCTGTCTGTGTGCACAATTTGATACCCCTGGGTCATGTGATGCTATTATATGGGTTGTCTCATAATACTCACAAAAATCACTAAGTAATTGATATACTGTTTCAGCAGTATCAACATCTAAAAAGTGAAGAGATGTTTGGTAGTTATATTTGTGAGATATGCGAAAAACAAGAGAACCTTCCAATTAAACGATGTAGAATGTGTGGAAAACAAATCTATCCAAGGTATATATTTATGTACAGATATTTATTAGAATATAAACCGAATGAAGTAGATGCGCATCAATTCATATTCTGTGCACCCATATAAATGACTTTAATGATAAAGATCATATAGAAATAATAAAACTAGCATAGCAAAAAGATAAGATCCGGAATAATAATTTAGGGCAGTTTCCATATAAATTGATTATAGGGAAAGTTTTTTTATTTCTTATATTATTCTAGAATTATCTTGGACAACCATCACTTTAAAATCAGCTTATTTGGTATATTATCACTATTCATTCTTTTCATGGTTGGAAGTAGTTTGTATTCTCATCCTCAATCTACATTTCTGAATGATATTGAGTTGCAATCAGGTATTGTCATACGTTCACATTTAGTTGATATAGATATTTTAGCAAGCGATTCAATTTATGTTACAGAAACCTTGGTGGTTCAAAATACGCTTGAGAATACGTCTTACAATAAAGTGGGGGTATGGATCAACCAGTCCTTAACCACTATTCTTGTAGAAGATGCGGAAGGCTCTCTAAATTATGGGTGGATACCTAATTCTAACAACACTAATTTTATCACTGTTTCTCTTCGAAGAGATTTAAGCTATAATGACACAGCTCTTATCATTATCAAATATGATCTATTTTTTGATTTAGTTACTATAGAAGATGATATGAGTATCTACTACTATTTTGAGTACTTCAGTACAGTTACCTATAGGACACTAAAGATGTCTATAAGTATTACTCTGCCGCCTAGAAGTTTTCTACATGATACGGAAGGTATTTCTCCGTATTATCCTACTTCAAGCAGTCAATCTGTTTTCAATAATCGTCTTACATTAAGCTGGTCACTGATAGATTTAGAAGCTACTACTAATCCACTATTTTTTGTACGATTTGATAAACCGATTACTACAACAACGATTAGTATCTTCTGGGATAGGGGAGTTCTTTTACTCTTTATAGGTTTAATTATAGGAATTGGTCTTGGTGTAGGTGGTTTTTATGCTTTTTCTATTTATCAGAGGCGGGAAGAACTAACAGAAATTAGTGAAACCGTTCTCAATGATACTCAAAAGGAGATCCTAAAAACCCTCTTTGAAAAAGATAATAAGGTCTCTCAAAACGAATTAGTCGAATATACTGGATATTCAAAGTCCAAAATATCGCGTAATTTACACCCTTTAGAATCTCAATCTTTAATAGAACGTGAAAAGTGGGGTCGTACATATATTGTTCGACTCACTGAGGACGGTAAAAAAGTAGTTAAGAAATAATGAAAGAATCGTTTCACAACAATTGCCAACCATGTCCTAACCATGTGAAACGTTGAAATATGCAACTTTTAATAAGTTATGAGTTTCAATGTTTATTTGATGCAAATGATTTCAAGTAAAAAAATCTTCATCTTTGGTTTAATGGGGATCATACTTATTTCCTCCCTATCAGCCACCAGTATAGCCAAACCGGGTGATGGTGTAGGAGGTAAAATGCAAGATGGTTCCTTATTAATTGATACACCTTATCTTAAGGTCAAAATGCTAGACAGCAAGCCAGACATTTTCTTCTGGGTTGCTAATAGTACTGAACAAGTGCGTCCTGCTGTTTATCATGTGGGTTTTATGTCAATAGCTGAAGTCTTTGGTGATGATCTAGTTATAGATAATAAGGATGATCTCAATGGTAAAGTTTACAATTTAGCCTCTGATCTTATAAATTGGGATATCAATATTGAAAATGGAACAGATCTAATGACTATAACACAGACTTCCTCCGAATTTGCCAATGGAGCTCAAATCACTTTTGTTTATTATGTATTCTTTGAGGATACAACAGTAACCCAAGAAATTAATGGCACAGAATATACTAATAATGTTCAAGCTTTAACTGAAGTTAAGTTTGATATCATTGTAGAAAATTGGGTTTTTTCTGAAGATGCTATAGGTTTAGCTCTCCAAACTAGGATACATGAAAATGCTTATCGACATAGAGTAAGAAGTGGAGAAGGTGTGAATGTTCCTGAAGAAGGAAAACAATCTCAACAGGGAACAGTTAACAGAACACAAACTAACCGTACAGCTGATCCATCTCAAAATGGGGTAGAGTTTTATGGGGATGACGATGAAAGACAAGCTTACTTTGCATGGACTCCTCAAGCAGATGTTTTTGATGAAAACGGTATTTACCTTGAAACAGTTAATGTGACCACTACCTCGGCAAGTTTTGGAAATGATCAAGGGTTTGGACAAGGACAAAGATTTGGATCAGACTTCACCAATTTATACCTAGTTTATCCCAACTATGGGGATAACGTCAAACTCGTTCATGACCCTGTGATTGGTATTGATAATATCGGATCAACAAACGGTATCAATTTTTCTTTAGTCGCTCTTACTGCCATTCCTATAGTAGCAGTAACCATAATGGTAATGAATAGAAGAAGAAAGTAATAAAGATAAATTTTCTTCCTCTATCTTTTTTTCTAATTTTTTTCTTTAAGTATCTTGAAAACTCTTAAAAAAAAATTAATTTGCGTTTGATTTCTTTTCATTTATATTGGATGTACTGCATCTAATCTGGCTTTTTTGATCCCAATGAATAATGCTGCTCCTAAATGCCATATTAACTATACGCTCTTACACTATTTTATCTTCTTTGTCTGATATATAGCTGCAAACCATATATTTTGCTAATCGAACTATTTATTATTCTGTCATTGTATTTTTAACTGTCAACATAGCCAATATGGAGAAGAGGATCATCATTCCAAAAAGTACTAAGAAATCTAACCAAAGCTGGGAAAACCCCCACCCTTTAAGCATGATTCCCTCCAATAGCCTTGTACCATAATAGAGCGGAAAAATTTTACTAAATGGTTGCAAGTATTTAGGCAAGCTACTTATTGGGATTAGAAAACCTGAAACTGCCATACTTGGCAAAGTTATAATTGGGGCCATTTGAACTGCTTGTAATTCATTTTCTGCGAAAT
>CAZHRF010000108.1:0-3338 GCA_964534625.1 uncultured archaeon | reverse complement strand
GAAAAATTAAAGAACCAAGAAACGTGTTTTTAGTTATGAATAAAACCAAACCTGAGCGAGCAGATGTAATTATTGTTGGGGGTGGTTTGACTGGGACTTTATTAGCTTTTCAATTGGCTGTGGCTAATTTAGATGTTAGAGTATTTGAACAAAAAAAACAAAAAGATATTCCCAAAGAAAAATATCTCTTATTTGATCAAAGGTTGAGTAATCAAATAGGGATAAAAATTCCTTCAGATTGTATAGTCAAACGGATAAAAGAAATTGAAATTAATTTCTGTGGAGAAACAGTTAGTGTTGATTGTCATTGGGATCTGATTGATAAAAACGTATTCTATAATTTTGTCTATAAGAAAGCCAAAGAAGCAGGTGTTGTTTTCTTTTTTGAAAAAGAAATAACTGACCCTATAGGAAAAGGCATGTGGTTAGTAGGCGTAAAGCAAAAAAATGAAAAAATAGAAGAAGGAAAAATTATTGTGGATTGTTCGGGATTTGAACGTATTCTAGGAAAAAACATTGAAGTTTTAGATTTAAACTATCAAAAACAGAATTCAAAATCCCCATATGTTATAATTGAAGCACTTTTTTCAGAAAAAAATAATAAGATTGAGATAGAAAAAGAGAATAATAGGCCTTGTTTAATGGATCAAACCAAAACAACTAGTAGTATTATAATACATTTAAATGATAAAGAATTGGTTTTGAAACATTTATCCAAAAAAAACAAGAAAGTAACAAAAACAACACTTATAGAATATATCCAGTCTAAGAGTTCTATCAGAGAACCAGCTGTTCATTATACCCAAGCTGATGTTTCAGAGCTGAAACCTGTTACATCTGTATGGTATAGTTTTTTGAGTATAGGTGAAGCTGCAAACCTATCTAATGCTTTAGTGGGTTTAGATGCTGGTAGAAGTCTTCAAGCTACACAAATTGCTGCATCAAAAATCATTGAGAGTTTGAATAAGAAAAATCTTTCATTAGAATTTTATTGGCAATATTACACAGAAACAATGGAGCTATTCGGTAATGATTTTGCAGTATTGAACTTCCTAAGGAAAGAAATACCAAAGTCATCGGGATTAGATATAAAATATCTTGTGCGAAATACAATTATAACAAAAGATGATATTCAACAAGTATTAAATGGAAAGTATCCGAAATTAACTATTCTCAGACAAATAAAAATTGTCGCACAGAATATTACCAAGAAACGGCGAGAAAAAATTTTACCATTAATTAAGATATGGAAGAAAGCGAATAGATTACATGAACATTATTGTAAGCTTCCAAAAAAATATGATACAAAAAAATATCATAAGTGGCTAATTAAGCAATTGGGGCTTTTTAGAAAGAAAATACACAAATTAGATGTACCTAATACAGCTAATCATTTGAAATTAGAATAGATTTATATTAATATAAAGGAAACTTTAGAATATGAATGTCAACTCAAAAGATGATGTGATACAAAATAGGCAGTTTATATTCACAGAAATGCTTGAGTTAGACATGAGAAATACTGATATGGAAAAATTTTCTCAACAAGATTGGAAGTTTTATGCTAAAGACCGGAAAATGAGCTATCAGAATTATCTACCAAGCAATGTAAAAGAAATTAATTTAACAGATTTTAGAAGGTTGTATACTGGTGCTTCACGTTCTCGCTCTCCTCTTATTTATGTAAAAATAGATAATAAAGAGTTAAGAGGTGCTTTTCCGTATGACAGCGTTAAAAAAGCTTGGAAATTAACTAGTAAAGCAAAATTACTTAATGCTTATTTGGTACCCAAAGCTAATGATTTTAACGCCCAATATCTTTGCTTAGAGTTTGAAAATGGACATATAATCAGTATAAAAGCTGTTAAGCAATTATTTGTTACAGATGATATTTATAAAAATGAAATAGAAGATAAAGAAAAATATGCCCATGCTTTTGAACATTTTAAAGAAGCAGCCCCATTTATTATTGATCGAGTAATTGATTTACTCTCGACTGACGAAATTGCTCTAACATATGAAATTTGGGAAGAAAATCCTTTGAAATATGATTTGTATGGGGTGGATACAGCGAATATTACACTGGCAAAATCAATGATTGAAGATTTGCCTGTTAGCGAATTAAATTTATTGGTACGAAGTTTACGTTCTAGGATAACCTATTCGAACCTAAAAATAGACTCAGCTGATTTAGAAAGGCATAAAAGTATGCTCAATTATACTAAACAATTGATAGAACAAAAAAAGAAAGAACATAAAAGAAAGAAGGGAGAATAATAATAAATTACTGAGGGCAATTGTTGATTTCTACAAAAATCAATATGAGTACTTACCATCAAAAGCAGATGAGGAAATTCTTATAATTATTAAAAAAAAAATAGATGAACAAGCAGAGTTGCTTCTAGAAGTGACTAAAATAAGAATTTCTGTTGGAACAATGAATACATTTCATCAATACTGGATATCAATTCCTGAACTATTTTCAAATCCTCTATTCAAAGATTCCCAATTAGAAAAAAGACATAAGTACCTAGTAGAAACAACACCTTCATTATCTTTTGATATAATTGCTTCCTTACAAAAACAGGTTTCAGAAATGATGTCTTATTCATGTTTTACATCCATATTTGATATTCAAAATGAAAGTAAGAAATATCGAAAAATGGTAGAGACAGCTTCAAAGTATGCATCCTCTATTTATGCCAATTTTTTTGACAATTTTGCCAAAATGTGCGAAAATATGAGTTTCATAACCAAGAATCTTAAAGATGAAGCAATAATAAATCAACTATTCGAACAAAAAATAATCGAATACCCTTATCCATATTCAAGAAATACTCTTCTTAAACTGAGCAAAAGTTCTTCTTCATAAAAGCATTATTGAGAAGCTAGTTGATCTTTCAAACATTAATGTTTTTGCTTCCGCTGCCGTACTTTCTTTAATTTTTTGTATAAGAAAGAATAACAATGAAGAAGATAATTTAAATAATACCATAGACATTGTTAGGATCCCTTCCAAACAACTAGAGGATTTAATTAAAGGTAACTTTAACATAGAAAGTCTTCCTCAAAATCTATACAAAATCACTCCAAAACATATGTATCGATTAGATATAAGTAACAGGGATATTGAATTATGGAAAAAAATAGACGATCAATCTACCAAACTTGAAAATCTTTTCTATGTCAATTGGGGATTTAGAACAGGAGATGCAAAACGTACCAAAGAATTAATTGTTGAAACAGGAAAACATACCAAGAGTAAACCCATGTTACGGGGTGGTGATAGATACGAGAGATCAGAGTCTGAAAAAGTTCAACGTGCTCTTTATCAATAT
>CAZHRF010000107.1:0-3677 GCA_964534625.1 uncultured archaeon | reverse complement strand
TAATATGGTGGGATATTAGATAGGAGACCTACTAGGAAGATAATTTATAAAAAAAACTAGAGTAAGTGTTTCATCCTCTACTTAGATAAGACTAGGAAAAAAGCGGAGATACGGTGTATATATGGACAATAAGCAAATATTAACAAGCTTTAAATTTCTGAAACACAACACTAAAACTCCTCCTTCCATCTGATCCTTAGGGGTGAAAAACGTACAAAGAAAGGTAGAAAATATAATACTTTGAAGTACCTATCGCCTATCAGTATTTAAACTGAAAGTGTGCCTGGTTGCACAGAACTAATCTTTAATAAGATTAGAAAATATTATAGATATGCATGTAAGATTCATAGTTGAAAACAATGAAGTATAAGACGATAAAAGGAGAAATACGAAGTCCACTAAGATATCCTGGAGGGAAAAACCGCGCAGTTAAAAAAATCTTGCCGTTGATTCCTCTAAATTTTAAGGAATTTAGAGGACCATTTGTAGGCGGAGGGTCAGTATTTATTGCCACCAAACAAAGAGTAAAATCACAAACAATATTTAAAATAAATGATCTGAATACAGATTTGTATTGTTTCTGGAAAATAGCCAGAGATGAAAATCAACGAATGGTACAAGAAGTAAGAAGAATAAAAGAAGAACATACAGACGGAAGAGAATTATCAGCTAAATTAGAAAAAGAAGAAGACTGGGTAACAGAGTTTGATAAAGCAGTAAGATTCTTTATATTAAATAGAATAACATTTTCAGGATTGTCGGATTCAGGAGGATACTCGGAACAAGCATTTAATAAAAGATTTACAGATTCTTCGATAGATAGATTGGAAAGGCTGGAAAAAGTACTACAAGGAGTAGAAGTGTATAATACCGATTATTCTAGGCATCTGGAAGAACCAGGTGAAAAAGTATTTATTTTCTTGGATCCTCCATATGTAAAATCAGCAAAAAAGAAACTCTATGGAAAAAATGGGGATTTACATCTAGAATTTGATCCAAGGAAATTTGCAAAAGACATAAAAAAATGTGAGCATACTTGGATGATAACATATGATAATTGTGAACTCACAAGAGACTTGTTTGACTTTGCTAATATTTATGAGTGGGAATTACAATATGGAATGAATAATTGGAAACAAAAAAAGGCCAAAAAAGGCCAAGAATTATTTATAACAAATTATGACTTGGAAAAAGTAAAAAATACTAAAAATCAATCAAGGAAACTAACTGATTTTATCTAAAACCAAGAAAAGTTAGATACCCCATAAACGAAATCCATTAAAAAAATGACATAAGAAAAGGCTCCATAAGAATGTCAAGAATCATCATAAAAATGAAACCAACTAATATTGCAAAAGTCACTTCCCTTGAAAACTGTCTAGTGTGAGTTTCAGGTATGATCTCATCAATTACGACAAAAATCATTGCTCCTGCTGCGAATGCCAAACCAATTCCTAGAAAAATTTCAGCAATTGAAACTAAAAGTAAACCTAAAAAAGCACCTATTGGTTCTACCAAACCAGTTAAAGTTGCAACAAAGAAAGCCTTCTTTTTTGAATAATTCTCTCTCAATAAAGGAAAGGCTATGGCGGCCCCTTCGGGTATATTATGTAATCCTATAGCTAATGCAACAATTAATCCCGGTGCAAATTCTCCTGTACCAAAACTCACACCAACTGCTAACCCTTCAGGAAAATTATGAATGGCAATTGCTATAACGAAGAGCCATATACCCGTTACCTTTTTTGTTCTAGGCCCTTCCTCACCACCTTCGAAATGGCTATGCGGTAACAATTTATCAATTAATGCAATTAATAATGCACCTAGGATAAGACCTAGTGTAACTATCCAAATCCCCCCTCCGTTCTCTAATTCCAATGCGGGGAGTATTAAACTAAAGAATGAAGCGGCTAACATAACTCCTGCAGCAAGGCCCATCAAAATATCAAGTGTTCTAATGGATATTTCTTTCTTAAAAAATATCGTTAAAGCCCCTATAGAAGCCCCTAGCCCTGCAATAAGAGCCGCAAATACTCCAACAAGTATAATATTCCATATTACCATTTTGATCACTATTTAATAGACTGTTTTACGTAAAATGTCTTATAATACTTCTGTTTGGACAAATACGTTTAATGTTAGTTGTATCTGTTATTTTTTTTATTTTATTACAGCGCCGCTTGGTTTTTATTGGTTTATAATTCACAAAACACAATGTTTATAATAGACTACGAAATAACGTATATTGAATAATAATTCAAAATATAAACGAGGTGAAAAAAAATATGGGTTATCGATTTCGAGGAAGACCTAGATATGGCCGAGGATGGGGTTATGGACCTGGGGCTGGATATGGTCGTGGGTTAGGTAATCCTTATCCGTATTGCAGATGGAATCCTGCTTTACCACGAAGGTGGTGGGCTATGCCAGAATATCAGCATTTAATTGATGAATATGGATTTAATGTACCACCTGCAGCTGCAACATGGGATCCTACAACAGGTCGTCCTGAGTCTAGTGAGGCTATTGATTATGAGGTATCAATGATAAAAAAACAAATTGAATATTTACAAGAGGAATTAAATCGTCTATCTGATATCAAAAAGTCTCAACCAGCAAAGGAATAATAATAAACATACATAAACATTGTTCGATAAATGGTCGAACACCTTTTTTTTTACTTTATTAACGGATATTTCCCTTATACGTTTCTATATTAATATCCTAATTTCTCTTCATGTTTCATTATTTGTTGTCATAACAAATAATCAAATGTAATGTTTCAATATTGTATTGTAAGATAACGTCAATTGTAAAAGAGTATATAGTAACCATTAAACTTCGCATAATAACAGGGAGAGAAGTCTGACTAGCTGAACAAGACCTTTTTATATCTCTTTTTGTAGATTTATTTGTTAGTTATGAATGAACATGAAGATAAAGATAAAGAACCCGTTAAACCTTTTTATGTGGGTGGTCGTGGTCCTGGTCGTGGTCGCGGCCCCGGTATGGGGCGTGGAAGGCGTAGAGGAAGGCCTCGTGTTGCCTATCCTGTTGATTTTGAACGTACAATAGCTGATCCAAAAGGTACAATAAATTTGACGCCATTCGAATTAAAGATACTTAAACTTGCTGAGATTGAGGGGTTAACGCAGAATCAAATAGCTAAAGAATTAGATATCTCACAAACTTCTGTCTGGAGATATCTTAATGAGATACGTACAAAAATAGCTAAAGTTTTGCTTAATCACCATATTATTGAAGTAAATATTTTGGATCAATAGTTTACTCACTTTTCAGTACCAGTACTGTTTTTACGTGTTGTGAGTTATTTTTATTACAGGCATAATGAATAAATATTCATACCCAAATGTTTATCTAATAAATTAAAATTTTCTATTTGATGGTTCATCAAAGAAAGATAAAGCGTTGTTGTATTGATCATGAAGGAGCAATCTTCAAACCTCAGGGGTTACCATTAGTAAATCTAGAGGTTGTTAAATTAACAAAAGAAGAGATTACAGCGATTTATTATGCTGATTTAGAAGGGAAAAAGCAAAAAGAAGCAGCAGAATCTATGAATATCTCTCAATCAACTTTCTCTAGAGATCTTCAAACTGCTCATAATAAGATAGCTGATGCTCTCCTAAACAATAAAGCTTTGGAACTTGTTAAAA
>CAZHRF010000106.1:0-3922 GCA_964534625.1 uncultured archaeon | reverse complement strand
GTTACGTACCCAGTTGTACCCAAAAGAACTCATACAAGAGATTAAGAATTTATTGATTTTGAAACCATTAATCACTCATTGTATACTACCTCACCTCAGGATATCTCGCTCAAGAAGAAAAGAAAGGTATGAATAAAATACTTGAAAGAAAAATCAGAGATATTCTTATCTAAATTGATGAAAAAAACTATCAACTGACAATTTTTTGACAAAACTCTTTTATTTTAGCTCTAAAAATTCTACTAACTATGTCTAAAAAACGATTTGCATCATTAGATTTTTTGAGAGGAATGTCTATTTTTATTATGTTAGTTCTTCACATTATCAGCGACACCTTAGATATTGATTCTTTAGTAAATAATTTAGCAGAAATCCAATTGTTTCAAGTAATTCTATTAGTTGTCCTCCCTTTTTTTGGAGGATTAGCTGGTTTATTTTTGATTATTTCTGCTATTGGAAATATGATTTCCATGCAAAAACACTTGAAGAATGGTGCAAAGGTGAAAGATTTAATGTTCCGTCAAATAACAACTGGAAGCCTTCTATTGTTTTTCGCCATGTTATCAGAATCCATTTTGGGGTATCACGGAACCTTAGGTGAGGTATTTCTCCATTTAAATGATCTGAGTGCGGGTACATATGATCATGTATTATGGAGATTTCTATTTTTTGAAACAGTCCACGCCATTGGTTGGTGTATTATTCTAAATGGTATTATTCATGCTCTCTTAACTAAAAATAATAAATGGCAAAACACTCAACGATTAATACATACTTATGTTATTCTTACTATTGTTGTTCTAGCCTTAACTCCCGTTATGTGGTTATTAGCTGAAACAATTGTTCCAGGCTATCCCTATGCTATTGATTCTATTACAGGCAAAGCTGTTCAATTTGGTGTTATTGGACAAACTTCTTTTGGAAATATTGTCCTTCGTTTCTTCTTAGGCCCTCTTGCAGCTCAGTGGGAACCAGTATTTCCCTATTTAGCTGCAAGTTTCTTAGGAAGTATATTTGGTATTTATATTTCCCAAGATAAGAACGAGATTAATCCATCATTTCTTAAAAAATTCCGTCAAGTAAGCTTAATTATGTTCATCGTAGGGATTATTGGTGTCTTTCTAAATGTCTTTTTGGTGATAAATAACAAAGGACTAGATACAGGTTTATCTCTATATTTACTTATTTCCGAACACAGGTACTGGACAAGTTCTAATGGTGTACCATTTTTAGGCTGGTTGTTTCAATTTTTAAGTTTGAATGGTTTTTCTCTTTTTTTGATAGGAACGACTTTTAAATTGGTTGAATTTCGAGGAGCAGGGAAAAATTTAGCTGATAGAACCAAATTTATCCGAAGATTAGGCTTTATACCTTTTACCATTTACACCATGCAATGGATGTATAATCTTTTTTATTTCTTTGTAAGTTCTTTATGGGGAGCACCTTATAATCGACTTCCTTGGGGAGGAACCCTTTTAATCCTTGCATTAACACTTCTTGCGTTTCATGGATTGACTTTTACATGGGAAAAAATAGGTTATATGGGTAGTCTGAAATGGATAATTGTTTTCATTCGAAGAAAGATTATAGGAAAAGAAAAGAAAGACCATAATAAGCAATGGTGGAAGAATGGCATACTTGATGTACAAGGGACATTCTATAATGTTGAATGGTTAGATCTTATTGTACAGGAAAAAGAACAAGATAAAATACTTGAATCGACTTTAGCTTTAAAATTATCAAGATTGGGTTTTATCTTCTTTCCATTCTCATTTCTCGGCTATTTCATTGCTAAAAATGCAGAAAAAATTGAAAATGAAAATGATTTGAACAAAAAAGCAAAAATAATGGGCTTAACTGGAATAATTATGTTTGTTTCAATAGTAATATTTCTCTTTCTCTTCAGTTTATCGACATTGGGTATTGTTCTTTAAAGCACCTAGAGAAGGTATGAATACCCAGACTTGACCCAAAATGTTTTATTTCCATATTTTTGCATTCAATATATGCATTTGATTGATCTATCGATGGATGATAATATTCTTGAGTCTACTATTGAGCGAGCTCAGCAACGAGACATTATTATTCCCACCTTTGCTCAAATGAGAGACCCCTCGCTTATTCCAAAACAAATTATTTCAGAATTAGAAGATATAGGGTTGTGGGATATTCATTCACGTAATCTTTTCAGGATCTCTTGGAAAAACGAACCAGTTAGCCACGGAGGTACATTTGGAGATGTTAACTATATTGAATTGCCTTCCGACTTAACTGGTGTTGAAGCTCGGATTATTGCTTTAGTTGGAAAATATTTTCCCACAGGTGCTCACAAAGTTGGTGCCACGTTTGGTTGTTTAGCTCCTCCTCTTGTCACCGGTCAATTTGATGTTAAAAACCATAAAGCTGTTTGGCCTTCGACAGGTAATTATTGTCGAGGGGGAGCATATGTTGCCACATTGTTAGCTTGTAAATCTGTCGCTATTCTTCCTGAAGAAATGTCCTCTGAACGTTTTGAATGGCTTAAAAAAGTGGCTGGTGAAGTTATTAAAACTCCTGGATCTGAATCTAATGTTAAAGAAATTTTTGACAAAGTTTGGGAACTCAAACGCCAACGTGACGATGTTTTTGTTTTTAACCAGTTTGAAGAATTTGGTAATTCACTTTTCCATTATAATGTTACAGGACATGCTTTTAAAGAAGTTTTAGAGAAAGAACTTGGAGAAGATAGATATAGTGGTATAACTTTAACCACAGGTTCAGCTGGAACTATAGCTGTTGGAGATTATCTCAAAAAACTTTATCCCTCTTCTAAAATAGCTGCTGGAGAAGCTTTACAATGTCCTACTATGTTATTGAATGGTTTTGGAGCTCATGATATTGAAGGCATTGGTGATAAGCATATCCCTTGGATTCATAATGTCAAGAATTCAGATATGGTTATTGCAATAGATGATGACGATGTACGCAAAATCGCTCGTTTATTCAATGAACCTGAAGGACATAAATACCTTAAAAAGATGGGTGTTGATGAAGAGATCATCAATAAATTACAGCTGTTAGGATTATCAAGTATCGCCAATATGCTCATGGCTATTAAATATGCCCAATATTACGAACTTACCAGCAATGATGTTATTTTAACTGTCTTTACTGATTCCATGGATCTCTATAAATCTCGTTTAAAAGAATATAGAGCCAACTACGGTGAGTATTCTCAAGAATATGCTATTCGTGATTTTCATGCTTGTTTACGTGGTCAAAAAATCGATAATATGGTCGAACTTGATTATTATCAAAAACGACGTATTCATAATTTAAAATATTATACGTGGATTGAACAACAAGATCGAAACATGGAAGAATTAAATAAGCAATGGTATGATAACACTTACTGGCAAGAATATGAAATTCTTCCTGATAAAATTGATGAACTCATAAAACAGTTTAATAGGAAAACGGGATTCCTCTGATTTAAATAAAAATTGTCCATTTCAATTTTAGAGTAACTTACTTCTTTATATACCCCCCTTCATTTTAACGAGAAAAGTGAAACAAAAAAGCGATGTGGAAATAACGATTACGATGCTTGCAAATACATAAAAGAAATGCTAAAGGAAAAAAAGGTTCCTCTATTTCTATTCCTACGCTGCGCAACTAGTTTTTCTACTTCAATTAATTTTTCTAGATCTTGATTGCTTTGAAGACTTAATACACCATTGATTAAATCATAAAGAGCAGTTCCAAATTACATAATATTATATGATAATATTACAGACCTATCGTGACTGCTATAACTTTTGCCGTCCTCATCAAGGAATTGACTTACTAACTCCCGGTGAAAAGTTTATGAACCTTCCACCAAAAGATATTGTGCTCAAAAGTTTAACCGATCTTAGTTGAGTTAACAGTGTTAATAAAAACT
>CAZHRF010000105.1:0-4077 GCA_964534625.1 uncultured archaeon | reverse complement strand
CTGCTCTGTTCTGGGTACTTTCTCCATCTAGCGTATTATGCTTGATCCTTTTTAAACCCCTCACTTTTCGCATTTTTTCGCAACGTATTACCCATAACACTTGTATTATTCAATCAAGGATTCTATTTAATACAATATACATAATTACTTAATTTTTAGTACTTTAGAATTAAAGCATCGCTTGGTAATACTTGAGATACTTATCCAATTCAAAAAAAATGAGGAACAAAATAATACTTTTGAATTTGATATAATAAGGCTATCTGATCATTACAAGCTCATTAGTTAAAGTGAATGGTAAACCTGTGAGATGTTAAAGCGGTAAAGAAGAATAAAAAAGAAGAATTAACGCAATGAAAACAATATCTGAATGAAATCAAGGTAAGAAAAATTATTATACGTGTAATGTATAGAGACATATGGTGAACAGCTATTATGGCATCGAAAAACATTTCTATTAGAGAAGATCTTTACGCTAAACTGACGAAATTGAAAGGTAAAGACCAGAGTTATTCAGAATTTATTGAACAATTGTTAGATGAAGGATTAAAAGGGAGTTTCTCTCGGTTGATTAAATACTTTGGCTGTTGGGATGATCTTCCTGACGAAGTTTTTGATGAAATGAGCAGTGTCAGAACAGGCTTGAATAAATCGGTTCATGACAGAATTACAAAAAGAATGGATGATATAGAATGATATTTCTCGATTCTGATTCCATTATCACTTTCTTAAGAGGAAGACCTGAAATGGCAGCATTTTTAGCAGCACATAAAGATGAATTATTCGCAATTGCAAGTCCTTCTTTATTCGAAATTTATTATGGATTTTATTACCCCCCCTTTATCCAGTAGATTTTCAGCTGATTTACCTTTTTTAGAGCGATTAAAACAAGAGAAAAAGCGCTTACAGCAATTACTAAATGACATAAATATTTTTGATTTAACAAATGAAAGTATTGAAACATCTGCAAAAATTAGTGCAACATTGGATTCACAAGGTAAACATATAGGAGAGTTTGACAGCTTAATTGCGGGTATTATTCTAACAAATGGGTATACTTCAATAGTATCAAATAATAGCAAGCATTATGAGCAGATAGAAGGATTAAAAGTACTGAATTATTAAAATAGTATAGCTGGAATTGGAGAAATACTGATTTATTATTTTATCTTGGGTGAAAATACTTATTTATTTCGGAAGTACTATTATTAGAGTAAATCCCATTTCTGATATTTGTGATCTTATTCCCGTTACTTCTATCCATGATGACAGGTATCCAGTCTCCATCATTGATTTTATAATAGGGCGTAACTTTTTGACAGCAATGTTATCTGTAATTGTAGCTGTAATACCTATTATATCGTGATTAGTGGGATAGAGAGGATTACATTCACTCTCATGTAATCTTATCAATGAGGAATTTTGGATCCCATTGGATAACTTTTCCATATTGTTCGAAATGTTTATCATACGAAAGATAGAATCTAATATTCATTTCCTTCATCAATATAAAAGAAGAAATATCGGTAAAGCTCCATAATTTATCTTCATAGGCTTTACACATCTCCCAAGTTTGAAGGAAATGTTCATTAGTTAGTGTAATTCTCTTCCAAATGTTAGAATTCAATATATTTTCACCAATTTCCATAATTTGATTAATTGGTTGATGTTTTTTCTTAAGGAGAGTTATTAATTCATCAAAAATATAATCGGAATAAACAAAAAGGGTATTAGGATTAATTTCCATTGTTTCTTTAATGATTGTACGTGCTTGGATATAATTCTTGTCTTTAGTATTAAAGAAGGCAACAATGAAACTGGTATCTAAAAAGATCATTTCACAACGTATCATTCTTTATCGCCATATACTACATCATCAATAGTTTCACTTGTGGTTACATCTAAAGACAAAGTAACATCATGAAAGATAGAATCTTCTTTCCAATTATGTTCGCTAGTTGATCGCTTAATTTTGGTAAGTAATTGGTCCATATTCTGTGTACTTGACTCAATGAGAACATCTAATAGCTCTTTCTGCGATATCGGTCTATTTGTTTTCAAACTCAAATAGGTTATTAGTTTTGATATCTCTTGTTTAGCCTTGTCAGAGATCTCGACAGTTGAAGTCATATATGAAAATACTCAACAAGAGTTATAAAGATATAGATGAATTTTAGTATGCATGACATATTCGATGCGACAATGTGCGACATCGGATCGAATTATTCACCATTAGAAGGACTAAAAGAAAGACTTTGTGAGTAATATAGCGTACTGTTTAGAATGAGTAATAAAGGTAGTTTAGTAGAAAAAATAATAAGTACAAAAGATAGCGTATGTATATGGAGGTTTAAAAATGAATTTTGAAATTCGTTTAGTAGAAAAATTTTCTTCAACTACTTTTCCAAAAAATTATGATATTGTCAAACTACGAATGGCAAGAAAAGAGAATATTTATAGGGTTAAAATTGGTGATTTTAGACTTCTATATCTAATTAGTGATACAAAAAAAAATAATTTTGGCAATAAAACCTCGAAAAACTGCCTATAAATGGTAATACATTATCATATCACCACTTATGGTAGTTATAACAACAACTTTCTTTATATTTTCATAGAAAAGAATTGAAGGAAATTGGGTTTCAATCTCCAGCATGGGAATGAGTATTCTTAGTTTTATTGGAGTAATTTGATTTGTTAAGCGATAGTTTTTTTATAGGTTTATTGGTAAACTTCTTTATTTTACGTAGCATCGGGACTTGGTCGTTTGTAACTAATGAAATGGCATTTCCATCGCTTTCCATTCTAGAAGTTCGACCGATTCGATGAACATATATTTCAGGGCCGTCACGAGGAAGATCATAATTAAAAACATGAGTTACATGAGGTATATCAAGACCTCTTGCTGCAACATTTGTAGCGATCAGACAGTTAAACTTTTTCTTACGGAAATTAGCCAGTGTTCTCTCTCTTTGATGCTGTGTTTTGTCTCCATGTAAAGTATCAAATCTTTCTTGAAGTCTCCTTTCCTTTGCTAAACGTTTCTTAAGTTTATTAGCCCAACTTTTGGTATTAACGAAAACTATTGATGATTCAGGTTTTTCTTTCTTCAAAATGTCTACAAAGGTATAATATTTCCGCCTATTGTTTTTGACTTGGTACCAGTATTGTTTACAATTTGCAACTGTCAAATCATCTTTACTCACATTAATTTCAACCAACTCTTCACCATGACTGAATTGTCGGGCTATGTTTGAAATCTGCTTAAGCATTGTTGCAGAGAATAAAAGTAACCTTGGTTTAACATTATCCATTGCTTTAAACAAGATATATTTCATATCAGGTAGAAAACCCATGTCAAGCATTCTATCGGCTTCATCTAATACAACAAATTTCGTATGGTGAAATGAGATAGAATTGCGCTTGTACAAATCCATTAACCTACCAGGAGTTGCAATAACAATTTGGGCACCATTCTTAATCTTCTCTCGTTGATTAGTGAAAGAAACACCACCATAAACGGCTACTGTCTTCAAATGTCTATATTTTGAAAGGTCAGTAATAACACTGTAGACTTGTTTGCATAATTCTCGTGTTGGTGTTAAGATTAGCGCTTGTACTGATCTTGTTTTTGGGCTAATTTGATTTACAACAGGGATAGAAAAGGCTAATGTTTTGCCTGTTCCAGTCTTAGCTTGACCTAAAATATGTATTCTGTCATTGTTCAGAAATTTAGGAATAGCTTTTTCTTGTATTTCTGTTGGATGAGTTATTCCCATTTCTTTCAGTGCCTTTACTATGCGGGGGTTTAAACTATAATCTTCAAATTTCATTGGTATCATACCATTTTTCATAATTATCCCAAAATCAAAAATCAACCAATTATTGAAGATTTGACCCTAAGCTATTATCTCTGACGTTGAACAAAACTTTCAAAATAAGCGATTATTTCTAATTTTACTCAACTATATGCAGTTGTCTTTTTGAAGAGTGCTTTAAAGAGCTTCGATTGTGTAGGATCCTAGAATATATAGTCCCTCATATTTGAGGTAAAATGTGCCTCTTCTGATTGAATGT
>CAZHRF010000104.1:0-4367 GCA_964534625.1 uncultured archaeon | reverse complement strand
TTTGCTACAGGTATATCGTGTTCCTCTTCTTCACGTTGCCAGTTGGGTGAAGTGCTGTATTTTTAGGAAAGTTCCTAAATCTTCCTAAAAAAACTCATGATAGTGCTCTGTCGAAAATTGGCCAAACTCTGTTGTCATTTATGATATTACGATACCATGTACATCGAATAAAACGAGAAAGAACGCCTTTATCAATCCTTATTCGCCCACCCTAATAGAGGAAACTCCGCGTTTCACGTATAAACTGTGAAAAGAAAAAGAAATAAAGAGAATAAAAACTATAGTTTTATTTTAAACCTTAATAACTTATAGATTATTGTTTAATCCTCTTCCAGCCCAAAATCTACTCCTTGTGCTAATTTTGCTTCCGTCGCCCAGTTAATAGTCACTGTTTGTCTTCGCATGTATCCTTTCCAAGCGTCAGAACCAGCTTCTCTTCCACCCCCTGTTTCTTTTTCTCCTCCAAAAGCCCCACCAATTTCTGCCCCACTCGTGCTTACATTGACATTAGCGATACCACAATCACTACCTTTACTGCACAAGAAATGCTCAATATACTTGAGATTATAGCTAAAAATGCTCGAAGAAAGTCCTTGTGGAACATCGTTCTGCAAAGCAATGGCTTCATCTATAGAGTTTATCTCCTTCACATAAAGTATAGGGGCGAACGTTTCTTCTTTCATTAATGGAGTCTGCTCATTCACCTTCACAATAGTTGGTTCAACATAATATCCTTTTTCTTCCACTTTCTTACCGCCTATTATGATTTCAGCTTTGTCTGATTTTTCCAAAGTTTTAATGGCAGCCAAATAATCCTCTACAGCTGATTGATCTATCAAAGGACCCATAAAAATCTCTTCATCTAATGGATTGCCTATTGTTACTTTCTTATACGCTTTCACCAATTTATCTAATAAATCGGAAGTAACTTTTTCATGTACAAATAATCTTCGAGTGGTCGTACAACGTTGTCCTGCTGTTCCAACAGCTCCAAATAGGATCATTTTTTTCGCCAAATCTAAATCTGCATCTTCCATAACAATTACAGCGTTGTTTCCACCTAACTCTAAGATGCTTCTTCCAAGTCTTTTTGCAACTGTTGTACCTACAGCTTTACCCATCCTAACTGAACCCGTAGCTGAAATAAGCGGAATACGTTTATCTTTACACAGTGGTTCGCCTACTGAATTTCTGTCTCCCACTGCCAAAGTCATTATTCCAGAAAGATTATGTCGCTCTAAGACTCTGTTTACAATTTTTTGTACCGCAATGGCACACAAAGGTGTGCTACTACTTGGTTTCCATACTGACGTATCTCCACATACAGTAGCGATAGTACTATTCCATGCCCAGACAGCCATAGGGAAGTTAAAACTTGTTATTATTCCTACAACGCCTAAAGGTAACCATTGTTCATACATCCGATGTTTTTCTCTTTCACTTTTCATCGTAAGTCCATATAGTTGCCGTGATAAGCCTACAGCAAAATCACAAATGTCAATCATCTCTTGAACCTCTCCTCGAGATTCTGAGATTATTTTTCCATTCTCCAATGTGAGTAATTTTGCCAATGGTTCTTTTAGCTTACGAAGTTCTAACCCTAATTGTCTTATGATCTCTCCTCTTTTTGGTGCAGGTACCATTTGCCACTCCTGAAATGCTTGATGCGTAGCTGAAACAATTTTTTCATAGTCTTCATTATTTACTTCAGCAATTTGGGCTATTGGTTCTTCATCTATTGGGGATATGGATGTTATTAATTTTCTCCCCTCTATTGGAGTCCAATTATTTGGAGAGATACATCCACCAGAATTTATTTCTTCTATTTCTAAAACTTTCAAGTAATTTTCTTTCATTTTATTTTTCACGTCTAAGTAGTTTTCTCTTAATATATAATATAAATATTTTCGAGTAAAAAGTACCCCTAAATAGCGCAAACACACCATAATTTCTGGATTTAAATAGGTAAAGAGAGATATCTAGCTAATATCTATATTTTTTCGTTAATTTGGAAATACCATAAACACAGATACAAAAAAGTGATCTCTCGATTTTTCTAATATTTAGATATTTTAAAAAAAAGTGAGTAACCAGATCAGCGAGACATTCAAATATTATCATTTAATTGTACAATACGCTTATGTCTTCTCGAAAAATCATTGGTATTATAGGAGCTGGTTCTCCTCTTGACCCTTCCATTTCTGCCTTATCCCGTTCTTTAGGCTCCGCTTTAATATCCGAAGGTTACAGAATTATTTGTGGTGGATTAGGCGGAGTAATGCTAGCTGTTTGTCAAGGTGCACACCAATCACCCAACTATTTTGAGGGTTGTACAATTGGTGTTCTTCCGTCATTAGATGTTACTTCCGCCAATCCCTACGTTGATATTCCTATCGCGTCGGGGATCAATCATGCTCGTAATCAAATTATAACAGCTTCAGCTTCTGTGTTAGTTTCTGTAGCTGGTGGAGCTGGTACGCTTTCTGAGCTAGCTTTTGCTTGGCAATTAAATAAAGAGATAATTGCACTTTTACCGTCTGGCGGTTGGTCTTCAAAACTTGCGGGTAAAAAAATCGATTCTCGTGATAGGTTACCAATTCATACAGCTTCAACAGTTGAAGAAGTTCTTTCTATTCTCTCAAGAATATTGTAGATCCCCTCTTTTCTTTGTTGTTTTAATACTTTCAATACTTTTTTAAGGAAATCTTTTTATTTTTTGTCAGTTGACTGCTATGGTGCATAAAAAATGCTAATTAGTTTATTTAAACTCGAAGATGTTGGTCCTAATCTCTCCATGATGGTAGCAGATCAAAATATTGACTTTGACCAAGATACACTTGATAAATTTCAATTTTCTGGGGCTGTTACCTATTCACTTATTTTTCAAGGTAGTGTCGCACTAAAAGACATATCTAAAGAACTTTATGGTCCGTTTCCTTTTGCTTTTAGTGATGGCTTTGTTCAATATGCATTTAGTTTCATTTGTGAAGATGAAACAGTAAAAGATCCACGTATGAAAAAACAAACACTTGGATTGCTTCTTATGCTTGTTCCTGAGATGGTTGCCAAGCTTGACGATTTTCGTGATGAACTCGAGAAAATTTTGCTGTTTAAGTTTCACGATATAAATCATATTTCTTCAGTTACAGAGGACCTATTAGGTAATATCATTACCCAATACAATAAAGTTCTTAACAGTTTAATTAACAAAAAACAAGCCAAAAAGTTATCAGATCAAATAATCAATTTTATTCAGCAAGAACCTACACCAAAACAAAAAAGAAAACTTAAGGTCAGTATAGTGTATCCAGATAGTTTTATCGACATAATAAGAAAGTTTTATGCCAATCTTGTTTCTTCTATTCCTTATCTTGAGACTTCTTTCAAAAAGGATATAGGGATCATTAAGACAGAAAATAAAGAGATTGACATACAAAGTTATACCAATATTTCTTCCGACTCTCTTAAATTAAAAAATGCACTTATTTTTGTTATTCAAGATGTAGAATCACATGAAACAGAATATATACATTCAATCCTCGAAACAATTAAAACCAAGCCTAAAGTTGCTGTAGTTGTTTCACTTAATGAAGATATAGAAATAGCTAGCAAACAATATGCTCACTTCTTTTCAAATCTACAACAGTATATATCCAATTTTCCTTTCTTCTCAGCTAGTTTTGTTTCAAAAAACGAATTTAGTACAAAGATGCTAGAAGCACTATTTTGGGCCATATCCCCCTTGGATTAATAGCTATCCTCTCTTTTATTCTCTTTTATCTTGTTCTATAGCTTTTTCAGCTAATAAAAGAAACATTTCTTGGAGGTTTACATTATTTTTTGCTGATACTTCCAAATATTCTACTCCATATTTTTTTGCTTGTGATTCAGCTTGTTCCCTAGTTACTTCTCGCATAGTCTCCAGATCTAATTTATTCCCTATTAATATAAAGGGTTTATTACCTACTCCACTTCTAAGTTTTTCTAACCAAAAATCTAGTTTCTCAAAACTAGTTTTATCTGTTATATCATAAATCAATGCTGCTGCTAATGCTCCCTTAAAATATGTTGGGAGAATACTGTAAAAACGCTCTTGGCTTCCGGAATCGCCAATTATAAGTTTAATATCAGTTCCCTTTACTTGAGTCTCCCATATCACAAAATTAGCCCCTAACGTAGGATGGTGTTTGCTTGGAAATGACCCTTGGGCATGTCTTAAAGCAATAGAAGTTTTTCCAACATTAGGATCACCTACAAGTACCACTTTATAATTACGTTCTTTTATTTGTGAATTCATGGTTTAGTCTGTTTACATTCTTTCATTAATTAATTTATCTCTTTGCCATTCTTTTAAGTAACATTCAGAT
>CAZHRF010000103.1:0-4477 GCA_964534625.1 uncultured archaeon | reverse complement strand
TGTACTTTTTTTCCGGTCACCCTTAGGTTGTGCTCAGTCTTTATAAAGGGTGACCCAAATTATATAATAAAACTACTTACTTTTTTTTTGGATTTATAAATCCAAATCCCATACTATTTTTTTCTCCCAGTCCACATTCCATTATAAAGTTGTAAAAGTCTCTATATTCTTTTTTTATTCCTTCTTTTTTCAATATTTTCCATGTACTTCCTATTTGAATAAATCTGCTTTTATCTTTTTCATTTGTTACCACCACTTCTTTATTAAACACCATCTTATCGAACAGATTTCCTTCCATTTCGAACTCATTTTGTTTATATGCTTGGTATTTTTTTATTGCATTTTCTTTTAGTCTGTCCATAAAAAATCTTAAGTTTCTATGTTTTTCAAACGAGAAATATTCATTTTCTTTGTGATCATAGTACAGCACAATTGGACTTCCTGTGATGAATGTATTTCTTAATGGCAATTCAATTATTTTTGTACTATAAACCTTTATTGGACATCCTGCTAGATGATAGGTCTGCTCTTTATCTATATTTCTTTCCAATTCATAAATGAACTTTTTATTAGGCGAAGAAACAATTAATGTATTTGGTTTATTTTTTCTTATTTTTCCTACTGGAAAGATATCATTAAAACTAAAGAATTTGAATGTTTTACTTTCATGGTTAAAATTTATTCTTGTTTCATCCTTTACGAGTGAATAAATAAAACCTTGTATTTTATGCTTGTAAATGCTATAGTAATGGTAATCCCATTGGGGGATGAATTTCATTAGTAATCTCATAACTTAAACCTACAACTCGATCTTAAACTATTTACCTTATATATTTCCTATTGATTTATATACCTCACTCTTTTTGAATGAAATTATAAAAATAGTTGTTTTTTTTATATTTCGCTGTTTTTAAAAGTCCATATATAATCCTCAATGCATTATTTTCACCTATAACTGATTTTAGTGAAATGACATAAAGGGGCGTAGTTCTAAAACAATATCATCCGAATCAAAGTAATTCTACTTATTAATCTCTCTCTCTTTTCAACTTCTTTAAATCTTTGACAAACTATAATAATTCATTATTCGTTAAACTTTAATTACTAGTTGTTTTACTTCAGTTTTTGATCTCAACAGGTATTCTCAAATATTTTGTTTCATTATAAACATATCCTGTTGTTTTATATATCCCTTTGTTAGTCATATAACATACAACCATTATCAATTCTTTTGGATTTCTAAATTTCGGGTTATTAATCATGTTTCGCATTGTAAGATAATCTTGATAGCTTTGACTTGAGTATCCTTTTGGATGTTTGTGCCACTCTCCTATGTAATCTATTCCTGGATATTGATTAATTATTTATGTCAATTCTTTGTACATTTTTTTTGTTGAAACCACTATGCTTGTTTTTGTCCCTTTTTTTTCTGTATGATCTGTTATACAATGGGTTACACTCCACTCTTTTTCATTTTTTTTCCCGATTAGGACCCCTCCTATTTCTTTTTCTTGTGCTATTTTCACCGAATTTATCATAGTTTTATATGCGGTATTGGTGAATGATATTTTATCGGTTTTTTTTCTACATCTTTCTTTTTTCAATCTTTCCCCTCTTTCCCCACATTTCCACATACTGGGCAGTTTTCATTAATTGGATAATCAATTGTTTTTAGCCTTAATGGATTATCAAAAATCCATCCTTTTCTGTTACTCCAAATATAGTGATGTGTTGTTGTATCAGGATATATTTTGGTGCTTTCTGTGTTTCTGAGCAATGTTTGTAACGTTAATCTAGAAGCTAATGTACTGATAAACTTGACATCCGTACTTATTCCCGGAAAACCTGGGTGTCGATAGGCATTAAATTCTCCCAGATTTCTTACTTCTTCTACATTTTCTTTAGTTAGTGATGGGAATGTTTCTGGATCTTCCTGGTTCCATGTTGCTATACATTCATAACAAGGTGTTTTTTTAGGTAAGACTCTAAAAATCCTTCCATAAAATGCATTATCCAAAGCGGTAGTATAGATAGTTGGAGTATCATTTTCTATAGCCAATCTATTTATAGCCCCTTCTGTTTCATGTTCAGCTGTAGAAACAACTACTATTACTTTTTTCTTCTTCAAATACCTAATGAATTGTTGAATTTGAACTTCATGTAAAGGACTTTGATTATATGATTGGACATTAACTAATGGATTTCTTTTAATCAGTAGATATTTTACAGCCTCTGCTTTATTCATACCCAAATAATCAGCATTACATGCATGTTTGGTTAAATTTGAAAATTCCACAATATCCGGATCGTATAGAATGAAACTTCCCACTCCAGATTTTACAAGCTCTAGCATGATTTCTGAGCCTATTGAACCTAATCCGACTCCAATGACCGTTTTTTGATTTAAAATCTCTAATCCCTTTCCTATTACATCTTTTGTTCGCTTAAAAATATCTCTTCTTAGATTAACAAAATCGACATCAAAATATAGCGGTGGCTGTTTAAGATAGTTTTTATTATTGGCTTTGAAACTATATCCCACTAAACTATATCGACCAATCTTTTCCAATTTATAACAGATGATAACTGGAAAACAACTTCTTTGTTGAGTTAGATCAACTTTTATTTTTCTTTTTAGATATTTTACTAACCCATTATTATCTTTGATATATCTAAATCTTGAACCTGCTTCTGGAATATAAAACCATAATCCATCAATGCTTGTTGTACTATCGGTACTGATATTCCTCCACTCGTTAGGCAAATATTTATTTTTTCTCATACTTCTAATGTTTTTAAGAAGATAGAACAACCCCTTATTGGCTAATTTTTCTGCAGTAAATCTTCCTTTCTTATTTTTTAAAATAAACTCTTTAAATTTTTCTGGTACTATAACTATTCTATCCATTAATTTTATTCCATAATATCTGCTAAAAAATGACGAGTGTGTTATTTCGAATTCTGGTTTTTCCCTATCAGCAAGAAACGCTTTGAATTTGTCTATTATATCTTGAATTGTGTAATGCCATTTCCAACCATTTGGTCCATTATCATAAGTGAAAATACATAAGCTACCATCTCTTAATTGATGTGAAGTCTCAAAATCTTTTAAAATCTGTCCGTCTTCTAGTACATAAATTCTTGGCCTCAAATAAGGAAAAAGTTGAGGATAGATAATCTTCAAGTTATATCTATTTCGGCCGTATTTAAGACTGCCTTCGCAATAATAAAACTGGTTGTCTTCATTCTTTTTAAGGTGTAAATCAGGATAAATCTCGTTAATTTCTTTAAATTCTTTTTGCAATCGTTCCGAAATATCCTGGTTCCGTTTATTCACTATAATTCATCCATATCGTCTATTAGGCGCATCTGATGGGTGTTGAGATTGGCGCTCTCTTTTCTTAGCTTTTTTTCTAATAATCCCTTCTTCGTTAGGAAATTCTGGATCAAAGATCTCCTCCCACTTTTCCGCTTTAATTCTTTTATGGGTAACCTTAGCATAATCAATTAGTTTTTCTTTGTTATTCATTCCATCTAAGATGTTGTTGCTAGAATCACCCGGATCTGCAATAAATCCACTATTGGTGCTTTTTTTTTGAACCGCATATTGGTCTGTATAATCAAATGCTATCGAAACCTTTAGTTGCTTTTCTTCTATCCATTTAATGGTATCTGTGAATAAATCCGGATAAGACGCATCTGTTTGCTCATCATAGACAATTGCTGCTATTAATTCCAGAAAAAATGATGAACATAGTCTTTCCGGATACATTTTTATCCAATATTTTAGCAACCTCACTAAATTTTGAAACTTTGCCCCCTTTGATTTGACAAAACTCACATGGAATTTAGATGAACTAGGCGAGAACCTTCTTTTTTGTTTTTCTGACATTTTAGTAAATGAATCAGGTTTACTAACGGATTTAGCTACAAGAAGATCTATATCTACTCCATCATAGTTGAAAGACAACGACCGATAATTCACTTGAATATTGGTTATATTTTCTATGGGATTGAAAAAAGTGATAAGATCATCTCTTAATTGGTCGATTTTCTTCTCTGGATATTTGGAAGATAAAATAAATACTAAGTCTGCTTCATTTCGCCCCTTTAGCATCGTAGATTTGGCAAAAGAACCACCATATAGGGTTTCAGCAATTTTAAGTCCAGTATTGTTTCTCATTATATGTTCAAGTTTACGTGTTTTTGAAGCTATCTTATCAATTTCATGTTTTGAGGGACATAAGATATTTTCAATAAATTTCTGAAAGCGGTTTTCCAATGAAATGGTCATGTTATCAGTATATCATTATTTGATTTATTAATATAAGTGATGTGAAAGTTTTTCATAAGTATAAAATTTGAGTGAATTTTTATAATAAAGTTAACTTATATCAACTACAAAAAAAATTTAGATCCATTTGTGTATTTTATGCTGTTTTCGTAGATTTTCACACTACTAAGTTTGACTTAAACA
>CAZHRF010000102.1:0-4576 GCA_964534625.1 uncultured archaeon | reverse complement strand
CATATTTCGCATCATCAACTTTCTGCTTCTCTTTTTCAGAAAGAATAAGTCCTATTCCATTACGGAACATAGTTTTAATTGTACCATTTAAGATTTTCACAATAATATAATACTGAGTATGTTATTATATGTCTTTTGTTTTTATAAAAAATTTAAAATTTACAGCATATGATTAGTATGCTATTTATACACTCTTGATTTTCGAGATAGTTAGTTATGTAATTGGTTAGTCAAGGATTCTGCCATCTCTATATTTGAAATATCTCTCAATTTTTACTCTTTATTATATTCATAAAAGGAGTGGATTCTTGCTACTATTAATCATAAATGTTTAATATATTAAAGAATTACACTAGTAGTAAAGTAATAAATTATAGACTGATACAATGGTGAAAATAAATGTCAAAACATCAAAGTTCATATGATATGGAGATTTCTAAACAATTTGACAAGATTAATGAATGGCAAAGAAACTTTACTATAGAGCGTTCTAAATGTGTAGAACAGTTGGGATTGTGGAGAGCACACTTTGAAAAACTTCCTACTTTAATAAAATCAAAGATGAAAGTAAGGTTGTTTGGAAAGATTCTAGGTCAAGATAAAACTAAGAAGGAAGAGCAACTAAGAGAATTATGTAAGTATTCCTTTAAATTATTTAATCAAACCATGGTGGATATAATCAAGTACATACAAAAAGTTGTTCTTAGTTATATTGATGTTGATTTTACGGAAAAATTGTTTAAAGATGTAAATCTTGAAATTGTTACATTTTCAGATAGTACAAAAAATATGTTAAATAGTCTGATTGAAATAATAAAGAACTTAGAAAAAGATCTTAACACATACAAAATGGTGATGGATTATAAAAAAACAGACTATATTCTTTTTCGGTTAAATCAGTTTGAGAAGACGTTAAACAGTATTATTTTTCAAATAAAAAGACAAAGAGAGCAATTACAGATGGACTATAAACTAAAAAATAATAGAAAAAATAGAGAAAAAAAGCTACAACAAATAATAACACAGTATGATGAATTCCGACTAGCTGATCTTGCTGGGTTTCTGGGGTTTGAAGAAGTAATAGAATTAGAACACTGGATCCTTTCGTATCCTTATGATTTGTTCATTATTGATGATGATACAATTATATTCAATAAAGAACAAGATGATAATCAAATATCAGAATCCATTAATGAATTGCTTAAACGTTGCCAGAATCATGAGAGATTGGGAATAGGGAAGAAAATATAGGGGAGGAAATATGATGAAACTAAATGTACAAACAACGGATGGAACTAAAAAAATAGAAGTTAAAGAAAATTCTGCAATCCTGAATTTATCCAATATGAAAATTACTAAAATTGATCTTAGCAAACTGAACACCCCTAACATTGAGGATCTTAATCTCTCTTTTAACAATATCAAAGAGATAGATTTAGAACCATTAGCGGACTTTAATAAATTAAAACGCTTTTCGATTCATACAAATAATTTGAAATCAATAGACTTGGAACCAATGAGTGAGTGCATTAATTTACAGTTTTTTGATTGTGCAAATAATAATATCAAAGAAATAGATTTAAATCCATTAGTCAATTGTATTAATCTCAAAAAATTAGATATATCAAATAATCAAATTGAAAAATTGGACCTAAAAACAATGTATTTTGCACCAAACTTGTTTGAATTGAATCTGGCTAAAAACAAACTTAAAGAAATAGATCTAAACCATATAGCATTGTGTACAAAATTAAAAACAGTTGATCTCTCGGATAACGAATTCAATAAACTAGATTTAACTGCACTTTTTGCGTCAAAATACCTTAATAGATTAATATTGGGAGAAAAAGAAAAAGAAGTGGCAGAATGGCAAGGATCCATGAAAATGTTAGATTATGCACCACCAGGAATAAGGTTCTATTTTAGAGATATTAAAAAGGAAAAAATACTCAAAAATAGAAAAACGATCTTGATGCAAGTAATCCAGAAATATAAGAGAATAAGAATAGAAAAAATGAGCAAATTTCTAGGATTTGATCAAGAAGAAGAGTTAGTATCATGGTTGCTCCAAGGAAAATTACCTGAAGAAATAAAAATAAAACCACCATTTGTAATAGTAGATAGAACAAAAGGAGAAGATATAAGTCAAGCGATAGATATGCTGATTAGACAATTTGATGAATTCTAAGAAGAAAACGAAAGAATAAAAAATTAAAAGAAAAAATCTTAAGATATTAGTTAAGTCAAGCATTAAAAGTTAATTATTAATCTTTTTTCTCTTCCCTCCTTTTTCCCACTGGTTATAGAGGGTAAGCAATTGATCAATGGTCTCTTGTACTTCTTTGCTCTCTTTGGATGAGATGTCGATAAATACATACCCGTCTTTAATGAAAAAAGCGTATTCTTCTACTAATTCTAAAAGGAATAATTCAGTCTCTAATTCATTTTCAAAATCAAGCAACGTAGTTAATTCTTTTAATGAAACGGAGGTGCTGTTTTGAAAAGCTCTAATGAGAGTTTCTCGTTTAAATGTATCTAGTAATTTATCGTCTTCTCTGTTAATATGTAAATATCCATCCTGAAAAGTAAAATCATATATATCCGTAAAACCTAAAATAAACTCTTCAGTTTCTATTGTATCAGTGAAATGTAGCTGAGTAGTTAGATCTCTCATAGCAATTTTATCATTTACTTTTAACAAATTATTTAGATGCTCAATTTTAGATATATCAAGATGATATCTGAAATAAAATGTGTTAAGATATTGAGAAGACTTTGAAAGTTGCTCTTCTAATGAAGAAAGAAAAGTGGGTGATGTTTTGGGAAGATTAGAACTACCAATTTTGTTGAGAAGATCAGTAATAGTGACAAATAGATGAATGAAAGACTTTCGAATATTAAGATCATAGTAAAAATAAGGGTCTTTAAGATCAGGTTTATGTTTATATAATAGCTTGATCAAATCATCTGTTGCTTTTGTTAACTTCTTTTCAAGTTCAACTTGTTCAGAGAGGGCAAGAGTAGCATCAGTTTGGTGTATAATATCATTCGAAAAACTCACAAAAATAGTGGAAAGTTTATTTACCTCTTCAATCAACAATGAAACTAGTTTATCCCAGTTAAAGCCTACCTCTGAACTACTCTTTGGATTATAATTACTAACCGTTAACAAAATGATTAAAGTAAGAACCAACCAGACAACACTTACTACTATAAATCCGATTCCGATCATAGTTTAACCTCTTTATGTACTAGTTGTGTAATCAGATATATCATACCAGACGTTTCGTTCATCTCAACTCACTTTTTCTTTCCAGCGCCTGTTTTTTCCCAATCTTCATATTGATTCAATAATGAATCGATAGCAGAACTCACATCTTCATCCACTATATTTTGTTGTTCAAACATTATTCGGTTATCAGTAATTTCATATTTAACATCAACTTCCGTCTGATCAAGCCAATCAGTAAGAAAACTCACCCGTTTAAATTTCATCAACTTAGCCAACTTTTCTAAATCCAATTCATCATATAATTTACTGATCTTATTAAAACTGGCAACAAGATCAAGATTTTTTTCTTGGTCTATGAGTTCAGATCTCTTTTGTTCAATATAGGAAAGAAGATTTTGGCGTTCTTGTTTTAAGTGTGATATACGTTTTTGAATTTTCCCCTTAAGTCCCCCCCAATAGGTTAAGAGATATGAATCAGTAAAATGATCTACGTATTTACTACTAGCTTCGATAAACGTATTGATACTGTCTAAAACTTTTACCGAGGACATGATTGAAGTCTGGTCTAAATTGGTTTCAAGGGCATTTAAAGCGGTTTTGATATCTTCTCTCGTGGGTTGCGTAGTAATATCCTCAATAATTTGTTTGCTTAACTCATCAGGGTTGATGGAGTTTACTAGATTAAGAGCCCAATCCTTAAATTTATCAAGGTTGTAAATTACCTCACTATTGATTAATAACCAGTCTTGAGACTTTATCGATTGGTTCTTTTTCTTTTGATAGGTATTTACAAACCGTTTTAAGAACTCTAACTGATCATTCAAAACAGGTTGAAGTCTGTCAATAACATTATCGTCATCAAAAGAAGAAAAGACAGCACCAGGTTCAATACTGGTAAATTGCTGAAAATTAGTAGCATATTCCTCTGTTTTTTCTTGATAGGAAACAATTTGCTTAAACTCTCTTTTAACTTTGGTTTTGCGAAAAGATAGGATGAGAATGACAACGATGAGAAGAATGATACCAATTGCAACAATTACAATGATTCTGAAGATAGAAAGAGCTAACTCTAACTGGAAAAAAAACAGATTTAACGAGAGAAAAGGGATGGTAACAGTGTAACTCTCACTTTCCATCCTATTCTCCGCAAGATCTGAAGCAGTGATGTAGAAATCTAATGAGGAATCACGACCTAAGGGATCAAGAGTAGCAGAATACAATGAAGTACTAGCAAGACTAAGAAGAGAAGAACTCTCTGACATCATTTCAACAGTTTGCCACTCACCATCGTTGATACGATAATAGAGGATAACAGTCGTAACACCACTATTGTCAGTAACAGTG
>CAZHRF010000101.1:0-5080 GCA_964534625.1 uncultured archaeon | reverse complement strand
TGAGGCTGCTTCGTTGAAACAAGAAACCATCTGCCTGTAGGCAGTGGTAGTTCATCCTATGTCTATGCTATCACAGAAATCATACAAGTAGAGAACTATTTCGGAAGTACTCACATTTCACAAACATTTAAATGATTTTTGAAAAAATTCAAATTGTAAAGTATATAAGATCAATACAAAAAAAACAAAATTCAGAGTTTCCTTTGAATATACACTAATTATTTTACTGAAAAAGATAGGCTATTCAACAGATAAAAACTATAAAACCATAATAGGGGGAAAAAGCATAAAACTTACTCATTAAGGTATTTTTGTTGGATCTTTTGTATTTCTTTTTCTTTTTTTCCATTTAGTTCAAAGAAAAAGATTGGCTGGTCTTTTCTTAGATATTTTTTAATATAATCTCTAAGGGCAATTCTCATTGCCTCACTACGATTCATATATTTTTTTTGTCGAACTAATTCATCTAATATTTGAATAAATTCAGGTTCTAATCTTACTGAAACTGTCTTCATACTCTCCAAATCCATGAATAAGACAACTGCGCTCTCATACTACAGTATTATGCTTATCACTAGAAAAGTTTCTCCGTGGGTTATAAAAATGATTGTATGTCATAACTGAAAAAAGATATGAATAGTTTACGAAACAGTATATATGTATCAATAGACTATATAAACATATTTTACTATAATTTTATATTGAGTATAATCATTAATAATATGTGGCATATAAATTGTATGATTACATTAAAAAGTTAAAAAAGAAGAAGAATTAAACTACTCTACTTAATACTTTTTGTTATTCTTCTCTATGATTTTTATCAATTCAGGAACTATCTCGAAGATATCTCCTACAATACCTAAATCTGATGTCTTGAAGATTGGTGCTTCGGGATCAGAGTTTACAGATATTATTGTATCCGACGTTTGCATTCCCACTAAATGCTGAATAGCTCCCGATATACCAAGTGCAATATATAGGGAGGGAGCTACAGTCTTCCCTGATTGCCCTACTTGTTTAGGCTGTGGTAACCACCCTAAATCTACTAAAGCTCGTGAACCAGATAATGTTCCACCAATGGACGATGTTAAATCTTTAGCTAAACTCAAGTTTTCTTTACTCCCTATCCCTCTGCCAATTGAGACTAAAATTGGTGCTTCTTCTATATTCTCTTCTGCTTCTTCTAACTCGACATCTTCAAGTACTTTTGTTCTAATTGATTGTTTTTGTATTTTAACCTCGAATTTTTCTATTTTTCCTTTTCTATTTTCATCTTTTTTTGGCTTAGTAAAAACATTAGGACGTACAGTTGACATTTGTGGTCTTGTATAAGGAGATAAAATCGTAGCCATAATATTACCTCCAAATGCTGGTCTGGTTTGCATTAATTGACCTTTCTCGTTAATATCTAAACCTGTACAATCTGCTGTTAAACCTAAAACCAATCTAGCTGCTACTCTGGGGGCAAAATCTCTCCCATTTGGGGTAGCGCCATACAAGACAATTGAAGGTTTTTTAGCTGTGATAACTGCGGACATGGCAGTAGTAAAACCATCGGTTGTATAATGATCTAATAACTCGTTTTCACAGATATAGACTCTATCTGCACCGTAGTAAAAGAGTTCTTCAGCTAAATGTTCTATTTTGTCACCTATCAATACAACAGCAAGTTCTTCATTGAGTTTTTCAGCAAGATCTCGACCTTTACCTAATAATTCAAAGACGACATTTTTTATCTGTTTAGATTGATCTCCGCGTTTTTCCCATTCGCCCCAGATAAAAACACCTTTATATTTCATTAGGTCTTCTTCTGATACTGCTTTCCTTTCTATAACCAATGCACCATATTTACAGGCATTGACACATGATCCACATAAAGTACAATTTTCTAGAACTTTGGCTTTTTTTGTATCTGATTCAACTACAATCGCGCCGAAAGGACAAGCTTTTTCACATAATTTACATCCAATACATGATTCTTCTATTACTTTTAACATCTTTATTCCTCCGTCTTTAGAAAGCCTTTATCAACAAGAAAATCGAAAATTTTTTGGGCTGCATCAGCTGGATTATTAGTACCATCGATGATACTTCCTCCTTTCTTGGTTTGAGGAGCAAAAATTTTGTCTACTTGAGTTGGAGATGCTTGAAGACCAACCTTGTCTTCCTCTATTCCAAGATCATCTACTGTACGAGTTTTAATAGGTTTCTGTCTTGATTCCATTAAATTTTTAATTGAAGGCATCCTTCTGATAGGTGCTCCTCTACTCATTGTAACCAAAGCCGGTAATCGAGTAGAGATTATTTGATAACCTCGTTCAGTTTCACGCTTAGCTATTACTTTCTTTTTTTCTATTTTTGTTTCGAGTCCATAAGTTATTTGGGGAATACCTAACTGTTCTGCTAATTCTGCTGGAACTTGGGCGGTATCACCATCAATAGCCTGTTTTCCTGTTAATACCAAATCAAAATCAGGTATAAGTTTAGAAATTCCTTCTTTTAATGCAGTAGAAGTAGCCCAGACATCAGATCCAGCGAATTTTCGATCGCTTAACAAATACGCTTTATCAGCTCCAAGTTCTAAGCAGCGGTAAAGAGCTTGCTTAGCTTGAGGGGGACCCATCGAAATTGCAATTATTTCAACATCTTCATCAGAAAGATTATTCTTAAGTTTAACAGCTTCATCTAACGCATATTCACAAAATGGGTTTAAAATAGAAGCTACGCCCTCACGGATTAATGTACCTGTTTCCGGATCTACTGCTACTTTATCGGCTTCAGGTACTTGCTTAACACAAACAACTATCTTCATCTTAGTTCACCTCTATAGGAAAAACATTTCCTCTATTAACTTTCATAAGTGGATCAAAAGCTTGCTTAACTTGTTTCATCTGATTAATACCTTCGTCACCAAACATAATTTGGAGATATTCACGTTTAATCTTACCTATTCCATGTTCAGCGGAAACAGAACCACCATAACTTAAAGCCTTTTTGGCAAATAATTTGTAGAGTTTCTTACCTAAGTCAAGTTCTTCCATATTTCGGGGTAAAATATTCACATGAACATGATTGTCGCCTATATGCCCCCATATAACGTATTCTAAGTTATTTTCTCTCAAAGTTTTATGGTAAAATGCCATCATGTCTTTAAGGTGCTCATCTTTGACTGACATATCGGTCCCTAATTTATGGATCCCTGGATGTTGCTTCTTTCTCTCAGCTATTATTGTATTTACAATTTCTGGAACAGCATGTCTAAAATGTTTAAATCGAGCTAACTCGCGTTCCTCGTATCCACACCAGCTATTCTCTAGGGGGGTTTCGCATTCTTCAAACAATTTCGCTATTACTTCATACTTTTCTTGTAACTTTTCTTCAGAATAAGCCAAATCAAAAGATATAGCAGCTTGAGCTTTTTCGGGAATCGTGGGCATATTAACAAATTTTGGGTCTTGTTTCTGGCTTTCCCGTAATAAGTCTAATGCTCCCACATCAAAAAACTCTATAAATTCTGGTTGAATATTTTCTGCGTTTCTTAATAAATCAACAAACTCTAATGCAAGCGTTTCATCGTCAAAAAAGCCTACGTTGGCTATCTGTGATTTATATTCAGTTAACCAGACTTCAACCTCGCTGATGACCCCAAATAATCCTTCAGAGCCAATGAATAAATCAATTAAGTCCATATCGGGTTTAGCATATAAACCAGCAGCATTCTTTGCTTCTGGCATCTGATAATCAGGAACGTGGATTTCTATCGTTTTTTCTTCCATCTCTATCTGAAATACACCCTCTTTGGCTTTACATTGACCACGTTCAATATCTAATAGTTCTCCGTTGGGTAAAATGACACGTATTCTTTTTATCCAATCTCGTGTCGGTCCATATCTGAAAGTTTTTGCTCCAGAAGCATTAGTTGCTATTGTACCTCCGATTGAGGCAGACATTTCTGTAGGATCAACAGGATAAAAATGAGTTGTAGCATTTTTAAATTCTTTAACATAATTCGTCTCTTCTGAAAGACTATGATCATCATTAAGTTTTTTCGTTTTAAGAATATTATTTAATTCATTTAGTGTTATACCTGGTTGAGATCGGGAATACCATTTATTTTTGTTATCGTCATATCCTATTCCTGTGAAATTATTCATCCTTTCCAATGAAATAATTGCTCCACCATCAACAGTTGGAACACAACTTCCAACAATACCTGTTCTGGCAGCAGAAATTGTTATTGGAATATCGTTCTTATCTAAATATTTGATAACTGAAACGGCCTCTGGTTCATTAGCAGGGAAAAATAACCATTCAGCTACTCCTCCACTTATTTTTGATTCGTCGACCAAGTAAGCTGGATAAGATGAGGATATCTTTTCAGCTCCTTTGACATGTTTGATCTTTGAAATGTCAATTGGTGATATTTTTATTGTCTTAATTGTATTTGAATTCAATAGATATTAACTCCTTCAAATTTAAACATTATACCTTATAATTCTTTCAATCGTTGAATTTTGTGGTTGTTTTTAAGATTACCTATATAGAGATGTCAATATGACTATTTTAGAAAATTTTGAAAAGAGTGATATTAATTTACGATGCAAATTAATAGTTTATTTTAACTCAAAACACGCCCATATCTTTAAACATAAAGAGAAATAAACCAATATTAAAGAATTTCTTATTGGATTTATAAGAAGGAAATTGGAATGAGTAAAGCATGCATTTAATAGGACATTTTAAATGCTACTAGCTAAGTATATATACTAGCACCAAGTACGTATAATTAAGGTGTAATCCTTGAAATTAAAGAAAAAAATAATGAAGAGAATAAGCATATGTGCAATATTCTCATTGGTGTTTATAGTACAACCAGCTAGCGCCTATATGTTAGACCCGGGACCAGGTGGGGGGGGAAACTGTCCCTGATCCCTATCCAGTAAACGCGGTATTGGAGTTTAAAACAGACGAATATGATAAGGGAGATCAGATAGAACTGACATTTAGTATTACAAATCTTGATACGACGTTTGAGATTGAACCCACGAATGTATATTTCTATATTAAGAACACCATG
>CAZHRF010000100.1:0-5294 GCA_964534625.1 uncultured archaeon | reverse complement strand
TTAATAACAACTAATTGTTTCGGAAAAACATATTTGTACGTTTTTCACCCCTAGGCGTCAGTTGAAGGGAGAACTGTTGGTGGTATGTGTCATAAAAGGTGAGTTTTGTTTATTCTTGCTTATTTTCCTTACCTAGCCGTTTCTCCGTTTCGTTGCTAGTTTAATGTAAATAGGGGATGAAACACTTACACATATTTATAAACTTACAAAATAATTAATTATGAAAAAGAGACCAAGAATTATTCTTATCACAAGTATTGTTATTGTTGCACTTATTATCAGTTCGATAATTTTTCTTGCTTACGTTAACAGAGGGCCTATGTTAGAAGTCTACGAATATCTTGAAAGTGATCAATATGTTCATGTTACAACAAACAAATGGTATGTTTTCACCCCCTCTAATCAATCTTTTTCTTTTGACGTAGCATTTGTTTTTTATCCTGGAGGAAAAGTGAATCCAAAGAGTTACGCGCCCCTTGCATATTTTATTGCTAAAGAAGGATTTTTATCAATCATTGTTCCAGTCTTGTTTGATTTAGCAGTATTATCGCCTAACAGAGCTACCAATGTTATAAATGCTTTTCCAGATGTCGATAATTGGATTATTGGGGGACATTCACTCGGAGGTGCAATGGCTGCAAGATACGTCTATAACAACCCAGAAAAAATCAATGGATTGGTTTTACTTGCTTCTTATCCTCCAGAATCAAATAATCTTTCATCATATGAACTTGATGTTCTTTCTATTTATGCTTCAGAAGATTTAGTTGTAGATAAAAATATTACTGAAACAAGCAATCTTCTCCCAAATAATACTAAATTCTACGAAATAATTGGCGGAAATCACGCTTACTTTGGTTATTATGGAGAACAACAAGGAGATGGTCGAGCATTCATATCACGGGAAGAACAAATGAATCAAACAATTAGAGAAATTAGAACTTTCTTGCAAAATTATACCGCTCTTTTTCGCGTATATATAGCCCAAACATCACCCTAGACACAGTTCCTAACATCTCCACCTCTTTTTTGTAAGTACATTTCGAGGCTTCAACTGGAGGATATAGTCCAAGTAAATAATGACCAGGACATTTAATCTTCAAATTGATTCACTGACAAGGAATAGGTTTTGTGATAAATTAGGAAAAAAATCAAAACAAGGGTACTCTAGAGAATTTTTTTAATGAGAAGAAAAAGATTAGTGAAAAAAAGGAAAAGTGTGTATTAGTATTATTATTTAGGTTTAGGTTTTAGGTTTGGCTTTGGCTTTAGCTTTAGCTTTTTTAGCTTTAATACGCCACGAAGTTAAGAATCCAGTTCCTCCTAAAGCAAGTACTCCACCCGAGCCTACAAGCATTCCCCAATAACTGTTAAAAACAGAGTCAACTGCATCCCAGACTTTTTCAAATATCCCTTCAGGATTATCAATAGTATAGGTGAATTGCTCTTCAGCTATGTTGCCAGCATTATCAATTAGCCTAAATATGATGGTGTAATTACCATTTGGTAGTTCTGTAGTATTCCAGAAGAAGGATTGAGGTATATCTTCCGTTTCCCAAACAGTATAATTCACTTCAATTTCAGCACTAGCTATCCCACTTCCTACATCAGAGCCATTGATCAAGAATTCAACAGTACCATAGAGGGTATAGGTAGTTGGGGGACCATTTACTAATAATGTTGGAAGTGTGTTGTCACTTACTGTATAAGTGAAGGGAGAATCGCTAGAGCCTAGATGGCTTTCTAACCCATATGTATCAGTTGCAATGATATAGTACGAAACTAAAGTATTCCAGCTTGTCCCAGGTATAGTCGTATTGTAAAGTGTCTCATCAGCAACCATTGCCAGCTCCGTCCATGAACCATTGTTATAACTATAATATAATATAATAGTATCTATTGCAGTTTCTTCATCGACAGCAACAAATACTTTCACATCTTCCTCATATTGTGGTGAAGTGGGGTTTAATTCCACACTAGAAAGAATAGGGGGGGTAGTATCACTCACTACTGTATAGGAATAGGGAGAACCTACAGAGCCTAGTTGACTGCTAAGTCCATTTATATCAAAAGCAATCAAATAATAAAACACCGTAGTATTCCATGGTGCAGGTAAGATATTTCCAGTATAAAGTGTCTGATCAAGCGTCATTATTACTGTATTCCAGATACCTTCTCCTATTTTATAATATAATGTAACATTTTCTATTTCGCTCTGGTCATAGACGTCGACTAATACTTCTACGAATTCATTATCTTTTGGTGTTTCTGGATTTAGATGAAGTGAAGATAACACAGGGGGATTTGAATCAATATCCACAGTATAACTCAAGGGTGAACCTATTGAACCTTTTGAGCCCTTCTGTTCATATGCATCATATGCCTCGATATAGAATAAAATTGTAGCATTGTCTGGTGCAGCTGTAATATTCGCACTATAGAGAGTATGATCGGCATCCATCAAAACCGCTTCCCAACTACCTTCGTTTATCTTATAGAACAAGGTAACATTTTCTAATGAACTATCATCAGAAACGCCTACTGTTATTTCTACTTCTTCATTAGATGTAGGAACAGCTGGATTGATCCTAACATTAGAAAGCCGGGGGGGGTCAAAATCATTTTCTACATAGACAATTATAGGGTCAGAAATAGCTTTAGAATTACCAGCATCATCATAAGCAATAGCGGTTAATTCATATGTGCCGTTAGAAACAGTTCGAGTATCCCAAATGTAACTAAATGGGTAAATGGAATCATTATAAATCAGACTCAAACCCGCATATATCTCTACATACGCCACATCACTACCAAGATCACTAGCATCAATATTGATCTCTAAATCGTCTTTTACAAGGGAATTATTGTATGGAACAGTCATCTGAATTAGTGGATCAACATCATCCGAAACAAAATAAGTATAATAAAGACCTCCGTTATTATCTGTAGCTATATTTCCATAAATATCTTCAACTGTTGCATAGAAGTCGATTTTTGTATTATAATCGTAGATAGGAATAGTAGCTTGCCATGTCCTAAAACTAAAGCACTTGGCAGTTAAAGTTTTCCAAGAGTCAGAATCATTTCGGTAGTGAATTTGAACTCTATGAATTGATGATCCTCTATCATAACTTTCAACATTAATTTTAGCAGCACGATAGTAAGTTGGATTATTAGTGAGACTCACCGAATGAATGGAGGGACTACCAGTATCAACAAAATTAAGGTCATCAATGTTCAAAATAGTTGAACCAACACCCGAACAATAAGAAACGATATAGAGCTCGGATATATTCCACCCATCTGTATTCAATATGGATGAACTCTCTAAGTCGTTGAAAACATTTCTCTTTGCATTGACCCAAGTATTTGTAGTATTAGAGTTTTCCAGATAATACACAGCAGTCGAGGTGGTATTAGATGATGGCGCGGTTAAACCACCCATGACATAATAAAGACTGTATCCTCCCTCAAAATATATTCTTATATAAGAACGGGAATCTGCTGATAATTCTTGGAGTCTCCACCAGAAGTCTATACCAATATCTTCTGTTATTTGGAAATATATATTGGACCTATAAACGTAATAAGAACCGCCTCCGGAGTGAGAGGAAATATTCAAAGCATATTTTCCTTCAAATAATCCTTCAGTTTGGTTAATATAATTATCATTAGAAACACTAGCATACCAAGAAGTAATATGATTACTTTCATACCAATCTTGCTCAAAACCAGGATCACCAGCAGGATAAGATAGAATACGAAAATTATCTATCAGTAACTGTATTTCTGATGATATTTCCTCACCCATATAAACATTTATGTTGATTGATCGTAAATATAGATTTTCGTAATCATGGTCATTAACAAAAGTGAATAAATCTATAGTTTCGTTACCCCAATCATCATGATTATAGAAGTTAGATGCCATATAATAAGTATCATAAGTAGTATTTGAAAAACTAAAAGAATTATATGATTCCATCAATATATAATGGAAATAGTGATAACCATATTGCTGAACTTCAGGACCTTGGATATAAAAAACTATTTCTGCATATTGTTTATGTCCATAACCCCCATCTTTATCGTGTCCTTTCCAATCAAATTGTATTTGAACTTGACCGGGACTAGTAGGAAAATACCCATAATAAGGATTATTGTATGAAAGACTTAAAGAAACTCTGGAATCTCTGGAACCTTCGGGATTAACATTAGCCACAGAAATATTGAGGGCTTTGTTACCTTCAATACAATCAGAGGTTGGTCCAACTATAGCTGGAGAGCGACGAGAATAAGACCATCCTGAATCATTTGATTCATACCCGCCATTTTCTTCACAATGATATCCTGTTGAGTTAGTTAAATAAAAACTATCTGTTAACATCTCAAACATACCAGTTGGGTTATCAGGTGAGTGAATTTCAATTCGAAGATATGCAATATAGTAACCAGTTGTATCTCCCCATCGACTTTCAAAATCATATGTTACATTTCTGTTCAGATTATTCCACACATTTATTGAAGAATTGAGATTGAAATATGTTGCACTAGATGAATTATACGAGGGTGGAATTTCATCTGAATAACTCAATTCATAGTATATTCTTTTATAACTCGGTCCGCTAAACGATATATATACTCTGGCTCTAGTCGAAGAATCAGATAGATCTGGACAATTAGTGATATTATACCAAAAGCTAAGAGTATAGAGCTCGGTCAAATAATATTTATAACTATCCACGCTCTGACTCATATAAGAAGTGGATTGACTAATATTTGTTCCTTCTGCCAACATTTCTGCAGCATAGGAACCTTCTTTTGCTGGACTATAGGCATAGTTGACATAGGAATAACCATGAGCCGTTACTGACCAATGATCTGGCTCTCCATAAATATTGTAATCCTCGAACCCGTGATTAGGATTAAGATCCCCAACAAGATGGGTTTCTGGATTAGTCATTTGTTTGATTTGACTTTGTTCACTGTCAAAATCATTTGGTTCTACATCATTGATATCTTGATGAAAATTATTTATAGATTGTTCAGTTGACACCTCAAATAAATGAAAAGGTAAAAAAAATAAACCGAGAACAAGCATAGATGAAAATAATATGAAATTACCCACATTTTTTTTCAAAGCTAACACCATTTCTAAATTGTGTATATAAATTAAATAGTTACTTTAACTATTTAAGATTAACTACAAACATTAAGAATGAACCAAGATTTTCTAGAAAAAAGATTTTTTCTATCATCTACTCTTTCGAACCATTGGAATTCAGGCATATTAC
>CAZHRF010000099.1:0-5551 GCA_964534625.1 uncultured archaeon | reverse complement strand
TCTTTTCATCCCCGCCCTCAAGGACGGGGTTTTCAAGAAGACGTTCACATAAAAATCTTATATGTTCATTTTTTCTCTATGATTTTCTCTTTTTTTTCGTTACGAAAAAATTTTAAATGCTAACGTTACTTTTCATTTGAATTATTATGGATGATATAATAGCTAAAGCTCTTAAACAAGCAGAACAAAAAGGAGCCAGTTTTGCAGAGGTCAGAATATTTGGTTATGATTATGAAGATATAACCTTTCGTAATGGCCAAATTGAGAATTGCGGAACATATGCTAACCTTGGTTATGGAGTAAGAGTTATCTATAACGGAGCATGGGGATTTGCTTCATCTGCTGTCATTAAAGAACACACAATTGAGAGTGTGGTTAGCGAAGCAATCAAAGAAGCAAAAGCCACGAGTAGAACCACAAAAAATCGGGTAGAACTATCGGAAGAGCCGATAATTAAAGACAAATACGAAACCCCTTATGAAAAGGATCCTAGGGATGTACCATTAGAAGATAAGTTGGAAATTTTGAAAAAAGCTGATAGTATAATGGCTGAATTTAGTGATGCAATCAAAATACGTACCAATTCTATGAATTTTTATGATGTGTATTTGGACTATGGAAATAGTGAAGGCACAAGAATAACGGAAAGGGAAAAGTTTAGTGGAGCATCATCACTTGCCACTGCTGTTGCAAATGATAATCAATCCCGTAACATTTCAGGTTTTGAAATGAGAGGCTGGGAATATATAGACATGTTTGATTTTGAAAAATCAGCTAAGCAAGCAGCAGAAGAAGCTGTGCTGTTGGCAACCGAAGCGGTGGCACCTAAGGCACAAAAAACAGCGTTTATACTTGAGCCTTATCAATTAGGTTTAACAATACATGAATCAACTGGTCACCCTACTGAATTAGATAGAGTGTTGGGTTGGGAGGCAGATTTTGCTGGAACAAGTTTTCTAACACTAGATAAGTTTGGCAAAGGCTATAAATATGGATCTGAGCTGGTGGATTTAGTATGTGACCCTACTATGCCTTATGTTCTCGGGCATGAGAAGTATGACCATGAAGGAGTTGCTACCAAACCATTCCATGTTGTAAAGGAAGGCATTTTTCAAGAATATCAAACAGATAGACAAACAGCTAAACTTGTAGGTTTAGATCATAGTAACGGAAATGCTAGGATAGCGCGATATAATAGAGTGCCTCTTATACGCATGAGTAACCTCTATCTAGAACCTTCAACAGATGGTCCCAAGAATCTGGATGAATTAATAGCTGAAACTGATGAAGGCATTTATGGCATTAATTGGAAATCCCATTCTATCGATGATAAAAGAGTTAACTTCCAATTCAGCGTTCAATTAGCTTATGAAATTAAGAATGGAGAGTTAGGCAAACCGCTCAAAAATGTGATCTATCAAGCCATAACACCTGAATTTTGGGGTGGGTTGGATATGAAGACACAAGAATGGAAAATAGAAGGACTTGGACCAAGCTGTGGAAAAGGTGCACCTGATATGCAAGCTATGTGGATCAGTCACGGGGGTCCATGGGCTCGATTCCAAGATGTGAATATTTTTTCAGGGTGATAAAAATGGAAGTAGATAAACAAAAAGAAGAAATTATAGAATTAACTGATTTGGCCCTCAATCATATTAAAAAAGCTGGTTGTGAGGGTTTTATAAATGCAGAATTTAACAAAGAGTTTAGTACACGATTTAGTAACTCGGAAATTTTACAGAATTATGTCGATTTGAACCGGGGGTTAGAAGTTACAGTTATTTATGATGGTAAACAGCGGGCTTCTTCTACTACTAACGTTTTAAGCGAAAAGAGTATTATCAAGGTGGTTAATTATCTGGTGAAAGTGGCTAAAGTTGTACCACCTGATCCTATGTATCCCGGTTTGCTTAAGGAAGAGCAAAAATATCCCAAACTTTCTTTAAATGACCCTAAAGCTCATGATTTAGAACCCGATCATATTGTTGACAAAATTGAAGGTGCTTTTGTAGCTGGACACGCAGTCGATGATAAAATAGGTGGGATATCTGGAAATATGAAAGTAATTAATGGATACCGATTATTTGCTTCAACAGAAGGACATCATTTACTTTACCCTACAACTACTTATGGTTCGGTAATAAATATTAATGCTTTACAAGGCACAGAAGAAAGTCGTTCAAATAGTACATTTGGCCATAGGAGATTTGATAGATTAGATCTTGAAACTGAAGCTTCTGTTGTAGCTAATAGGGCAGTTAATGCTTTAGACGCAGAAACAATAGAACCTGGAGAGTATGAAGTAATATTTGATCATCAAGCAGTAAGCACAATCTTATTCTTACTCGGTTATGCCACGTCTAGCCGAATGGTTGTAAATCGCAGGAGTTTTCTTGCTGATAAAATAGGGGAGAAAGTATTAGATCCAAGTATAACCTTAATCAATGATCCTCACAATTCTGAATTATTAAGTGCACGTCCCATTGATGATGAAGGACTAGCCACCCAGAAGTTTCATGTATTTGAAAATGGTGTGTTGAAAAACTTTTCATTTTCACGACTTGATGCAGCAAGAATGAATGCCATCCCTAAAGGAACAGGCTTCAGTTTCTTTGGAAGTACAGTGGGTTTTCCATTCGCTGGAGTTATGGAAAAAGGTGAGCAATCCAAACAACAAATGATTTCAGAAATGAAAAATGGATTGTTGGTAACTAACTTACATTATACGAACTATGTGAATCCCCCAGTTGGAAGTATCACGGGTATGACTAAGGATGGGCTGTTTAGAATTAAAGATGGTGAGATAGTAGGTTCAGCCAAAAATATGCGTTTCACGGATGTAATTCCGAGATTCTTAAGTGAAGCAAATGTAGGCAAAGAACTTAAACAACCAACATCAAGAGGACTGTCTAACCTAGTAGCTCCTATTAGAGTTAATAAATTCAAATTTACAAGTAAGACTGGGCATTAGCAAGACTCTTTTTTACTTTTTTACTTTTTTGCTATTTTGCTATTTTTTGATCAGTTTATATTGTTGCTTTTAGTAATCTTTTCAATTATTTGTAAAATCTCGCTGAATTTATTAATTTGGTAATTAGATAACCGTAATAATTCTTCATTTTTATTTCCATACCCATATAAACACAAAACAGTTTTACATCCTGTTTCTTTTCCTGATCGCATATCTTTTATACTATCTCCTACAAAAATTGTTTCTTCAGGTTTTACGGACAATGTATTTAAAACCTCATGTATTGTTTTTGTTTTGCTGTGAATTGGTGATCCTTGGATTATATCAAAATATTGAGCTATTTCAAAGACTTCTGAATAGTGTATAGCTGTTTTAGTTGTCTTAGCTGAAATCTGAGCTATTTTGTATTCTGTTGACAGTTTAGCTAATACTGAACGTACTTTGGGAAAAAGTTTTCTTTCAGCTGTCAATGTAGGGAGTATGCGGTAATATTCTTCATGTATCATATCCAATTTATCTCCCACAAAAGGTGTAAGGATTTCTCTGCTTCTATGTGTGCCTATTTTAGGTCTAACATATGCTTCATCAGTAAACTCTATATCGTATTTTTTACACGCAAAAAGCATTGCTTTGTAAAAAGCGTGGAAAGAATCAATTAAAGTACCGTCTTGATCAAAGATAATGCATTGAAGATCCATTATGTATCATTCTCCTAGATCATCTATTTTCGAAATGAAAGTCGTAAACAACATTTCTATCTCATCAAAGACATTATGTAAAAGATGATCCGATTGAAACAAATGTAAAGAAATATCTGCATTGTCAGTCTTGTTAGCAAAATATTTAACAACATCACCATAAGGAATTAGTTTATCTCCCCATCCATGAATAACCGTTGTTGGAACATTTAGATTAATATTTTCCGTGGGATACTCTTCTAACGATTCCATGAATGTGTATTTTAGCGGTAAAAAATCATTATAAGTATAATGTTTGAACTTTTTCGTTCCTTGTTTTTTCCATCTTTCTAACTGAGATGAAGGAAAAGAGTTCTTAAAAGAAGTATGCATATAAATGGCTGGAGCAAGAAGAAAGAGACCTAATATATCATAATCTGTCTGTTGAAGGTAATGTAAAGCTAGAAATCCGCCCATAGACGAACCGATGATAAGCATACTTGATGGGTAAATGCATTCTTTAACAACCTTATCAATTCGATTAAGTAGTATGGGAATAGTCATATCAGTAAATTCCTCTTTTGTGGGTGTTAAATCGATAGAGTGATAGTTCAGTTTGTTTTGATCTGCCAATTTTGCAAAATATTTCCCTTTAGTACTATCAGATCCTGAAGCAAAACCATGAATGTAAATAACGCATAAATTCATGAAGACTACTAAATATCGAGATTAATATGTTTATTTGTTTCTCAATAGATTAAATTGATTATCTCAACATAATTCATAGAAATTTTTTTGAAGGAAAATCGTATATAGAGTAAAGAGATACCTAGACTAAAGGTGTGAAAGAGCATTATAATTTGTCCTATATGATTACAAATAATTGATGATAATAACAATTAAGAGCCACTATGCAATAAAATCTTTGTTTTGTTCCCCCTTAAAATAGAATCAAATTAGACAGAAATATTACAGAGAGAAAAACATGACTGATATTATTAAACCATTACCTTATTCTGATGAGGATCAAGAACCTACCACTAACTCCTCTAAAAAGAGAGGGATACTTTTCACTTTACTTTTAATTAATTTTACTGAAGTACTAGGATTTAGTATTTTTGTACCTATTCTCCCTTTTATAGCACTTGATTTGGGTCTTAACGAGCTTCATATAGGTATGATAGGTAGCATTTTCAGCTTATGTCAACTTTTTGCTAGTCCTATTACGGGTAAGTTGTCAGATAGTTATGGTCGTAAGCCTTTGTTAATAATTTCTCAATTTAGTACTTTCCTAGGTTTCTTTATCTTAGGCTTGGCTCAAACTGTTGCGATTCTCATCGTTGCTAGAGTAATAGATGGTTTGTTAGGCTCCAATATGACTGTTGTCCAAGCATCTTTTAGTGATATTACTAAACCAGAAGAGCGAACAAAAATTTATTCTTTATCATCTGGTGTTTTTGGAGCAGGACTTATAATAGGTCCAGCAATCGGTGGAATATTAGCTGAGATTGCTTATGCTATACCTATGTTTTTAGCTGCTGGTATATCGTTAATTTCCATTCTTTTAGTAATCTTTTTACTTCCTGAAACAAATGAAACAAAAACAAAATTACAGTTAAGAGTAAATGATATTGTGCCCATTAAGGATACTAAAAGATACTTCAAGGAAGAAAATACGCGTTTTAAGCTTATGCTTTTTTTCATCTATCAGTTTGCTTTTATGTTATTTATTACAAACTTTACTCTTATTCTTATTGAGAAATATGATATAAGCGTTCAATTTGCAGGCTATTATAGAACGTGGATTGGTATATTGAGGGTGATTTTGCAATTTATGCTGTCAAAATGGATTTTAGATCTGTTTCATGAAGATAAGATCCTTCTTTCTGGCATCTTAACCATG
>CAZHRF010000098.1:0-5561 GCA_964534625.1 uncultured archaeon | reverse complement strand
GTGTCGTTTGTTCTCGTTCTAAACCCTGTGTATGTTCCATCCTCACGGAACAGATATACCCATATCCCTACTATCGGGTTTTCATCTGTATCTACTACTTTTGCATGTATGTTCCCTCCTATTTCCATAGTGATTATTATACCGTAATCGGCGGTAAACACTTCCGACCAGTAGTAATCACCTACATAGGTTATCCTGAATTGATAGTCTTCATCTAAGGGGATAGCAGAGAAGGAAGCATACCCTGTGTCGTTTGTTCTCGTTCTAAACCCTGTGTATGTTCCATCCTCACGGAATAGATGTACCCATATCCCTACTATCGGGTTTCCATCTGCATCTACTACTTTTGCGTGTATTTCATTGTCCACTTGTAAAGACAATTTGGGTGTGCTAGGATGTATAAAAATTTCAGTATGGTATAAACCGCCTGCATACCCTATACTAGCATAATATCTCCCGGGATAGAGATAGGTGGTAGAAAGACCTTGTTCGTTGGTATTTTCACCACTATAGGCAAACTCACCAGTTGAATAATAAAAGTTTAAGGTGGCGTCACTAATAGGATTTCCATCACCATCAGTATATTCTACTTGAATAGAATCACCAGGAGTATATTGAGCATTACTGATATCAAAGACACCAATTATTAGATCCTCACTCCATATCATAATGTTCATAGAATAACCAGGTTGGATTTCATCTATACCATCAAGTTCAGCATAAAGATACACATCTTTTGTACTCTTACTTGTTAGCTCAACGTTTTCTTCCATCAAAGGTACCCAATTAGTTCTAACCGTGTCATCATCGTTTATTGCTATTATCGTCATATTGGTGATGGTAGTGTCAGTTGTGCCAAAATTTTCTAACCTAAGAACCATTAAGTCACAGTTACCATCACGATCATAATCATAAAAATTACTCTGATTTCTATCTAAATGAAGAATAGGGTCAAAATCTGGATTCAGCATGGGAAACACTACTAAAAATACCATTGCTGTTGCTGCAACCACTAACGCGATAATAATAACTGTTGCTATGACAGGTGAAACACCCTTTCTTTTTATTTTACTATATAAACCTTTTATTACCATTTTTATTCCTATTCCTTTTTTATTATCATTGTGTTTAAAAATCACAAATTGTTACCTATTAAAGAACTGTTTCAATTATCAGTATTAATAGAATCTGAATTTATCCCCTTAAATACCCATCTATGACCTCTTTCAATAGGATATAAACTTATGAAAGATAATGTGTTATGCTTTGCTAATTACTGATTATGAGAGTAACAGTTATGGGAAACAATTTTTATGAGATTTAATTCCTTGACTTAGACTTAAGATAACTATCTCATTAATTATATAAAAGTGTATCATAAAAGGCAATAGTCTCGTTTAAAAAGAAATTGAATGGGTTAAATAAAAGTAGATAACGCAACTATAGGTAAAAGATTTAGTCATCATACTTAAGTATTATATGTGAAATAGCGTGTTACTTGGTATATATTTAAGATAAATTCTAGATCTAAAAAGTAGGAAGAAAAACTCCTGCTGGTGTTATATCGAAACGATCTAAATTGTGTTCTCATCTCCTGTTATATAACAACTATGAAACTGATGGTAAGATTTTCTAGGTTTTTGTTCATCAATTGACTACATCAGATGACTATATTTCAAAAAATGATCAATGTTTTTTGGAACATTGCAAGAGAAAAAGAGGAGAAATAATTTAGCTTTTAGTATAATATTTGTAGTATATAGTTTCAATTTCTTTATCTGTTAACTTACAGCCACCATGGATTATTCTCTCATAATCTAAAACATATTTTATCTCCTCAATAGATAATCCATATAGTTTACCAAGTGTAATATCAACAATATCTAACTCTTTTTTGATTTCAGAAGTAGAAAAACGATTTCGTTCTGTATCAAATACAGCAAATAATCGTTCCATAAGTTGCATAGATAAGGTTTTGAAAACTTTTTTATTTTCTCTTAAGACGGGTAAACTAGGAATAGGTGTACTCGCAAGTATGTCTTTGTTCAAATGCCTACCGTCGCCATAAATTCTTAACCAGATATAGAATAATTGAGAATTAATTAAACAAAGAACAAAATCTTGGTAAGCCTCAACGAGATAAAGGCGGTTAATCTCAGAACTTTGATAGGGTTGGGTAAAAAAAGCATTGTACCAATAATTGCCACTTGTTCGATACCAAATATAATTGCCATTATGGGTTAAGATAGTAGATAAGGAATTTTTGTGGAGTAGAAGTTTAAGCAAAATAGGTTTTGTATCACCAATTTTTGGTAATCTGTGAGGTAAATCAAAGTTGGAAGCTAGACCTTTATCAGAGAGCAAAAGAGTGTTAGCAAAACTATAATTGATGGTAGAAAGAGAGGGAGGGATATCTCGATACATTTGTGAAGTAAAAAAGGAACAAGTACTAGTGCAAGAAGAGTTCTTAGTGTAGCAAAAAACAATGGAAACAGATTGGCGCATTTCAGAAAAAATATTGCACTTGTCTCTGTCATAAGTAGAAATATAGCAGTCAGTATAAGAATGCGATAGAAGAAATCTAGACTTGCTGAATTTCTTATGAAAAGTAATGGCATAGGTAATAATATAACCAAAACTTCCCCCTTTAGCTTGAATAGCGATGGTTCTATCAGTAAAAATGGAGGCTATCTCATTCACATAAGGATCACTATATGCATGTTCAATGATGCTTTTTTCATAGTTGGAAAGGAGATTACCATAAGGGGGATTACCAATAACGATATCAAAACCTTGGTTATGGGTAAAAATATCTATGAATTCTAAGCACCAATGAAATGGCTTAGTGGCTGTTAATTCTTCTAATAGCATTGTTCGTTTGATCTCGATAGTTTCAACATGATCCCAATTAGTAAGTATATCCTGTAGGAGAGTGATTAGGGCATTTTTTGTTTGGGTAAATGAAGTATAATCAAAAGAGCGGGTAGGAAAAATTGATTTGACTATGTTGGTTTTTCTATCCTTGTAAGATCTGATACCGTGAATATTCTTGATACGGTCGTAATTAAGAGTATTATTATCTTTAAGGTTAATTTTAAAATAACTAATAGTACAGGTTTCGTTAATTTGCTTCAATCTCTGTAAATATTTCTTTTCTTTACCCTTAATATTGGAATCAGAAAAATTAATGGTTTCCGTCTGCATTGGATTATATTCTTTCCAATAAAGCCTGGTAAGTGTCTTACGTAAAAAAGCAAGATTACTATCAATAAATTCTCGTAATTCGCTTGTTTTTCCAGAATCAGCCCTTAAATACTCTCTTTTCTTTTGTGATAAAACTTCAAACAAAAAATATAGGTTTTGAATAGTCTTATTTTCCCCCTTAGATGTATCTATGTGCTGAAATTCGGAAGAAACCAGATTATGCAAGGAATTTTTGATATCAGGCATGTCTATATAACCGATTAAAGAATTACCTGAAACCAGATTATAGTCTATATTAGGTAAAGGCTCAAGTGTTGATGAGGTGGGTATATCAGCAATTAATGAAAGCCAGAGCCGTAACTTGGTTATCTCAATACATGGAGTGTGAATATCAACACCATACAAATTTTTTGTAATAATCTCTTTTTTTAGATAATACTCAACAGAAGAACAATGTAGTATATTTTCAAGTTCGGTGTTAAAACAAGATTCGTTTCTTAAAATAATCACACATGTATGGTATAACTCGAATAAGACATACTCAGCTGCGATAAGAAAGGCGCCTGATCCCAAAGCGGGATCACAAACGCGTATGGGTTTTAATATGTCAAAATAAAGCGTTATAACATATTCAATACGAGTAGAAGAAGGGAGATTGAATACTTGATCTAAATTTGTATAGTCTGCTTTGTACTTTTTGTTGAGCGAATCAAGACAATATCTTTCAATAAGAGTTGTTGCAATAAATGATGTAATATTATTGGGAGTATAATATGAACCCGTTTGCTTCTTGGCAACGCTTTTTTCATAAATATACCCAAGTATCATAGGGGTAATAGCATTACTCTCGCCACTTTCAATTGACCATGTATAACCATCAAATAAATGAAAAATGTCCGCCCATACTTTATTGGGAACGTGAATAGTAACTACCTGACCATTTATGATCTCAATACCTTCTATCCTAGTGAAAAGATTGGCATGTAAATAGGGTATATGGGAAAGTTTGACATTAATGCATGGAGAACGCGTAGCTCTTTCTTCGCAAAATATTTCAAAAAATAAGGGTTTTAAATACTCAGCATAATAATTCTCTCCTTCGGACATAGCGTAATAAAGAGAAGATAAAAAATTCTTCTGTAAGATCTCTTTAGATTGTAAAAAATAGATGAAAATAACTCGATCAAGTAGTATTTGTGCTAATAATTCTTTAGTAGTATCAGCTGTAATAGCGTGAACAAGAAGCTCTTTAGCATCCATATATGTCTCATAGAAATCGTTTACAACTGATTCATTGTCAAAAAGGGCAAGAAATAACTCATATGGTCTTGTTTCATATCTAAGGTCATTAATCTTGGTTTCAATAGTTTCTTGTAATGGCTTTGAAATATGTGAATCTTTGAGATATGTGAGTCTGTATTGATGATCATATCTACTTAATTTTCTAGGCTTGGATCGTTGAAAAAACCAGCTGGAAAAATCTTTCTTTATTAATAGTTGATATTTAATAGGAGTTACGTTTGATATGTGCTTTAGATGCTTATTAACCGTTTGGGGATCTACTTTGTCGGTGATAATAACTTCCAATAAATCGCCTGAATCATTGATAGAATATAGAGCGGTAGTTTCATTAGTAAGCGATTCACTACTGTCGTGTAATACAAAATGTCGTTGCTCTAAAAAGTGCATAAGAGTTTTTTTTGTTTTGACATTTTTAACGCTGTACATGCAGATAATCAACTAGATTTGAAATATAACTATATAAAAACATTACATAGCTGTTTGGTGTTATTTATCTGATTGTTTTCTCGTTTTGCTTTCATCGCACAAATGTTTGGGTTTACATTTTGTGGAAAGGTGGCACTTCAATATTTCATTTACTGAGGGAATACACAAAAATAAGGAAGAAAAAAGAGGTAAAAAAGGGCTCATACTAATATAGGAAACTTTATATCCTAAAAGAGAGTGTATAAGAATCAAGACCAACTAAAATTGAAAACGGTCATATAAGGTTCTATATGATTATTCAAGAATAGAAGGTCAAAAAAATCAAAAAGGTAATGAAAAAATGAAACAACCACCAAAAGAGAAACCCGAAGAGGAAGAAGATTTGGACGAAGAAGAATGGGAAGACTATGACGACGATGACGATTGGGACGAAGACGACGATGACGATTGGGACGAAGACGATGAAGAATGGGAAGATGAGGATTAAACGGGGAAAAAAGTAAGAAAAAAGCAAATAAATAATCAATACAAATTTATATAGAGCAGTCAAAGATTAATTTTATTACTGCTCTGTTATACTTTTATTATATTTTACTCCAGTTTCACACTACTAAGTTTGACTTAAACAC
>CAZHRF010000097.1:0-6130 GCA_964534625.1 uncultured archaeon | reverse complement strand
TGCTTCTTCATTTAATCAAGAGATAGGGGAATGGAACACTAGCCAAGTAACAGATATGAGCTGGATGTTCTCTTCTGCTTCTTCATTTAATCAAGAGCTTGGTGGATGGAACGTTACTAGTGTCACAAATATGGTTGAGATGTTATATGGAGCTTCTTTATCTGTAGATAATTACGATGAATTATTAATAGCATGGGCAGAATTAACATTACAATATGGTGTGACTCTTGGTGGGGGATCCTCTCAATATAGTAATGCTGCAAGCGCTGCAAGACAATATATCATTGATGAATTTGGGTGGACAATTTATGATGGAGGACTCTTTGTAGACCCAGATGAACCAGATGAACCAGAAGACCCAGATGAACCAGATGAACCAGATGAACCAGATGAACCAGAAGACGAGATAAATGATCCTGATCCAGATAATGGCAGTACTACCTCTATATCATTCTCTCCTTTGATCCATATGGTGTTTGGATTAGGTATTGTGGCTCTAATCAAATTGTCTGTTCATACTAAAAAGAATAGAACCTGATTTGGTTTCTATCTTTTACTTTTTTTGTTAACTTGGTAATTTTGTTGTCTAATATTTCTTCTATAAGAGAATAATGAAAGATTGTAATTATAGCTAAACATTCATAAACAAACTATAATTTAGTGAAACATCATGAAAAGTGCTTTAATAGAAGCCAAAAACCTTACAAAAAAATACAACGGTTTCATTGCTGTTGATGACATCTCGTTTGATGTAAATAAAGGTGAAATATTTGGTTTCTTGGGTCCAAATGGTGCAGGTAAAACCACCACAATCAATATGCTTATCGGTATGGCAAAAATTACTTCTGGAAATGTGGTATATAAAGGAGAAGACTTCACTCAGAACACTAAAAGATTTCAAGGAATTATTGGTGTAGTTGTTGATGAAAGTAATTTATATGATGAGATGACTGGCTTTGATAATCTCTGTTTTTGTGGTTCTCTTTATGGTCTTTCCAAAAAAGTTAGAGAACAACGAGCTAGCGAGTTATTAGACACATTTCGACTAACAGATGCAGCCAATAAAAAATTCAAAGCCTATTCTAAAGGGATGAAACGTAAGCTTACTATAGCAGCTGCTCTTATTCACAAACCCGAGATTTTGTTTTTAGATGAACCTACAACAGGTATAGATGTGATGAGTACCAGACATATACAAGAGATTATTAAGGATCTCAATAAAGAAGGCACAACTATCTTTTTAACCACTCATTATATTGAGGAAGCGGAGATATTGTGTGATCGGGTGGCTTTTATTAATAATGGAAAAATCCTCAAAATTGATACTGTGAACAAATTGTTAGAAGATATGCAAGAGAGTAACATTGTTGAAGTTGAAATAGAATCTTTAAATTTAGATAAAGAGCTACTAGTAAAAAAACTTAATCACCAGTTTCCTGGAGTAGAATGTATTGTTAAGAATGCAAAAGTAATCAAAATCATTAGCACAGATAAAATGGACATCGCCCCAATAGTCAATTCACTTTCGAAAGAAAATATTAAGATTCTTGAAGCTAGACTACTTAAACCTAGTTTAGAGGATGTTTTTATCAAAATTACTGGATTAGACATAGAATTAATGAAAAAGGAGAAAGATAAAAAATGAAAAATTCTACTATTGCTTTATGGAATATATTAAAAAAAGATCTCAGAAATTATTATCTTAAACCCCCTAATATCAGCTGGGGAATAATTTTTCCTATCGCCTGGATGTTAATGCTTTTCTTAAAAACTGAAAATGGATTTGATATTGAAGAAGTTTTTCCAGGGATAGTTGCATTGTCTATTTTATTTGGCACAACATCTATGTTAGCAGTGACTATTACCTTCGAAAGAAAATCTCGAGCTTTCGAACGCTTACTCTTAGCACCAGTTCAAATCGAATTGGTGATACTCGCTAAGATAACGGGGGCAATATTATTTGGTCTTTTTAATAGTATTATTCCAGTTTTGATTTCAGTAGTATATTTTAAAGCAGATGTTAGCAGATGGTTTTTCCTTGCGATAGGAATTTTTCTTCTGGCTACGATTTCAACACTCCTGGGTTTATTTATCTCAGTCTCCGCAAAAGAAGTTTTTGAAGCTCAGACATACTCGAACTTTTTCCGTTTTCCTATGATTTTCCTTTGTGGACTGTTTATACCTATCTCGGTTTTGCCTATTTATTTGCGTCCTTTATCCTATATTTTACCTGTAACATACGGAGTTGATGTTCTGAAGTATGCAATTTCTGGGACTAACGAGTTATTAATTGTGTTAGACATAATAATTGTTCTAGTCTATTGCCTTATTTTGTTCTATTTTAGTATCCATAACATAAAACAGAAATGGATCGATTAATAAGGAGTTTTCCTACACAAAACCCCCCTTTTTTTCATTTGGGTAAGTAATAGCTGAGCTTGATCCTTCTCTCTCGCACGATTTGCCTTTATCTAGCCTTTCTTCAATAGCAACTGATATTATCTTATTTGTTTTTTCACATATTTTTAATTCTATTTGTTAAAAATTAATCGCCCAGAATAGAACTTATATACTTACCACACTAATAATATTACAATGGCAAGAGAAGCATTCATTAAATGGTTTGAAGAAGCCAAAAATGACTTCGAGGCAGGTATTATACTTAAACAATCACAAAAGTTTAACCTTGCAGTTTTCCATTTTCAGCAATCAGCAGAAAAACCAATTAAAGCACTACACTATTTTTATGGTTTACAACCTTGGGGCCATTCTGTTCTAAAATTAGTCCAAGAATTAATAGATTTAGAGAAATACGAGTATGAACAATTTTTATCTATAGCTAGGCAAGTAGATAGACATTATACAACCACTAGATATCCTGATACTTTACCTGCTTTATCCCCCAAAGAAGCTTATGATAATGAAATAGCAGAAACAGTACAAGATAACGTAAAAAGAATTCTTGATTTTATTAACGAAAATGTAATTCAACAGGAGGATATGTACGATGGAGAGAAATGAACTTCTTAAATTGTTTGCTGACATGATTGAAAAAATTGCTGATCAAGTGTTCATACATGCTTTCATTGTTTTTGGTTCAAGAGCCAAAGGGAGCTATTTCGAACACAGTGATTACGATATATTAATAATAGCCAATTTCACTCGAAAGTATTTGAAACGCACTGAGTGGGTTGTTGAAACTGCCCCTCTACTCCCTATCGATGTCTTTTGTTATACACCTGAAGAATTTGATCTAATGTTTAACAACTATCATGTAACAGCTATTGATTCTGTCGATGAGGGAATAATATTGAAAGGAGAAAAATATATAAAAAAATATCATGAAAAATTAGACGATTTCAAGAAAAGAGGATTGAAGAAAACAAAAGCTGCTATTCATCCACCTATAAATTAAATGTTTGAAGGTTAGTCCTTTATTATTGTTTACTGTAATTTTTGTATGCTTTTTTTTAGTTTTTAGTTTTTCTTCTCTTTTGCATCATTGAAACAACGACTATTGCAACCAATAAGTTTGTTGAAAATACTATGAATACTTTGGTATTTCATTTGCTATTCTATTGGTGATTTTTTGCATATCTTTTATATATTTGTTAATGTTATTGTTAAAAACGAGAGTGTTCTAATGAAAGACAATTATGGCGGTGACAATACAGATGACGATGATGACGAGATTCAAGATTATTTCGAAGAAGAGTATTATGAAATCAATCAAGCAGAATATAATAAAATTAAGAGGCAAATAAGAAAAATTATTTTAAGTCAAACTAAAAAAAAGGTTTTAGAATTGTTTTTGGGGTATACACTTTCAACGCTCCCTTTTATAAAAAGACAACTGCTGTGGGATGTTTTAGTCCTTTCTTCTAGAGATTGGGAGAAAAAAAATAAGAAAAGATTAGCTGATCTACTATATGCAAATCCTATGGATCGCATTGAAGGATTTAGAGAGATACTTAGAATCTGCTTTGACTATCTCAACAAATGTGTAGATAATAAAATTACTACTGTTGATGAATTAATAGAAATTGTGATTTTAAATTATAAAACAATGCTTGAATATGAAGGATATAGCGTTCTTTAACGGGGTACATATTCATGAAAATTAGGCGAAATAAGAGCCTAGGAAAGTCTAAATCAGAAAGAAGTATATAACTTCAACAGCTAATAAAATTGGTAATGATAATAGTATGATTCCTTATTAGCTCATTCATAAAATTTGCGACCTTATTGTGTTCAGACAAGGTTCTATCTAAATAATAGATCCAATATTACTATCTACCACAAACTTTAGTGTGTTTCCACCCAGATTTCTTAATTTCTAAAGGACAAGGTTTCAAGAAGATAGGTTAGTAAAACCCATGACCGAGATATTAACGCTTCACGTAACGTATACTCTGAGGGAAGTAAAGTCCTGAAAGAGATTGATGTATAAATACAATTTACTGTCGGGACAACAGGACCTATACACGCTTGTGGACAAGGGGAAAGACCTCAGATGTTTGTATCGCCTTCGATGAAGCAGGAAACCATCTGCCTGTAGATAGTGGTAGTTCATCCTCCCAATGAAGTATTTTCAATTTTGTTTACTCAGTTGCGCCAAAACAAGGAGAGGTTCTCGTGGGATTTGCAGAAAATGGTTTTTTTTGACATGTCAAGCAAGATGGAATAATAAATATCGAAAAAAGGGTGTTCTTAAGTTAATGTGAGTAGTTAAGTTAAAATAGTCCTAGTAGCATGTTTTAGTATATGATGCAATCTTTACAAGGTCAACGAATCATATCTGCTCTATCAAAGATATTCAAAGATGACAAAAAAGTTATAGTGGGATATTTATTTGGTTCAGTAGTAAAAAACGAACAAAATTTTCAAAGTGATATAGATATCGCTATCTATCTCGATTATTCCTATCTTAATACAACACATGTTAATGAGATACAATTTGAATATCTAACAAAGATAACGGAAACATTACAAACAGACAACGTTGATCTTGTGTTACTAAATATTGCCCCTATAATTCTCTCCTACAAAATTATAGTAGAAGGGATAGTTTTTATTAGCAGAAATAAAGATTTACAAGCAGATATCGAATCACTGATAATTAGGAAATATCTCGATTTTAAATACTATAGTGAGGAATATGATAGATGTCTTCGAAAAAGAATAAGAAATTAGATAGTGAATTGATACTACAAAAATTAGCTGAACTCGAGAATTATGTTAATTTATTGAAAGAGATTGTCAAAATCAAAAAAGAACAATATGTGCTAGATTACAAAGCAAAATATGCCTCGGAAAGACTGCTCCAAATATCAATTGAATGCATATTGGATATCGGAAACCACATCATCTCGCGCTTAGCGCTAGGAAAACCTCAGACCTATAAAGAGATAATAGAAATACTAGTGAAACACGAAATCCTTCCTGTTAAAATTAAAGAAAAAATGGTGAAAATTGTCGCTTTTAGAAATAGATTGGTTCATAGATATAGTAATTTAGAACCTACAATGATATATGAAAAAATACATCAAGCTATACAAGATTTTTCAGAGTTTGCAAAACAAATAGAAAAAATGGTAGAAAATGATTAAAGAAAGTAACTATAAGTTAAGAAGATGACCTCAGAAGAATTATCTAAAATTCAAGATGTGCCTCCGGAAGTTCAAAAAGAGATTTACGATTTTATTGAATTTATGGTTTATAAATATGGTAAAAAAGGCTACAGACTTTGATTTTAAATGGGTTGGGGGCTTAAGTGAGTTGAAAGATAAATTTTCATCTGTGGAATTGGAAAAAAAAGCGCTTGAGTGGACATACTAGTCTGTATCTCTTAGACAAAAATATAATTCTTGAGCTCTTATTAAACCAAGATATGAAACAAGTAAATGAAAGGAGTCGGAAAAAAACCTTGAAGAAGAAAGATCTAGATGATAAATCATTTGATGATATAATATATGATGAATACGAACCTGCACCTCCAAAAAGGAGATATAAATCAAAAGGCAAGCTTAAGACAAGAAGAAAAGGTGAACCTACTATTATAGTAGATTTGGAGGAGTAATATGCCTGAATTCCAATGGTTCGAAAGAGTAGATGATAGAAAAAATCTTTT
>CAZHRF010000096.1:0-6183 GCA_964534625.1 uncultured archaeon | reverse complement strand
GGAATGGTATCGACATATCGTGGCACATTCAAATTAAATTGATTTTGTTTAATTTCTGCGATGTCAACTACTCGACAAAATCTTTCTTGATCTTCATATTTGTCTATTGCTTGTACTATTTTTTCTATATGCTTTTCTTCAAAATAATTCTGTCCGCTTCCTTCTCGATATTCTTCCTCTGCATAGACAAATATTATTTTATTTTGTCTTTCTTCAAGTTTATCTCTATTAAATATCATTACACATCCTGGTGATGAAGTATTGTAAAACAAGTTTGAAGGTAACGCTATGACTGCTTCCAGTAAATCATCTTGTACTATTTTCTTTCGTATTTTTCCCTCACTTCTACTTCTAAATAAAGCTCCATTGTCTAATACTATACCCATTTTTCCTTTGATATTCATACTTGCTATCATATGTTGTATCCAAGCCCAATCTCCTGAGTTCTTTGGAGGTAATCCATACTTGAATCTACCATATGGCTGGGCGTCTTCTAGATATTCTTTGCTCCACTCACTTTGGTTCCACATGGGATTGGCTATTACTCTGTCGAATCTCATTAGTTCTCCATCTTCTAAGAATTTTGGATCTCTCATTGTATCTCCTTTCACTATCTGTGCATCTGGGAGATTATGTAACAAGACATTCATTTTTCCTATTGCCCAGGTATTGAGATTTTTCTCTTGTCCATAAAGCGTTATTTTTTCTGGGTTTTGATCTTTTTCCCTTAGATGCAATGCTGAGTAGATTAACATTCCTCCTGATCCACAACAAGGATCATATATCCTCATTCCTTCTTGTGGGTTCAATATTTCTACTATTAATTTTACCACCCCTCTTGGTGTATAAAATTCTCCTCCTTTTTTCCCTGCATCATCTGCAAATTGTCTAATGAGATACTCATATGCCCTCCCTAGCACATCCGGATCTTCAAAATCCCCATTTCCTAATCGTATCTTTGAGTAATGCTGTATTAACTTACTCAATACTTCATCTGGCAATCTTTCTTTATCATTAAAATCTATTGTCACTAGAACATTTTCTAAATTAGGGTTGGCATCTTCTAATGCTTCAAAGGCTTTATTTATTGCTGCTCCTATATCTCTGGTGTGTTTCTTTATATTTTTCCATCTTGCCCTTTCTGGTACATAAAATGTGTGTTGAACTTTATCCTCCCACGCTAATTTCTCACTTCCCGTTTCTTCTAATATTTTTTCTGCTTCATCTTCAAATACATCACTTAATCTTTTTAAAAACAACATTCCAAATATATAACTTTTATAATCTGACGAGTCTATTGTTCCTCTGAGTATATTCGCTGATTCCCATAAATGCGCTTCTAATCTTTTTTGTGTTAATTTTGTCATAACTAATCTTTTTCTCCCTAAAGTTTTTGTCTATTTTTTTCTAAATGATTTATTAATTAAAAAGATTGTTGTAATAAAATCATAAAAAGCGATGAGACTACCCATTTTATGTTTCGGTTTAATTGTGACCAGTTGTATGGTCGTGGCTATTATGAGTTGATGATTGTTAATCCAATATTAGCCTTAAATTAAGATACGAACGAACTATTCACGTGAAACAGATTGTTTCTCAACACATACACAATATTTCCAAACAGATTTATAAATAAAAAAGATATTTTTTATTTGATGCCGATTACAGTTTATGGTAAAGAACGAGAAGCACTACATAAGACAGCAGAGATTTACAAGCGATATGCCAGAGAATTTTTGAAAATTAAAGGTTATTTAATAACAGGTGATTCAAGTTATGATGGAGGACTTGAAGACTTTATATTAGTAAGACAGAGAGACAATAAACTATTCCTAGCTGAAATCAAAAATGCTAAAGAGAGCCCATATGAGTTCAATTTTTTTAAGGAATTAATGAAATATTTTTCTGAATATGTAAAATCTAAAGAATATAAGAAAAATCCTTACCAAGGTTTAATTATTGTGATGCGGGAATATTCAAAAAAAATATGGAGTCCTTTACTAACATCTAATAATCAGAAGAATGTAGAGAGATGGATGGATGGAGTAGAACAAAAGAATTTTTTTAAGAGAAGCAACAATTTAGATTTATTAAATTACAGTTCTCTTATTTTTGCTGATTTCTTTAGGAGTATAGATCTTCACGTTTTAGATCTAAGCAAGATGAAAGAACTAATTGAGGAAATGAGAAACACTCCAAATAACTTATATAAAACAGAATTTGACAAAATATTTAAGATAATCCATCGTTTTTCCAGACCGATTAGGAGAAAAACGGAGTATACTATTAATACTTTTAATTTTGATTTGAAATCAAAGATTTATGATTTTAGCACAGATTTTAATAAAAAAGATCAAATATGGAAAAATTTGTCTGGTGCACCTCCTTTCTTGTGGTTAAAAGGGGGGCGAATAATAACACTCGATCCCTTACCATTTAAAGATAGAATAATCACAGATATACAAAACACTAGTTTTGAAATATTAGAAAAAGAAAATCCGGTATTTCCTATAAGATATTGCAATATACTATTAAAGGACATTTTGAAGAACATCGGTCTAAGGCGGGTTTATAAAGGTGAAAGCAAATGGTCCTTTATTGAGTACGATACAAATAACCTAAAGCGTACTAGAGCGAAGTATGTAAAATCATACACAAATAGAAGTGAGGAATATGATAAAAGAAAAGTAATATGGACATATCCTGACAGAGGAAAAACATTCTATTTTCATAGAGCGGCTTACATTTATGTAAGAAAAATATGGGGGGATCTTCGATTAATAATTAATTTTGCTCAAGCATTTTCATCAAACGGATATAGTTTTTTAAGAAAAGAACAGCAAAGGGATTTAGAATTCAAATTTAGAAAACAAGAAACCTTAAGAAACGATACAGTAAAATCATTGCTATTTTTTTGGTATAGATATATATCGAATAATCTCCAATCCAAAAACAAACCAGATTATTTCTCGAAAGTATCAATAGAACCAATTCAAATTGAGATTAGAGCAGCACCTGAAAAACGAGAGCATAAAAGTCAAACTTATATGGAGGAATTTTTGTGAACAAGTGGTTTAAAGGGCTTAGAAACGAACCTGAGTTATATTTCGCTAATAATGGTACATCAATTGAGCCTAGAGCAGGTTTAGTAAAATATGGGCCCATTGGAATTAAAGAAAAAGATGTCAGAGAGATAGAAATAGGCACTATTGCAACAAATGATGATTTTAGGTTCACAAAAGATTTTTTTCAGCGGTTATCAGATAATATTGCACAGGGTTTCATTAGTAAAGACTCTTTACTAATAGATTTTCCCGGACTAGGCGCCTTTTCTCCTTTAAAGTTTAAATTCAATCTAAAAGATTCCAATTATGTATCAATCACGAAATTTGAAATTAATAAGATCGCAGAGAAGAATGAACGAATAAGACGGGCTGAAATGACGCTTGAACTGGTGAAAAGTAAAATGGAAATGCTTTTGGCAATAAATGATCCAAAAATAGAGATTATTGTTTTGATTATTCCACAGAAACTGATAGATATAACAAAAATGCCACAATTTGAAAAACAGCATATACTTACAATGCACAGAAATGTTTCAAATATAGATCAGATTAAAATTCCAGACTTCTTCAATTTCCATCATGCAATCAAAGTATTTTCAATGAAAAAAGGTATTCCCTCTCAAGTTATTCTTCCCTACACCATAAGATTAAAGGACACCCAAGATTTTGCCACTCTCGCTTGGAATCTTTCCGTTGCATTATATTATAAAGCAACCAATACACCTTGGAAATTAGCAGAAATACAATCTAATACATGTTATGCTGGTATTTCTTTTTATAGAGAAATCAAACCAAATTATAGAGGAATGAGAACTGCAATGGCTCAAGTGTTCTTAAGATCAGGAGAATCGCAAGTAATACGGGGGAAGCCATTTGAATGGCAAGATCAATCAAAATCACCAGATCTTAATCAATGTCAAGCAAAAGAAATAATTCAAGACATAATTGATTTATTCAAACAAATAACCAAAAGACAACCACAAAGACTAGTATTATACAAAACATCACCATTTGTTGATAATGAAATTACTGGGTTTAACCAAGTATGTGAAAAGCTACCAGATGGTGGCGATTATATTCACGTAAAGGAGAACACGGATTTTAGAATGTATCCAAATAGCCAATTTCCTACTTTAAGAGGTACATTTATTTCAAACAATGAAAAAATGAAAGAATTAATGCTGTATACAACAGGATTTGTCCCAGCTTTAAATACTTATATGGGAAGTGGCGTTCCCACCCCTATTCAACTTACCGCTTATAGACAAGATACGCCGACTGAAATATTAATAGATGAAACCTTAGCCCTAACAAAGTTAGATTGGAATAATACCAATTTTTGTAATAAATTACCTGTCACAATTGGTGTATCACAAAAAGTTGGTGAGATTCTGTCTGAAATAAATCAAATAGATGGAACACCACAGCAAAACTATAGGTTTTATATGTGAGTATATAATTCAATACTTCATTTTCAAGCCAGAATAAAATAAATATGAAACAGTGCCCTCATATATTTTAATAGTACTTCCGAATTAAGCTGTTAATATTCTCTTCGACATATTTAAAACGAAACTAAATTATATTATTTTTGATTTTAATGTTTTTTCACACTATTTTGGAACTATTATTTAAGAAATTATACTCATTAATATTAGTGAAAAAAGATGGGAGACTTAACGGTTATTCTTGTACCATCAAAAAACACTCAATCATTACTTTATTGAACATAAGAACCAAATATGATTGAAAGGAAGGAAGAACAAGTTTTTATTTACCATATAGTAAACTTTTATTGATCTCGTATTCCACAGGCAAATTTTTTCCATTTTCCTACAGATTATGATATTTTGCACAAATCAGAACTCCATGTAGCGATCTGAACAATTCGTAGACAGATTGAGTTTTTTGTTTAAAACCATATGATCCGCGTATGTTCAATTCTATATAAGAAATTCTATTTTTTACACTCCACAGAAGTCATAAAAACCACTTTTACTAGCAATACAAGTTCATTAGATTTTACCCCCGGTGTTTGCAGTATAATCATCATTAGTTTTTAGAGAATTTTTGTTGATGTGATGTCACTGTTTTACTTAAACCAACTTCTAAATAAACTCTGCTTTCCCTAACTGCAGAAGCTTTTTCACTTTTTTTTCTTGTTTTTTACTAATTGTCCAACCAATTTTTTTGAATGTTTCATGTGGACAAGTATTAAATAAACTAATTAGATCAGTTGTAGTATGAATAAAAGAAAGATGGTTATATTAGTTCTATCTTTTTTTTTAATTAACTTTCGCCTTTGTTCGGCTTATTCTTATTATGAAGATAGTTTGCACAAAGAAGTAACTAATGCGTCTTTCACTCTCCTTCTCTCTGAGCAAACATATTATCTTATTATTGATAATTCGGGATTCATTTCAGGTGAAGAAGGGAATCGTGAGGATGCATCAGTAACTGTAAGTATTGATGGAGGTAAGGAGGTCATGTCTAAAACTGAAATTGTTCGGAATGGGGGGTATGAACAATTTCAGTTTACTATTCAGATTTCTGGGGGTTCTTCTGCTACTTTTAATTTTGTTATCAATGCTAACAATCCTATTTCTTTATTTGTGTGTAATGAAAAGGGCTTCCAAGAATTTGTCCAACAATATAATGCTGCCAACCGAATTGATATTGAGACTTTACTTCTCTATGGTATTCCTGCAGCTATTTTACTTATAGCTGTCATTTTACTCATTAATTATAGAAAAAGCCCTAGTACTGTTAACAATGGGGATTTACAATTGCAGCAGTTACAACACCAAAAAGAATACTACAAAAATTTGAGAGAACAAGAAAGACAAAGACAGAAAGAAGCAGCAAAAAAAGAAGCTGAACAACGTGCAGAGAAAAAAAGATGCCCCTTCTGTAAACATCCATATAGTGAAGGAGCTATTTATTGCTCAGAGTGTGGAAAGAAGTTAGACGAAATGGATCAAGCTATTGATTTCTTATTAAAAAGTTTTGAGGAATATGAAAAGACTGTTCACTAAACCAACATCGTTAACACTATAAAGAGAATTACGCTGAGCAGTTGATAAGACATGAAAACCCAACGTAACTTCAAGAAAGTAAG
>CAZHRF010000095.1:0-6195 GCA_964534625.1 uncultured archaeon | reverse complement strand
GCGAGGTTTTATAACTTTTTTATTTTCTTGTGATCAAAAAAACTTACTTTGGGATAGGTGACTTGTCACCCGCGAGGTTTTTTTATTATCTGCTACCTTTTTAAAAAATCTTATTAATAAGCTTTAAAATATACAATTGAGCGCAATGTTGATTGATAAATGGGGCTATTTTGAAGTTACTAGAAAAAAAATCCACTTTTTAAAACAAAAAGGTATTTCAGATGGTTCAGGACTATTGAAACATATACTCCCTTTTGGCAATCCCGAAGGTAAATCTGTAAAATATATTGTTTATAATAGTAAAATATTCTTTACTCTTTTACTCATGGATCGGGCGGAAGGAGAAGGACATGGGTTAACGCTTGCATTTGAACCAGATACAATTGATTTTAATCCCATCAGTTTAATTCAAGGAATGGAAGATATTCTTTCAAAAGGCGAACCAGAACAAGCTGAATTGGAAATAGAACAGAAAGAAAGAGAACCTAAAAAAATCGCCATTAAAAACTTTGATTCGGCGATATTTTCACTTCTAGCAAGACAAAGAACGGTTTTATTGGGGGATCATGATCAAATAATTGAGATGCTTAATGCCATTTGTTGTTCTATTCCTCAATCTATGTTTAAACGGCTAGAATTTGTTTCGCAATCAACCAGTCTTTCTGAGAATGTTAATATTATTGGTATGCCTTTATCAGATACTGTTCTTTCAGAACTTGAGGTTACCAAAGGCCAATACACGCTCGTTTTTATAGGAGACAAAGTATATGGCCAATTTAGTAGCAAATTTACGCAGAAAATAGAACACTTGATCAAGGAAGGAAAGTTTGAAACGGTAAGAATTATGCTTAAAGACTTTTATACTATAGTTCGTGATGACGATAGCCTTCCTAGTGCTCTTGAATTTGTAGATAAAACAGGTTTACATTTGAGTGATGCGCAATTAGCTCTAATAATGAGAGCCAATTATTTTGATAAAGAAATCCCAGCAACGCTTTTGGAGGTATAAAAATGTCTTTCATAAACGATTTATTAAGTAATATTCCACGTGATATAGATTATCCTTTTGGAAAAACAATGCTAATTATTTTTGTGATTATTATAGCCGTACAAATTATTGTTTGTTCAATTGTATATATAATGGCTGTAAAAAGAACAAAGAAAGCAGAAACAAAAACACCAGGTATAAAGGCTTTTACATACGCTTTGTTAGGAATTGCCATATACCCAATTGGAGGTGTCTTTAGTTACCTTTATCGATTGCTAATTAACCCAGCCAAAGCAGTTTTTTTTGGAAATACGAATATCTTTATTGTTGCGGGGATAGGTATATATGCCATATCCTTTACTGTTTACATTAGAGAGGTAGTTAATCTCTCCAAAGCTGCAGTCCGAATGTTCAAGTTTGTATTCTACTCAGGTATAGTTATTACAACTACTGTAAGTATACCTGTAACTATAAACATTGTTTATCCGCTCGATCAAACATTAATCAATACTGCATTCATGTTTGCAGCAGCTGTCCTTACACTTATTTTGATATTTGCGATTGTATTTGCTATAATAGATTATTTTAGGATCAGCAATAAATTAACAAAAGTTAGATTAGGTATGAGCATAATCTCAGCAATCGGTATAATAATCCAATTATCGTCAATTGCATTATATTACTATTTGGTACTAGCAGAAGGGTCACCAGTACAAGCTATTATTCCCCATACGATTATTATAGTTTATAGCCTCTGTATGGTTACTTCCTTAGCTTTATACTATGGCTTCTTTATTCCAATCAAAATTCAAGAATGGACAGGCATTCTTCCCCCAAGTTTTAAGCTATTAAAAGAGAAACAAAAACTTGTCGCAAAAAAAGACAAGACAAGTAAAACATAGAATCTAAAGAGTAAATAAATGTAGGATAAAGTATAAATGATAATAAAAAAAAGAAATACATTAAGACAATACCTTTATGAGGAATACTCAATTAACAAAGGGGTGTTATTCCTATTTATTAGTTTTTATCTAGTTTGAGGTGTATTTTATGAGTTGGTTAGGTAGATTATTTGGTAGAAAAAAAATCAGTCAAGACGCAAAAATTGTTGTTTTAGGTGCTTCTGGAGCAGGTAAAACCACATTGATTAAATATTTAGAATCAGGCGAACCCGTAATTGAAGACCCAAGAACGACATTGGGAATCGACATACGTAAGTCTCCCATAACTATTGACGGATGGACATTAAATGCTATTGATGTGGGAGGGCAAGAATTGTACAGAGAGAGTCTTTGGTCATTAGGCGTATCACAAGCTGATGCCGTAATATATGTCTTAGATGGTACAGTTAAGCCAGAATCTGATTCACACCAATTTGAAGTATCCAAATTTTCCTTTGATTACATGCTTAATATAGTCGAAGAATCGGTTCCATTGCTTATATTGATAAACAAACAAGATTTGCAAGAGGAATCTCCATTGACAGTTCAACAATCAATTGAATTATATGATATGAGTAGTTTAATGGGGCGTTCATTCAATGTTACAGGTACAAGTGCAAAATATGGTGATGGAGTAGAGATAGCAGCAGAATGGTTGATTGAAAAAATAGGGGAAAAAAGAAATAAGGAGAAGTAAAATGGATATCGACGATAAAATTTACATCCCGATAGCGGCTTTTTCAGATCAAGGCATGAAAATATATTTAGATGCAGATATTCCCAGCATATCAAAACTTGAACAAGAAACAATTTCGAATTACTATAGCATTATTTTAGGTATAGGAGAAAAAGAAGGAGGTTTATATGGTCCTTTGCCTGTTGCCTATCATATAGAAAAATTACTCTATTTATACACTTTTGAAATTGTCAATCCCTTCATTAAAGATAAGCGGGTAAAAAAAGGTGAAAAGGTACCTGCTTGTGCGTTGATCTTCTTTCCAACATATTTAGATGGATTAACTGCTGGAATAAGAAAAGATTTGCACAAATACCTTAAGAGCTGGTCAGCAAAATTCACTAAAATTACTCAAATTAAACATGAAGATATTGAAGTATTAACAGAATTCATAACTAAGAGAATAGAAACGGAGAGAGATATTCAATTCAGGAGAGAGAAAAGCAATGCATTGGTAGTAGCAGCTAAAAATATTCGTTTATTGGATAACGTGGCTGTAAATATGGATAAAAAAGTAAAAGTAGTACTGATTGGGACAATGGATATCTTGTTTACATTATGTCAACAAGCATTGCTCGTACATAATTATTCAAAAATCAGAAAATATGAAACTATATCTGAATCCTATATTGATGTTGAATTAGAAAAACTCGACATGAAAGTTTTAAAACTAACGAAATCAGTAAAAGATGCTCAAAAAATAATCGAAAAAGATCTTGATGGAATACTTTATTTCGCTGATTTTTCTTCAGAGTTGTCAATGAATAAGCATATTGAGATGTTGAAATATGCATTAAATAAAACCAAAAAAGAATGTGTAATTTGTTATGGAATATCACAAACAACTGAAGAGATAGCCATAAGCGAAACAGCCATACCTGCAGTACTAAAAGAAGCTAAAGAAAGAACAATTTCATTATTAGATTTAGCAAGACCAAATGTTTCTATTGAACTTTCAATCATTGAATTTGTTGAAAGAATTATTGAAGGGTTGAGAGAAAATAAAGGAGAATAAACTACCCATCCAAACGATTGGGTTTTCTACCTAGCTAAGATAAAAAACTCAATCAGGAACAAGAAATATCATCAAACTTTTCTCTACCAGTTATTTTTCTACTTTTTAACAGAGATAGTTATGCCATCTCTTATAGGAATGATAATAGAAACTACTCTTTGATCATTAAATGCCAATTCATTATATTCTTTGACTCCTTGAGTAGCTTCAGATTCAGGATTATCTTCAACAACGCGGTTGTACCAGATAGTATTGTCTGTTATTAACAATCCCCCTTTACGTAGTTTAGGTATACTTTTCTTATATGCTTCAGGATAATCCTCTTTGTCTATATCATTGAAAATAATATCAAACTCTGCTTCTGTAAAGTCTTCTATTATTTCTAAAGCATTGCCAATTTTGTAAGTGATTTTTTTAGAGTAATCTGTTTTATCAAAATAATTGAACAGTCTTCTTTCGTTTTCTTTATCTCCATCAGTACAAATTATTTCTGTGTCGTCATCGGAATGCTTGGCAAAGTAATAAGCAGAATAACCAAATCCTGAACCTAATTCAAGGATTTTTGTTGGTCGTGTTATCTTTGTAAAAAACGATAATAAATGACCTACTATAGGACCAATAATCGGAAATTCTTCTTTTTCTGCATAGTTCTCCATTTCAATTAAAACGTCATCTCTTTCTTTTGGTAATAAACCTAAAATATATTCGGATAATCCGTCTATAAGTAAATCTATATGTTTTTCCATATTTTATTATTGTTCATTCATGTAATAAGAGTTAACCTTTGTCAAATTTGTTTATTCTTTATTCCAAAAAGCCATAATGTGAATCTCCCCAATAAAATGAATTTACCTAAAATATAAAAAGGATTAAGTAATATACTTATCATGAAAAGAATCAAACTGCTTATTTTTACATGCTTAACTATCTTACTTTCTTTCTCTCTATTTGGACAATATCTTATTCTTTCTCTCTCTGCAGAATCTTCATTTGTTCCCATTAATATTCATCTCTCTTGGAGCTCAAATGATACTCAAACAACAATGACAGTTATGTGGAGAACAAGAACTGAAACATCTTCAGTTGTTCAATATGGATTATCCAATAGTCTGGGTAGTGAAGTTTCTTTCTCTGAAGACGCCCTTATACATGAAGTCAAATTAACCCAGCTCACTCCAGATTCACTTTATTATTACAGGGTTGGAAATGGTCAAACATGGAGTAAAAATCTAACATTCAAAACTGGAAACGACTACTATGCTCGTTTTGTGATGTGGGGGGATTCTCAAATACAAAGAAATAGAATAGAACCAATACAATCTGTTTTTGGTTTGAAACCAGAGTTTAACATTTTTACTGGTGATTTTATTGACATGGGCAAGTATCAAGAAGAATGGTACCAATCTTTCAAGGATTTCGAACCTGTTATTTCAGAATCACCCATGATGAACGCATTAGGTAATCATGAAAAAAACCATTCTAATTATTATGAACTCTGTGCTTTACCTGGAAAAGAAGAATATTATTCATTTAATTATGGACCTGTACATTTTGTTGTTTTGCATACTGAGGACGGATGGGCTAATTTCAATTATACTGAACAAGTTAATTGGCTAAAGGATGACCTAGAAGCTCATGCTGATTATACTTGGAAAATAGTATCCCAACATCATCCAGTTATGGCATCTTCAATGCGTTATCACACAGGAGAATATGATACAATCATCGCAGAGTTACTTCCTGTTTTTAAAGAGTATGGAGTAGATTTTGTTGTTTCAGGCCATGACCATTTTTATGAACGTTTATTCAACAATAGTATTAATTTCATAATAACAGGAGGCATGGGGTCGCAACCAACCAAGGTTATAGACGGATATTTATTAAATGAATCAGTCTGTATCGAAAGTTCATTTCATAGTCTCCTATTTCATACCTATGAAAACCAAATAGATATGAGATCTCTCAGAACAAATTACACTCAAATTGACCGTTTAACCATTAACAAGATATCTAAACCAGATCTTGTGATTGATACAGTTCCTGTCTACACTTCTCTAAAGAGTAAAACAAATGAAACGATAATAGTAAATATTACTGTGTCTAATATAGGAGAAGAAAACCTAACGCAAAGTACGACTATGGATATCACTTCGCCAGAAGGTAATGTTTTTACTGTTGATATTCCAGGACTTAAAGTTGGAGAGAATTTTACGCATGCAATCAACTGGGATGCCACATTTGGAATGCATTCATGGTCTATTAACTTGGATCCTGACAATTTAATTGATGAAGTAGTTGAAGAGAACAATCAAAGAGAGCTAGTTTTCTCTCTTGAAAAAGAAATAGAACTTGATACTGAACCTTCATCCTACTTAGTGACTTTTGTACCCTTTGGATTTGTTATTTTTTGGGCATTAACAAAAAGGAAAAAAAACTAAATCAAAGTTTCTTTTTCTTTTTCATTTTCATTTTCATTTTCATTTTCTTTTTCTTTTTTAATTAACTTACCTGCTTC
>CAZHRF010000094.1:4801-6461 GCA_964534625.1 uncultured archaeon | reverse complement strand
TTTGTATGAGTTTTTTTAGGCAGTTTTAGTAACTTTCTAAAAATAGAGCACTTCACCCAACTGGCAACGTGAAGAAGAGGAACATGATGTACCTGTAGCCAAGGAGTATACGAAAAGACTCCGGGAACAAAAGGACATACTGGTCCTGTGGCGATAGAAGCACAGGTGATACGGACAAGGCTAAATAATACGACCTTAGCGCCCGTAAGCGGGTTCATTGCACTATTGACCCTGGGACTCATGGGTGGCCCAACTAGGTTTAGTCAGTCATCCTTAGGAAGACTACCACCTCCAGGGCGACAGACTGGTCATTCACGGAGAAGAACCAGAAACTGTCTGGTACTGCGACCAATGGCCGAGTACGGTGAAATAACGGTATAAAGAGAGGGGGAAATAAGAGTGAGAATGAAGGTCTTTAATCGTCGAATACTTGGGCGTAGTTACATAGTTAACAAACGGCCGAGCTATGTTCTTGGCACCATTTAAGTCAGCATGGGTTCAAACATAGAAAAATCATTTCGTAGAATTTCAAATATTAAAGCAAAAATACACTATTTGATTCTAATTTTCTTTTTCATAAGAAGCCACGAGCATCCCAAAATAGGTTGGACAGTCGTAAGCATAAAAGGTATTTGTGAGCTTCGTTTCTTGTATAATTCCTTCCAATATTAACATCTGCCAGATAGAATCTGGTTTGGCTTTTTCAATAAATTCTGGTGATAAATCTAAAAGTTTGTACAATTCGTTATTTTGGACCATTTCACACATTAATTGATCATATTTTAGTGAAGCAGGATCATATCCATATGGTCCTTCCTCATCATGAGAGTGTCCTTGGTCAGCAGAGGCTATAAAAACGACGTTTTTTTGCAGTTTATTGGTTGTTTTGTTAATCACTTTGCCTAATTGGACAAGTTTTTCCCAAGCTATCTCTCTAGAAGGGGTAATTAAAACCATATTGGGAATCTTTTTATCAGTTCTTTCAAAGGCTTTTTTGACAAAATGCAAGGGTATTAACGTTCCCCAGTCCATTTGCATCGATGATAGTTCACCTTCTGAAGACGCATAGTTTACAGCTACAACGGGTAAATGCTCGTCTTTAGCTTGTTCATAGAGGTGGTGAGCAAAATCTTTATCACATTTCCATTCTAATTCGATATTTTTACTTCGCTTTTCGTTATAAAGTTCTCCTTTGCAGTAATTAGTTATCACAATGCCTATGTGGTCAACGATTCTGAGATTATGAGGTGATGCGATAATTATGATATCTGGCTCATGTTCTACTATTTTTTCAGCTATTTCTCGCATTTTACTGGACAATTTTTGCCATTTTTCGTCAATTAGGGGATATAAATCAATTAATAATTGATATCCGTGAGGCATTATGGTGGCATAATTGATTGGCATATGATAACTAAAATTGGTTATCTTATGAACTTTTCTGGGAAATGAACACTTGTGAATTAAGAAAATAATCTCAGTTTAAATAGTTTAAACTAGATCTAATGATCTTTACACGAATCCAGACATATTTTCAAGCTGTTTTGGATGTACTAAAAATAATTAAAGAACGAAGGAAAGAATAACATCACTAAATGAAGTTCACACTTCATGTTTTTTTCAAGAAAAAAAAGAAAATGAATAAAAAGAAAAAAGAAAC
>CAZHRF010000094.1:0-4701 GCA_964534625.1 uncultured archaeon | reverse complement strand
GAGATTAAACAACCCCATTACTTTTTTAATATATTCTAAACTCTGGTGGTATCCCTAAACCTGTTAGTGAAAAGTCAACTGATCCCAATCCCATTCTAGTCATCGTATCGACTAGTGCTGGCTCCAAAAACATAGCAAGATCATCTTTACTGATTTTTTGGATCTCTTCAATTGGATATTCAGAAACTGTTTCTCTCATAGCTTGTTTAATTTGCATGTTTATTTGAGGTCTTAAATCTTGAATTGAAAGTATCGTTTTTTGTTTAACGACATTTCTATGAAATACCCCTATAGAACTGATGTGGAGAACTATTGTTCCTGACGCCCCAATTTTAACGTTATCTTCTGTAATTACACCTTGAGGTCGGGGGATCCCCCATTTCATTTGGAATTGTGTGTTAGGAACAAATACGACTTTTATATTTTCAGCTCCTTTATCAGTATTAATTTTATAGAGACCATTGCTGATTTCATCTATTATTACCTCATTTTGTAGAACTAAAGCTTTTTCAACGCTTTTTACAAGAATATATTCAAATTTTTTAGTTTTACGTTGTTTTAAATCAATTTCAGCTAAAGGCCAAACCCAAGCTAACAGAGTCTCAGTCAATTTGCTCTTAACAACTTTATCTTCATCATAATCGCTTATATTTACTTTTTCTATTAATGACATGTTTTCAATCTCCTTTTACATACGTATTTTCAATAGAACTCTTACTCTTCATCATTAGTATATAAACCTGGGAAATAATATCTCGTCCCAGATGCATATTCATCGTCTGTTATTACAACTCCTGCTTCTTCCATTTTTCGAATGGTTTTCTGAATATCTTCAATAGACTTACCCAAAGAATTCATAATTTTTTCGGGTGTTAAGAAGCCTTTATCTTCCGCTAGGTTCATAATCTCATTTTGTAAGCTCAGATCTTCTTGGAAAACAATAATTTTGCTTCCATCTTCTTTTTCTTCTATAGAAAGAAGACCGATTTTACACAGTCTATTGGAAACTTTATCCATTACAGAAAGGTCAAAGTCAACATTCACATATTTTTTAGCAAATGTATCATAAAAGTCAGTAAAGGAAGTGGAGTTAACATCTTTCTTAATATATTCATTACACAAATTAAGGAATAATTTAGCTAATTCCTCTCTATACTCCTTCTTTCCTAATAGTAGAGGTTTCTTTAATTCAGTAAAATCTTTTATCGCTCCTACTTTATTTAGATAAGCTATTTCCCCTTTAAATTCAGCAGCAAATTTTTCAATTAAAGCATCTGAAGGAGCGATTTTGTGAGCCATTTTACGTATTTGTAAGATCTCTGCTAATTTCGCTTGTGCGTCATTCAGACGTTTTATACGGTACGCAATTATTTCTTCAGCATCAGGTTCATAAAGTGCTTGTTCAATTGAGCGAATTACGTCATTACAATCACTCAAACGACTCATAAGTAAGAAATCTAAGGTGATAATTAGTTCATGATGAAAGGTTAAATGGGTAGCATCCACAGACTGGATATGAGCAACACTGGATGTAATAAGATCAAAAGATGTCTTTAATTTGTTAAAAGATTTTTTGAGTTTAAAGAGCCGTTTACGATTAAGTTTGTCCACATCTTTCATAACGGAGAGGAGATAAGAAATAGAATCGTTAAAGGTAGAGCCTATTTCCCCATGAATTTGATTTTCGTATGTAGGAAAGGCATTTAGAGTAGCAGGAAAATTAAGAAAATCAAGCACCATTTTATCATTCATATTGTTCAACAACAAACTATTAATCTTTATTACAATTAAGTGTTACGCTAAATGAAAGCAATGAAAAACAGTAGTTTACCGAAAAAATGGTTCAATCGGGGAAATAACCAAGAAGAAAATGTGATTAAATATTTTGGAATTACACATTTATTTAAGATTCATCAGTAACGCCATTAAGGCGGTTCCATTCATCGATAACTAACTGTTGTTGTGCAGACCACCAATAGAAAACTTCTCGTATAAAGAAATGGGCTATTGTCAAAGTGGGTTTCCATGCATCTTCAACCTCACTCATATGATCATGACAGATCATTACATATTTTTCTCCATTAGGTTCTTCCCAAATATTCTTCAGATAAAGTTTTCCACAATAATCAATTATTTTTTCTTCAACAAAAGCCCGAGGACAACTGTAAGGATAATTACCAGGCAAAAGAATAACCATCTTAAATTTGATTTCAGGTTTAGAAGGAACCACTAACATCCCCTCCCATTTCATAAAATTGTATTTAGGTTCTTTATTAGGCGCTAAGAAAAACCAGCTTCTACCTCCCTTCCGTTGTAAAAATTTCACATATTTGGCAACATTGAGGATCTCAATTTTGACTCTTTCTTGCCATTTAGGATGTTTAGGCGTTAAGTTTACCAATTTTGCTGGGAACTCAATAATCTGTCTTTCAGCTCGGGTTTCACTCCATTTGTTGGATGTTTTCTCAGTAATCTTACTTCTCCTCCAAGTTTGCTTAATAATACAGTATTATCCAACTACACCACGATTAATCACTTCAAAGCCCGTACCATAAAGCTTGACTATTTCTTTAATCGTTAATTGTAAATCCGTACTGGTCAATGTTTCGTCCATCTCATTAGCAATAGCTACTTGTTCATTGGGTATACCAAACTTTTGCGCTACCTCCACAACTAAATCTCGAAAAATTACATCACCAGGAGCCTCAAAAGGTGCTTGTTTGTGTTCTTGTCCTACAATTGTCTTAAAATATAATCTAAACATTGATTCCATATTGGTTTACCTCTTATTTTTTTATTTAACATTTACTACATTTGAAATTCTCAACGGTTTTTAAATTCTTTTCGATAGTTTCTGAAGATGCTCTTTAAAGTGGTCTTTATCAAAGTCTTTTTGAACTAGGTGCTTCATATTTAGGAAAGTTTCGGTTAACTTAGCTCGTTCTTTCTCTTTTTCTATAGACATATATTCTACTTTGAAAGCGAGTAAATCAAAGAATGCCTCTATATCATCGCGATCAGATAAAGGAATGTAAAATTTCCAAGAAATCCCCCCGATTGTTAAGTCTAACCTAAAAGGGATATCTATATATCCATCCTTAACGCTAGAATGCTTGAGCTTATGATACATATCATCAATAAAGGCTTGCAAAAGATCAGATTTAACATCTCCAAGAGTTTTAACTTTTGTACCAACGATATTGGCTATAAGCTCGAGTTCAAGTATATTAGTAGTGGCATCATAACTCCCTTCATCCATATCTAAATAAACATCAGCTACTTTATTATCACATTTTTTAAGAGAAAAGTCGTCATCACGCTCAACCTTTCCACGAAGAAAAGCACCAGTCTCAATTTTATCAATTGAAGCTTCATTTAATTGCTCTCGTAGTTGGGAACCTATAAAAGCTTTAGTAAAATTATCTTTGCTAGGCAAGGTTGTGTGTATTTTAGTTACATATTGAGAAGAAAATAATGCCACAGATTGTATGTCTTTAACAGGTATTTCGTTTACTTCTTGTCCTTTAAGTTGAAAAAATTTTATGTCTATCCCATTGGTAACTATACTAAGAAAATTTGCATATAAATTAGCAAAGCCTAAAACAGTTTCATCATCGGTAGAACTATGAAAAACTTTGTTAGGGTGGCTATGGTAAATACCGCAAATAAAAATGCCTTTAGGGATGTTCTTGTTCAATTCACTAACTTCTTCGATTTTAGGTTCAGCACTAATCATCGATTGACTTTGATAGAAACGACAAGGGATACTCCCTACTACATTCAGAATATTGTCTTCTTCATAACCTAATAACCATCCATAAATCTCAATGATATCTTCTCCTCTAAATGCTAATGCATGACGTCTAATAGATTTTTTAACATAATTAAGAATATTAACTTCAACCATTTTTTTCAGTCCTTCTTCTCTTGCGATTCTAATGCTTCAAGTAATTGATCAATTTCTTGCCCACCAGTAACAGTTTCAACGTACTGTAAGGATTCACTAACAGCATTATCTGTTAAATCTTTCTCTTTTTCTTGCTCTCCACAGATATAACAACCAGGATCACGACGATGCTTCTTATGACTAAAATGATCAGTAATAGCATTAAAACCTATATAATCTGGTATATTGCCAAACTTGAGTAAATATTTAAGCGTGTGTTCAGCAGCTAAAGATGCAATAATAGCAATAGTAGAAGGGAGAGAAGCAGTACAAGGTTCACCTTCCTCCTTTAAACCAAGATCAATACTCCCTATACATTCATAACAAGCAGTCTTATGAGGAATAACTAGGTGAACATAGCCACCTAAACCAGACCTAGAAGCACCCGTATCAATATACTCTTTATTCAAAGAAACACACCGTTCATTAATATATGTGCGAGTAGGAAAATTATCCAAACAAGAAAGAGCTATATCACATTCGTCTATAAGTCTATCAAAAGTAGATTGAAAAGCAACAGCACAGACATCAGAATGAAAGGATTCAACGGTAACAGAAGGATTGATCTTCTTAAGCAGCTCACCAACTACTTCGACTTTAGATCTGCCAATGTGCTCTTCACTGAAAAACAAGCGGTTGAGGTTAACCTCCTCTACAACGTCTAAATCAATAATAAAGAGTTTGCCAATCCCACACCGGGTTAAAATCTCAGCAACAAGACTCCCAACTCCACCAACACCAATGATTAAAGCAGC
>CAZHRF010000093.1:0-6617 GCA_964534625.1 uncultured archaeon | reverse complement strand
AATAGGCTTATCTTAACTATAAGCTGTTTTCTGTTAGATATCAAAGGGTAGACTTATTTTTCCATCATTGGATATGAACAAAATAACTTCACCAGTTGAATCATAGAAAACATATCTTGTAAATTCTAATATGTAATTATTTAAAATGCCCCTATTTTCACTGTAACTCATTGTTTGCTGTACTATATAGCTTGGTTTTGTTGTATCATTGGCAAAAATCTCTGTTAATTTATTTTTAACGTCATTAAGTGTAAACTGTTCTTCAATGGCGCTTATATTCACTTTTGGTTGGTAATTGCTTACATTTATTCTATAAGAATAATACGTTGGAGCATTGTTGAAGAATGTTTCATCTAATAAATTGGTGTAATAGTTTGAATCTTCTGTTATATAAGTCAGATTGGCCATATAGTGCAAATTTATGCGTTTTGGTTTATAATTATCTTTCAAATATAACGCTGTATCGTGTCGTCTAGCTCTATAGGTCATTATTGTTATGTTAAGTAGTGCTTCCATTCTTGTTGTTTCATTTAGTAAAATTTTTGTCTTATTAAGCGTTTTAAACAGAGTAGAATTAAGATCAATCTTTGATGCATGATTGATGATATTCAATTCCAGCTGATTATTTTCATCTACCACGGTTTCGTCGACATTTATATCAAACAAATAATCAGGAAAGACGTATATATTTAATAACGAAACTGATATTGCAATTATAATTACAGATACTGTGGTAATTAATACTGGATCACGTTTCATTTCATTTTTAAATTAGAATATACCTTCTTAAAATTATTCATGTGAGGAAATAATGGACATATGTTGATTTTCGTTATTTTGACGTATATTCATTTTCGATCCAACTTAATTAAGCAATATTATTATAAGTGCAAAAATTCTAGTATTTTTGATTACCATGGTAAAAATAACCTTTGTAAAAATAGGCAATATAACCTTGACAACGCTGGTCGATATCATGATCGATGAACGTGGTTCACGTGAAGATATTGAAGCCACAGTCATTTCTTCCTCGACTAAACTTCAACCATCTGATGTTGAAAGACTCTTTCCTCTCATTGATCAAGTTAAAACAGATTTGATGATAATGATCTCTCCTAATGCTAATCTTAAAGGACCGCAAAAACTAATTGATAATTATCAAGATAAATATCCTTTGTTAGTTATTTCTGATGCTGCTGACAAAGACTTACGTGCTCAATGGAGAGATAAAGGTATAGGCTATCTTATTGCCCCCTTTGACCCAATGATTGGTGCAAAAAAGGATTTCTTAGATCCCTCAGAGATGTGTTTGTTTAATGGTCATATAATCTCGTGTTTTAGTGCTACCGGTGTTTTCAGTTATTTTACCAATCAAATAGATGAAATAATTAATATGATAAAGAATGGTGAAGAACTGTCATTACCTACCAAATATTTGTCAAGCAAGGAAATAGTTACAAATACAACTTTTTCAAACGATTTTTCCAAACCAAAAGCTTATGCTTGTTTAGAAATGTTAGCTCAAGTAGGTAAACTTAATGTCAGTGGTTTATATGTGGAAAAAGATGAAAAAGTTGCTTTACTCAAAGTTGGAGCAGCACATGAAATGGTCCGTCAAGCTAATCTTCTCTCTGATGAAATAAGAGAAATGGAAAAGGCGGGTAATCATCTGGCGAAATATCCTCACGCTAAAGATGGGTCTACATTACATAAGATGCACTATTTCGATGAAGCCCATAAGTAAGGAGTCTAAAAAGAAAAAAAATATGGGGTTATTTCCCATTTCATTTCATTTTTTATTTTTGAATAGTATTTAGTTTTGGTTAAGGATAAACTCTATTTCTCGTTCTTGGAAATGCGCAAGTATCTTGTATGTCTTCTAGACCACAAAGCCACCAAGTTAATCTTTCTGCACCCAATCCAAAGCCAGAATGAGGAACAGAGCCATAGCGTCTAAGATCAACATACCATTCATAATCTTTAATTTGCCATCCTTCAGCTGTAATTCGTCTCACTAATGTATCCAGATTATCCTCTCTCTGCCCTCCAGTAATCATTTCTCCATAGCCTTCTGGTGCGACAAGATCAGCTGAATAACAATACTTCGGATTATCAGGATCAAGTTTCACATAAAAAGGTTTATGCTCAGCTGGATACATCGTAATAAAGAATGGTTCACCCATTATTTCAGATAACTTTCGTTCTTCTACAGTTTTTATATCATCATTCCAAGCCAAATCAAAATCGTGTTCATTTAAAGTGTTGATAGCTTCTTCATAGGTAATGCGCTTAAAAGGTGCATCAAAGGCTTCAAGAATGTTAACATCCCTTTCTAATTCCTTTAAGTCTTGTTTATTATGTTCTAAAACAAATTTAACTATGTAATCAACGAGTTGTTCTTTGATTTGTAAATTACCTTCAAAATCAACAAAGGCTTCTTCACCTTCTATATGCCAAAACTCATTAAGATGTCTTCTTGTACGCATTTTTTCAGCTCTAAAACTAGGTGTTACCGCATAAACTTTTTCTAACCCAAAAATCAGTGCTTCTAAATACAATTGAACACTCTGACTGAGATACGCTTGTTGTTCAAAATATTTTAGATGGAATAGTGTTGCTCCACCTTCACAAGCTGAACCAGTAAGAATGGGAGGAGTGGTTTCATAAAAATCATTCTCATAAAACCATTCTCGTGCTCCCCTCATAACGGAAGCTTTAACTTTCATGATATGTTTGGCTTTAGTAGTTCTATGCCATAAATGGCGATTATCCAACCAAAATTCTTTAGACTGATCTTTTGCTACAGGAAATATTTCGCCTTTGTGAATGAAATCAAAATTTGTCAGATGGAGTTCAACATTATTTACAGCTCGATGATCTTCTTTTGGAATGCCTTCAACAATTATACTATCTTCTAAAGCAGCATTCTGCAATTTTTCCCAAATATCGGGGGAAAGCTCTTTTTTGGATCCAACACATTGGATAATCCCAGAAACATCGCGAAGAACAATAAAACTTTTGGTCTTCAGAGTTCTGACTCTATAAACCCAACCACGTACTTTGACCTTGTGATCCATAGTGGGTGTAACTTCATCTGCGTGTATATAGGAAGATTCAGTCATAATCTATCTAAAAATTACTGCTAAAAAAGTTTTAAGGTTATGAAGAAAGTTTATTGGATAAAAATAATAATAATTATTTGGTATTGAAAATAAGTGCAGCTTTAATAGGGGTACCTTTATTTGGTATTGAGTTAGACCATACTTTTGACAAAGAAATACATAATAATGAAAGTGGACAAGGTGTGTTAGTTTACAACTCTTTTCAATCTCTGACAAACACTAATTACGTAAAATAGCTAACTTTTTAAATATTTTTTTTAACGGAGAAGTGTGGGATACAGATTGGAAGAAAGCAAAGTCAGACAGAGTCTAGTGGGTTTTTATTTATCCTCCTTTATGATTAATCTAGGATTTGGCACAATTCTACCTTTTCTATCCATCTACTCTGATTTAATGTTAACAGAATGGAACGTTTTTGGCTGGTTTACGATTGGAAGAACGATGCAAATTGGTTTAATAAGCTCCGCTATGATGTTATCCAAAGCTTTTTTGTCTCCTTTTTATGGAGAAATGAGCGATAAAGCTGGAAGGAAACCCGTTATAGTTGTAGGCTTTGCGATGTATGTAATACTTACTTTTGGATTTGGTTTAGCCAATAGCTTTTGGTCTTTGTTTCTTGTACGATTTGTTCAAGGTATAGCCTCTGCACTTGTGTGGCCGGTTTCTGAATCAGCAATTGTAGATCTCTCGACAGAAGAAAATACGGGGAGGAATTTGGGCTGGTTCATGCTATCTATGGCTTTTGGCTGGAGTATCGGGCCATTTTTAGGGTCAGGATTATTAACACTTACCAAATTATTTGTCGCCTCAAGAATTGGAGCATTTCGAATGACCTTTATTTTGATGGGCGGAATAAATCTAATCGCTTTTATTGTATTCAATATTATTGTTATTGATCCAAGTACGAAAACTGCTAGAATGTCTGCAAAAGAGATTTGGAGGGCTACAAAAGCTGTTTTTAAAGCCACCTTTTCAATTACAATTAGTACGCCTTCTTTTCTCACCAAACAGTTTTGGAGAGAAAGATCTGTTAGCCTTAAGGCTATTTTTGTTATGGTATTTTCTGATGGCTTCGCTTTTTCAATGATTTTTCCTATCATGTCGTTATTTTTGATAAGCTTCTATCCTATTAATGAAGAACAAGTTGGAATGTTGTTTGGGATAGCAGGTATAGCTGGTCTTGTTTTTAATCCAATTGGAGGGTATATTTCTGACAAAACTGATAAGAAAAAACTAGTTGCTATTACAGCATATATATCTGCTATTGCAATTCTCTTTCTGGGGATTCAACTTAGTATTCTTGCTATAATTATTTTGTTTATAATACGACAATTATTTCAAAAAATTTCAATGCCCGCATCACGAGCACTACGAGCTGACTTAGTTGAAGAAAAAAACAGAGGGCGTGAATTTGGTTATGTACAAATGTTTTATAATTTAGGAGCCATACTAGGTCCTGTTGTGGGTGGGGCTATTTATGATGCACTCTTACCTTATCAGTGGGAAAAATTTGGTGTAATTATCTTTGGGGTAGAAATATTATTTATATTAACCTTTTTACTTTCTGTCTTTGCAACTACCATTATAGTCATATTTGTACGAGAAGAGGATTATATTACACATATACAATACAAAGATGAACAATCTCCAAAAGATATCTCTGATAAAATAGAAGATGCTATTATACCTCAGATTGAAATGTTTTCAGTACAAGAAAAACATAGTGAAGTGGAATAGGAATACAATAATAGAAAGTTAGGAGAATGTTGTTTATGTGTAGAATGATTTTACAGATAGGAAAACAAGTGTATAGTTCTACTTATGAAGAATATATTGCTTCTACTAATGATTATGAGGGTATGCACATTAAGTTGGATGTTCATGAATTAAATAAAGAGAAAAGAATTAAACACCAAGATGGTGTCAATGATCCGCGTTGTCCTGTTGAAGAATCTAGACAGTTCCGTGATGCCCTTGTAGAAATGGGTTGGGAAGAAGCTGAAGAAGGGGATAAAACCTTTGAATATGTTGAATTTAGCGAAGAAGGGCATGGGGCTATGAGCGACATATCCACGAGGATTCGAACCTTCAAACTCATGTTAGATTTCTTTGACAGAAGACTCAAATGATATAACTTACCTGCTTTCTTTTTCCTTTTATTTTCCTTTTATTTTGCTTTAAATTTCCAAAATCTTTACTTGCTATAGAAAATCTTTTCTTCTTTGCTTTTGAGTCTTTTTCAAGATGACACGCAAATATTGGGTTATGGTTTTGGAATCGTTCTTCGAGATGAAACCTACATAGGATCCTTCAAATCAGATGCTTTTTATCCGAGCTCAAAACCACTCATTTATGAAATGTTAGATAAAGTTTGCAAAAAAATGGGTAGAGACAGTAAAAACAAGTTAAAAAACCCTTATGTAATAGGTGTTCCTTCAGAACTGATTATTAAAAGTAATAGAAGGCATATTCCTCCAAATATTTCTCAACAAATACAGGAGATTAAACAAAAAGCGTACTTATTTAGATAAGTTAATATCTTATAAAAACATTAGAACTTATGGAACCCTCATCCAAAGGCAAAATCTTTCATGACTTCCGAAAATTAGTTCCTGTAAAAAAAATACTCAAAAAATATTCTATTACTGAAGAAGAACTCATTAATATTCTACAGAGAAATATCAAGGGAAACTATGATTATAAGCAAATATTCAAGGGAGAATTAAAAGCTCATAAACAGTTCATAAAACACTTGAATAATAGATTTGATCCTCTAAATCCACATAAAGAATGGAAACAAGTAAGTCCCTACGTTCCATTTAAAGAGAAAAAGAATGAACAAGAAGGTTTTGCACATGCCAAAGGTTTTGCACATGAAAGAAAATGAAAAAACAATTGACACTCCATATAGAGATGATAAAATTAATGTTGAAAAAGTTAATTTCTTTACTTTTTGGTGGCATTACTTTAGAATAACCAGTTGGCAACATATAGCTCATCACCCCACCTGTTCAAGATACAACAATCATCTTTTTCGCATAGGTAAGTTTACTTTATGCGTTGGATGTACAGGATTATATTCTGCTATGCTTTTACATTTTTTTACTTATCTCTTTTTTAGAACATTTTATTTATCGATAGTTTTTATTAATGCTCTTTTTATCCCTTTGGCTATAGTTTCAGCTTTACTTCATCATTTTTTGAATCCCTCTAATAGATGGATCAAATTTGGTTCAAGATTCATCCTTGGATTAGGTATGGGTTCTTACCTTTTCTTTCTACTAAAAGTAGATTCTATTATTATACGCATATTTATGATTTTCTTATTATTTGGAAGTGTTTTCTTTTATGGAGAACTACGTAGAGGAGCCAGTTTTAAAGAATGCCCAGACTGTCCAATGAGAAGAGCTACTCCGCCTTGCTTTCCTATGGATAATACCAGTAGTAAATTGCAAAAACTCATAGCATTAAGAGATAGAAATAAAGAAAAAAAAG
>CAZHRF010000092.1:0-6874 GCA_964534625.1 uncultured archaeon | reverse complement strand
ATAGGACTTATTCTTTCTGAAAAAGAGAAGCAGAAAGTTGATGATGCGAAATATGCTTTGATTTTGTCGACCAACACAGATAGAAAAAGTTCAGTATTTGCTAGTGTTCATTCTTTTACTGTTCAAGGTGAGAACAATATTATTCTTTTAGATAAAAGAATAGCGGGTGAGATACAAGATGGTGATAAAGTTGATCTAATTATCTCTTCCACTCCACCATCTAGCAATATTATGTATTTAGCTATTCCTTCTACTTTAAGATTACCTGAAGGAGACTGGTCTAGCATAGTTAAAGAAGGAAATATTGATAAAGTAGTAGATTATGGACAAGCGATTAATTTTGTTGTACCATCTGAGATAAGAGACCCTTATGTTGTACAAGCACAGTTGATAAAATCTATCCCTTATCCTCCAGTCAAGATAGATACGACGACTAAAATCTTTTTGAAAAAACAAACGCCTGAAGAGTTGGATGCTTTTTTGTCAAGTGTATATGAGCAGAGAAGGACAAGGGCAGATGAATATGAAGAGAGATTAAAAGAAGGATATATCGAATTATTAATTGATTTAAAAAATAATAATCTTAAAGCAACAGGTAGATCAATTAATTTTCAGACTGAACCTAAAGTAGCCTATGATACATTTAAAACTGCTTTTTCTACTTATACAGTAATAGATGAACAAATTAATCTTGATACTCCTCAAAATTTTGTAGGAACAATTTTGTATGTTTCAGATATAGTCAAAAAGGACAAACGGACGATTGTAGAAATAACTATAAGCGGAAAAGAAACACAAGGATTGGCTTCTTTATGGATTTATGGTGAGCATGAAGATTTCATAATTGATAAATTAAAGAAAGAATTTTTGCCTAAAATCAATATGGTGTTAGACGGAGTTAAAATAGGTCCAGAACAAGCAGACATGTATTGTGTTGGTGATTGCGGTACGTTACTCAATTTAGAAGAAGTAGATCATAATGGTATTATAGAATGTCCTGCTTGTTTCACTCGTAACAAGATTCCTGCAAAATATAGAATACAATAAGGAAATTAACAAATTTCCGACTTAATAAAACATTATTATTTAACAAAATATAGTTAATTAATTTCACATTCTTAAAACACTTAAAGCTAAAATAACGCATGAAATAGTAAAGGAGCTAGAAGAAGTTTATAATAAAACTCATACAGTACTGAGATAAGATTCTAAAAAAAGAGAAATAAAAATAACAAACGAAGAGAAGTCAATTTACTAATTTCATTTTTACTCTTCTAGTATTTTAAAGCGATAGGTTAGAATTTTAGCTTGTAACACGCCTAAAGGAATTATTTTATCCCAATTAGCCTTCCTTATCCGCTTATCTGCATAGATGAAACTAAAAACGTCTAAGGGGTTGATCTCCACGTCATACTTTCTCTTGCTTTTAGATGCAAGTTTTCCTCCTATCCACTCAATAGATTGTATTGCTGCTTCTTTATGATAATCCATTAGGATCTTTTCTTCAAAACACTTCAATACTAACTCTTTTGCTACTTCTAATAATTCTTCAGTTTTCTCGTTCAAACTATTTTCTTTAGCAATCTTAGCTGCTAGTAAGAGAAAATGTATCTTTTTCAAATGGTTATTATATCTAGCATATAGTGTATTAGCGCTTTGAACTAGAATATCTATTATTTCATTTTCATCAATCTCATTATCGAGATAATTAGAGAGAGAATAAACCACATAATTTACAATTGAATCTTGCTCTGATTGATGCAAATTGAGAAATGTTATAGTTTTTCGGAATAGGGATAATTTTTCTTCGTCTAGGTCATACAACTGATTTTCTTTTCCAATAAACTTGTTTTCTATGATGAACTTATTATATGCTATAATTATTGGAGCTAAAACCCTATACATTGTTTTATTCGACAAGTTCTTGTTTATTATTTGTTCAAATTTTTTTACAATCTTTGAGAGGTTCGCAGATATTGAATCTTTCTTCATTTTATACCATAACTTGTTTAAAATAAAAACAGATTTTTGATCAATTGTCATTAGATATTTTGTTGTTAATTGATAGAACTGATATTCATACAAGTTATAAGTTGCTTGAATCTGCCTAGGATCTTCAATTTCTATTTCTGCGTTTTCATAGGTTTTTTTGCTTTTTATTGTATATTTTTTAGCTTTTTTCATTTCTTTTATTAAATTTTTATTATAAATCAATGCTTTAAGATAATGAATAGCTGAACGAGTGTTATACATTTGAGCTATGACTAGTTCATTGAATTTGTGGATATATAACTCATGTTCTCCTATGTCCTTACGTTTTTTTCTGATTGATATTATACTTTTTAGCAAAAACAGAGACTTTTCACTGAAATCATCAAAAAGTTTAGCCCATTTATCAAATTCTTCATCCGAATGTAAAACAGAAATATTAAGCAAGAAAGAATAAATCCCAAGTGCCATAGTTTGATAGAAATTTGTTGCTGAACCTTTGATTATTGGCAACAACATCGGATCAATTTTTTTATCAGACATAGTTTGACTTGTACTCCAGAGTTTTCTACTTTGTTCAGAAAAGAAAAAAACATCCTTGACTGAATCTTCTATGCCCGTTACGTCATACATTTGTTTCAACGATAAAACGCCTGATATGCTGTAGAAAGGTGATAAATTGATATTATAGTAATAAATGAACCCAAAAGCCTCATAAATCGCAATATTAACATAATCATTATCACTCATGGTTAAACTATCCCACAGTGGGACTGCAAGGTTTTTAGTTAATTCTTGAAACTCATTATTATCCAGATCTTTATCGTAAACTAAAGATTCAAGAGTCAATAAAACCTTTTTTAATTTTGGATAAAAATCTTTGAAATCGAATGTTTGAGTATTAACCACTTTTTCTAATTTTTCTAGTGATTCTTTGAAAATGGCTTTTTTCTCTCCATAAGTATAATTTTTGGCTTCTTGTTTATATTTCATTAATTCTTCATTAGTTTTCTTAAATTGCTCATCGATTTCCATTGTTTTATTATTTTGCTACTTTTATTTAACAATTATGGCTAATTTTGGATTAAAAATAGATGGTCAAGTGTTTATTTAAGTCTTTATTCACCTTTTTCCTCAAAAAAATATAGGGAGGACAATTGAAAAAGTCTTTGAACATACTTGATACTTAGTACTTCGGAAATAGTGTTCAACTGTTATTCTTTTCGTGCCACATAAGCAAAAATGCAGTCTAGATGGATAAATCCTTTAATTTTTTTCTTAATTCGGAAGTACTAATACGAATAGAAATTTTAAATATCTGAAGAAACAATTTAATGAGTGGTATATCAAAAAGAGCTCCTTCTGTTACCCCAAAACTGCGTATCCATATAGCCCCCTGTAGGTTTCGACTATCTTAGACTTATTCAGCCTTTAGAAGACTATCATGCCAATAGAGTTCATTTTATTACACATTTATAAGATAAAGATAAGGCTGTTAGATATGTTGAAATCATCACAGAGTACTTAAAGGATCACTCCATAGAATTTGAAGTTCATCATGTAAATTGTAACATTCAAACTTCTTTATACATTGGCAACTATGGTTAGCGTAAGTTGTTCTATCATCCATATAACAGTATACATAAAAATCACTTTTGCCTTTTTAGATTGATCAGCTTCTATTTCTAGATCCTGTTCTTTATCTTGTTTATCTGTAAAAGTGATAACTGCAAAATTATTACCTTGAATACCAAAAGTGGAGTTTACTCCGTCACTTTGAACAATAGCTGTACTCTCATAGTGTAACTTTAACATTGAGTAATTACCAGCAGGTAATTCAATAGTTATGAGTAATTGTTCTTCTTCTGATGCAGTTATAAGGTCTAAAGTGAGTTTATTTTCTACTATAGGTGAGTTATCTACATTTCTTCCAACCAAGGTAATATGAGTAAAGGTAATCCAGAGATGGTCTATATCATTTGAGAAATTATCAAAACTTTGCGTCGAAGAAACTATTGAATTGAATAAGTTTTCCATCTTTGATGTATCAACCATACTTGAATAAAAAAGATTCAAACGCCCTATCTTCTCTTTTAGATCATTTTCAGTATCATTATTACCATCAGGATAGAAAGGATTTGAAGGAGTTGTAAAATTTTCAATGATTTTATCAAAGTCCCTTATGGTTATTAAGGAAGCCAGACTCCCCCCTAAAATGATTAGTCCAATTATAACAACTGAGAGGGAGTCTCTTTTATTCATTTGTATCACTCTTTCTATATATTCTTTATCTTCGACTATTATTATGGTTTCTATTTAACATCTTAAATACTGTTCTTTATTTTGCTAAAGTTGAAATTGGAATATTACGTAACTATAATCTAACAAGATTAGAAGAGATGAAATAATGAGCGATTGATGAGGACGTGCATTAGTTGTGATCACGATTCCTTGAGCTATCAACAATATTGACCATATCTTGCAGAAGATGTAAAGTATCCTGAGGAGAAGGTCATACCATATAGGTACATCGATAAGAAGGAATGAAAACAATGCTTTGGGTATCAAAAAGATACTATAAGGCATAATACCTATTAAGAGTACAATAAACAAATCGTGATATTTAGGCTTCTTGCTGAGTATAGTAAGTGAAAAAACTATTATACCATAGTATACCAACCAATGCATAAATGAAACAAGGATATTGGTTATAGCTCCTCCAGCAAATAAAGTTTCTATTACACTAAAATAACTGTGAGTAACCCCAAATAGCCAACAGATGACTATAGCTAGCATTGATAACTCGATTGTTGTACGTGTTTTTGTTCCTAGTAAAAAGTAGAACAAATTCGTCGGAGCCAGCGGAGTTAAAAAACCAATATCTGTATCATCTTCCGGTTCAATATGTTGATCTACAGTTCCATCCATTTGAGTTAGTAAAGAACTATCAACATCAGAAGATTTTTCTTGTTCTATGCTTGTACTTTGGGTATATGTTTTTACTCTTGCAAATAACCTATTATAGATTTCTTTACCCTTGCCATTTAACTTATAGAATTTTTGTTCGTCTTTTGTAATAAAAGCATCAAGTTTCTTTAAATGAAAGTATAACCTTCCATCTGTTAGATTAAGTTCATCTCGTAATGCTGTAAAAGACATTGCCCCTTGCTTCGCTATAGCAATAAATATGTTCCTACGCGTAACGTTAGCGAATACTTCAAGTGCTTTAAACTTGTTTTCGTCTTTTACGTGCATCCTATAATATATTAACACACCTATTATTTAATATTTCGTGTTTAATACAAATAAGATTGGTAAAGAGTAGTTTAGAGATGAAAAAAGAGAAACTTTAGAAAAGTAAAGTAGGTTCTTTGACTGATTAAAGAACAAACTATTCAAAAGGCCATATTAATACTAGTTACAGTTGAAATGTTGTTCAACAAGGAAAGAAAAAGAAGGATATATGCAGGGTTTGTACTTGTTCATAGAAATACACAAACTTACCACTAATAAAAATAAAACAGTTTGGGAAAACAGTTTTTTTCCTTCTTTTCTTTCTAATTTAAAACTTAGGAAATACAAATATAATTATAAATCGTTTATATGTAAATATCATCCATTTTTCTATAATAGGATAAAATCACATAAAATAAAACATCTTTCTAATTATTTGATTCTAATTCAAAACCAGCTTCCTTCCAACCTCTTTTTCCTGCTTTATAATCCATCACATGATTAAAGCCCAACTTTACTAATTTTTCAGCTGCACGAGTACTTATTTTGCACTGATAACTTGCACAATAGACGATAATTTTTTCATCTTTTGTCAGTAATTGCGACGATTTTTCATCAATCATGCTATAGGGGATACTAATAGCTCCAGGGATATGGCCTTGATTATAATATTCTTCCTTTAAGACTTCAACTAATTTGAAATCAGTATTTGTTTCCTTGAATTGTAATAATTTTTCGATAGGTATAAACTCGATTTTCATAATAACACTCTAAGTAGTAATAATCGTTTAAGCATAAATAGCTTAGGAAAAGACAAATAATACTAGTCTTTTGAAGAGTTATGCTAAGCACTATCTACCTAATGAATATACTTTTTTTCAGTAATTTTTTTAAATAGACACAAATATTTTTGATATATGCTTGAATCAGACAAGTTTATTTCTAAATGCTTTTTTTTGTTTTTTGCTCTTTTTGGCGCTGTATTTGTCTTCATATCCGTTTATATGATCATTATTATTGGCAATATGGGCATATTTGGAATGGTATTTGCTATACCTTTTATAGCTGGAGGTGGTTTGTTTTTCTTTATAGGCATTAAGGGTTTATTTTCGCGTTCTGATTCAACTTCTACTGGTCGGCGGTATCAGACTTTGGTTAGGTCATACAATTCAGATGGTTCTACAAAAACAGAAAGAGACTACCTTTCAAGTTCCAAACAAAATGATCTTTCCTATTGTAGTTATTGTGGAACAGTATTTAACGAATCAGAGAAATGCCCAAATTGTGGCGCGTATAGGAAAAAGTGACTAAAATTTAACTTGGTATAGTCAAGGCTGATTGTTTTCTGATATTATAACAAAGAAAAAGGAATTCAAACACGAAAAGCAATGCGACAATTGTAAGTATATAATTAGAATTTAAGTAAAGTAATATAGCTCCGCCTAAAATAGGTGTGATAATTTGAGCTACACTATTCATTGAGTTACTAATTCCTAGTATAGTAGCGTATTCTTTTTCTCCAACACTAGTAGTAATTTTCGATGTAAGAATTGGTCGTATTGTTCCAGTTCCATATGCCATGAAAGTTATTGGGATAAATGCTAATAAATAATGTCTGGTAAAAATCAATCCTACCATAGTAATGATCATG
>CAZHRF010000091.1:0-6883 GCA_964534625.1 uncultured archaeon | reverse complement strand
GGAGACTCTCGTTGTTAGAAAGTGTTTACGGAAATATGAAAAAAAGTTAAAAGATATAAAAACCTCGCTGGTGACAAGTCACCTATCCCAAAGTAAGCTTTTTTGATAACAAGAAAATAAAAAAGTTACAAAAAGAAAAAGAAAAAGTTTTATACAATTTTATCACCTATTTCAATATGCTTTCAGAACTAGTCCACAAATATTCAAAATCCCCTATTATATTTGGTATTAATGTCTTTTTAAATTTATTAGCATCAATCTATATGATGATTTTTTATTTAAAAGGTTATAAATATGCAAGCATAGATAATAATCTAAGGATCATTTATTTACTAGTACCTGCAAGGCATTGGTTATTAATGATACCTTTTGGAATACTGGTATTGAAATATACGGGTGATACCTTTTGGAATGATCCAGATATTACATTTTGTGACGACTTTTATTTCATCTATTGGATTTACTTTTACCCATTTTTAGTTGTTAAAAATTTGTTGGATAACCCAAAAGAAGCATTAAAAATAAGAAAATACTATCACTGGCAAAATAAAAATTGTTTTTTTGAGTATAGATGGATATTCATCCATATGAAGGCAACTTTTTTTTTACTAATAATATACTTAATAAATAAGACAGAATTTTCGTTAAGAAAGTTACTATCAGGATATTCGATAATATTATTATATATCTGGATATTGCTTCTAATATTAATAGGATTAGATTTTATTATCTTACTTACTTGTTCTCTTATTTTTAAAAAAGCTAGACTGTTGGGGTATGAGAATCTGCAAGAATGGCAAGAAGCAAACAAATTGGGGTTCAGAAATAAAAAAGAATGGGACAAAGCACGACAATTAGGATTTGAAACGAAAAGTGAGTGGGAAGAAACGAAAACAGCAGGGTTTGAAACGAAAAGTGAGTGGGAGAATTATAAGAAAGCAAGGTTTGATACTAAAAGCGAGTGGGAAGAAGCGAAAAAACTGGGATACGAAACGAAAAGTGAGTGGGAAGAAGCAAAAAAACTAGGATACGGAACGAAAAGTCAGTGGGAAGAAGCAAAGAAACTAGGATTTTGCAATAAAGAACAATATGAACAAGCTAAAAATTTAGGGGCAAAAAATTATGGACAATACAATTTAACCAAAAGTTTACAAACACCTGACTATCAAACTGCTTTGCTTGTCCAAGAAGGAGAGTTTCCAGATTATGAAACCTATCAAGAAGCTATGAAAGTAGGGGCAAAAAATTATGAACAATACACTTTAGTCCAAAAACTACAAACGCCTGACTATCAAACTGCTTTGCTTGTCCAAGAAGGGGAGTTTCCAGATTATAAAACCTATCAAACAGCGAAAAAATTTAAAGCCAAGACCTTTCAACAATATGAGTTAGTTGTCTATTTAAACACCAATACCTATCAATCTGCCCTTAAGAAAGCCATGAAATTTGGAACTAAAACTTTAAACCAATATAAAGTTGTTGAAAAAACTCAAGCTCCTAATTATCAAATAGCTTTAGAAGTTCTTGAGGGTGGCTTTCCTGATTATCCTACATATCAGGATATACTTTTGGATGTAGGTGCTACTAACCTTGCACAATACAAGCTTGTCAAAGAACTTCAAGCACCTGATTATATAACTGTTTTAAAAATTCAACAAGGAGGATTTTCTGATTATCCAACCTACCAAAAAGCGCAAGCATTAGGTGCTACAAACATAGAAGAATATAGGCGTCTAGCCATCGATAACCTTGAGTTTCCTTGTGGTGTTTGTAATAGTAAAATTGTTGAGGGAGAAAATTATGTTTTATGTCCACATTGTGAAAGACCATTCCACTATGGACATCTTATTGAATGGGTTAACTCAAAACCTAAATGTCCTATTTGTAAAAAAAGGATTACAGCTGGTATGATTACTGATCAAATAATGAAAAGATGAATAAATGGGTTTATTTAGTCTTATCCTCTGAGGTTATCTAACAATAGTGTTTTCACTAACAATCTTACTGTTTTACTTCATCAAGTATCATTCGGTATTTAACCAGTATTTTTGTATTTCTTTTGTGTAATTCAAAGATTTACAAATTAACTTTTTTACCTTCAGTGTTTTTGCTTTCAAATGCCTCTTCTAGTTTTCTTAAGGCTTGTGTGAGTTCATCGGTTTTTTCAAATACACCTAATTTTTTGTAGTATGGTGCAGGCAATTGTATATCCATGCATTCTAAGGTAAAAAGCACCCCTTCAAGAAGAACTTGCTCTTGGTAAGTAACATATTGTCTTTGTTCTGGTTTATTATTTGTTAGTTTTAATAGAGTAGGGAGGTCTATTAATTCTCTAATATGAACAAAAGCCCCAGAATTGTAGTTAGTCAATCTGTAGAATATGTTTAATATAAGGTATTTGAAATCTTCTGGGCTGTCTTTGTCGGCACCTATAGATCTTAAACCTATAGATTTTAAAAAGCGATAAAGTTGTTCTGAAAAAGAAGCTACATAATGTCTTTTATCCCAATTTTTTAGTTTGATATCTTTGATATCTTCTACAATCCAAGAAAAAAGTTCATTACTCTTTTCCTTATTAATTAGATCAATAACGGTATTTGGACCATAATCTTTCATCAACGAATTTAGACTTGTTTTATTTCCCTTAAATATTAACTTCTGAGAAAAATCATTGCCAAACCAAATTTTAATTAGATCATATCTTTGTTCTTTGGGCTTTCCTACATTTTTACTGATATTGAGTACTTTTTCTATCCCTTCTAATAAACCGCTGTATTGTTTAGACATAAATATACAAACCTCTAATAAAATGTTAATTGGATAAAATATATGTCTTTTTATTGAGTTTGTACGGATAGTTAATATGTATGTATATTTGAAATACGATATATTTATATGTCTTTGATTATTTTTGCTTATGATTGACGATGTTGATCCGATTATCTAAAGATGGGATAGAAATCGATTGTGAAGGATTAAAATGGAATTCCCGTAAATCTATTAATCAAGTAATAGGTATTTTCTATCAAAATGACAATAATTACTACGGTAACTGGTTAGATTTATCTTTTGATGGTATTGATTTAATGTTTAATGCAAAGCTATTTTCTTCCAAAAGGCTTGGGCCAAAATCCTATTTACAAGTCTATGTTTCAACTCTTGAGGACTTAAAGGAAGTTTTCAGTCATTTGACACCTTATATATCTGACGAAATTGAATTGAATTCTCCAATTAATCCACCCTTTAAGCAGATACAAGAGGAAGTTTACGAAAAGATTAACCGGTGTTATTCTGATATGGAAAAATTGTGTGAGAATGCATCAAACAACATGACTTTAGAAGATTTGATGGGTCTTAATACAAAATCGTACATGAAAGAACTTGATTGTTACAATTCCTATCTCAATAGTACATCTTGGGGTTTGGAGTATACTAATATGCTTAATGAAAAGAATTGGACAAAAAGCAGCCGTTGAACACGCTTTGGTTTTATTAAGCTAGGATTTATTCAGTTGCTTGAAAGAATACCTGTCCCGCAACTTAAGCAGTTATTTGTAGTTCTTTCAATACAACTTTCTTCTCCTTCTTCGTGTTGATAGAAATAGAACCTAAGCTTTTTTGAATACGTTTTTTTAGTATTTCTTTTGCTGAAAATATTTAATCCCAATCTATTTTATGAGTAAATATTAAAGTCAACTAATTACAAAATAAATCCTCCGAAAATTTTTATTCAAAATAATTTTATTAAACCCATGAAAAATACTTACTTCATTTCAATGCACAATTCCACTAAAAAAGAGCCTATTCAAGCAATAAAGAAGGGGTTCACATGGTTAGTAAACGAAATAGAAAAGCAAAAGAAAGAGGGGACAATATATTTGCCATCCTTAGAGCAACTGAGCGATTCTTCCAATTTCTTATATAGAGCCTTAAATGAGATTGACAAACGGATTCCAAAGATGTTTTTAGACCAAAAAGAGATTAAATTTGGAGATGGAAGAATATTAGTCAGAACACCTAGAGTAAAGAATAAAATTTCAAATGGGCCAGTTCTGGCTATTTATCCCACCAAAAAAATTTTGGACGATCTTGATTCAGACTACATAGAATCGGATATATTTGTTATTTCCTGGGTTGAATCGGAACTAGAAGAATGGAAAAAAAGATGGAGTGCAAAAAATTACCTAACGAATGAAATCTCATCCATGAAATCAGAAATGTCTCCGAAATTAATTAAAGCATTAGAAAAATTGCATCTGTTAGTAAACAGTACAACGGGCATAACACACTCCAGTGATAAGAGAACGGCCATAAAACTATTCAAACAACTACTAAAAGATGGTATAGATTATATGCCTCAAAATATCAAAAATTGGCTTATATCAAAAAAGAAATGGAAAGCTAGACATGCAGAAGATGTTAAACAACTAGCAAAAAATATTAAAAATGAAAAAAGGCAATAATACAGATTTTTCAATCCTCCTCGACTTTCTTTGTTCTGGAAAACGTGATCTAAGCAAATCTTTAAGGACTTATATGTATTGTACAAGTCAGTCGGGTTTATGGTCAATAAGTGTTTCATACTTAACCATACCTGGCACTATTTATGTGCTTAGAGTTTTTGAACAACCTTTTTATTATTTTTCATTTAACAATACATTCCAGTATCCTGGTAAGACATACAAGGGTTTTGAGAATAGTGCATAGAATACTCTCCAATAGAGACCTGAATTAATCTCTTTTAATATCAAATAATCATATAGTTTTCTTAAGATATTTTTTGGAAATCTATAAAATGATATCGAGTTTAGTTTTTCGCTTTGTGCGAGAGTAATCATCCAACTTACTACATCGTTAAATTTTTGTTCCATTAAGATGGGAATATGTTTATCCCATATCTTATATACTTCTAAGTGTATGAAGGGTGTTTGTATTTGATCCAATTTAATTATTATTTTCTCTATTATGTTTAATATTTCATAAGTTGGGTTATTGATCTCTAATACTTTTTCTACTATAAATTCATAGTTATCTGGATTTAAATCATATTTGGTTATCATATACTTTATTAGTTTCAGTTTATTTTTATCATTTAAAAAGTCAAAGTGTCTTATTAGTAAGCATTCAATATTCTGTATGTTTTTAGTTTCTGAAGAGTCTAATTTTATCATATAATCTGAAAAAGACTTTTTCCTTAGTTCTAATAAAATTTCATTACCCATTTCCCAAAAATAATTATGATCTGATTTTGATAATTCTATTATAAATCCAATTATTGCTTCTTTGTGAATTCTTATTGCTGAGTTTACATTTTTTTGAATAAATTCAATGCCTTTTGTTATTATTTTTCTTTGGTTTGGCTGAAATGTGCCTTTACCACAGTCAAGGGATCTCACTAGCATCCAGTCTAGGTATAAAAATAGTGTATTGATATTCACATACTTAGAATATCGGTAAGACATCCCTTTTATTTCATTCCTATTTTGAAATAATATTCTCCAAATTTTTAAAAATACATCACTTGAAACAATAGTAAATGGTAAAATGTCTTCCAATATTGATAATATTTTATCACTTTCCCAACTATCAATATCTTTCATTAATAATTCTGTTAAATCATGCTCTCTTCTTCCTCCTATTCCCCACCAAAGCACTTGTTTATTGATATTTTTTAGTTCTCCGTTTATCATTTGTTGAATTTCTTCTTTCTCTAAATTCCTTAGTAGTATAAATTGAGCATATTGCTTGATTTTTTTATCTTTGTCATGAGTTAGTTTTTTCAAATCCTGTTTAACTATGTCTATTGTCTTTGGATAAACATCAATAATTTCTTCAAGATAGAGTAAACAAGTTAATTTTAGAACTGGATTATTGTGACTTAACAGAAATTGGTATTTGGTAGTATCAAACGAATTAAATATACTTAGTTTACTCTCTTTTGTTTTTGTAAGATATATACTAACAAAATCTTTAGCATAGTCTAGCGGTAGAGATTCTCCCACAGTATAACCTTTTATTAATGGCTCACTATCCTTATTATATTTCTGCTTTAAAATTGAGCTAAAGTAGTTTCCTATTATACCCATGTTAAGTATTTTTTCCTCTTCATTATTATTCAGATCAATCAAATATCGATCATACTCTGAAGGATGACTCGTATTGATCCAACTAGATGTGAATTCAGGGCGGATTTTGCTATTTTTCTCAATATAACTTGCTTTTTTTAACATTTTATAGAAATCAATGTCAGATTTTAAATGTTCTATTCTCATACCAATTGAAATAAAATTGGCATCATTTGAATTCCAAAGAATATCTAAACCTTTTTTCTGATTTTTCTCTGGTAAATATTCTAGTAGTGAAGCAGATAATAAACTAGTTTCTCTATCACTAGATCTTATATTGTCAATAATTAAATTACAGTCAATTTTTTCATAATTTACTTGATTCATTTCAGTTTTTACATAATTAAGTATCAACTTTCTAATGTTAGTAGAATTATTATTCAATCCCTTGTTTATATGTCTTTCAATGATTTCTTTTTCTTCCCATATAATAAGGTTAATCCAATTTTCTTCACTTCTTTGATCACTTTTCTCTAAAAGACTTTCTAATATCACTCTTGCTTCTTCTTTATTTATTTTGATCAATCTAGATAATGCATAACTGCGGATATATTTGGTTTCTGAATTAAAAAATGGTTTTAGCTTTTGATAATCATCATCTGGTAAGCTGTTTATATAATAGATCTTATATTCTGGAGTATTCTTCAGTTCTTCTTCATTAACTGTCTTAAACATCAATTGTTCTAATTCTTTTAATTTTTTCTCTGTTCACTAAACCAACATCGTTAACACTATAAAGAGAAGTTACGCTGAGCAGT
>CAZHRF010000090.1:0-7357 GCA_964534625.1 uncultured archaeon | reverse complement strand
CTCATAGTTGTGACACTGCTGGTATCCCAGTTTCCTATCTCTTGATTAAATGAAGAAGCAGAATCGAACATCCCCCACATAGTTGTGACACTGCTGACATCCCAAGAACCTATCGATTGGTTAAATGAAGAAGCAGAATCGAACATCCAGCTCATAGTTGTGACACTGCTGACATCCCACGACCCTATATCTTGATCAAATGAAGAAGCAGAATCGAACATCCAGCTCATAGTTGTGACACTGCTGGTATCCCAGTCACCTATCTCTTGATTAAATGAAGAAGCAGAATCGAACATCCCCCCCATGTTTATTACCTTAGATACATTCCAGTTCCCTATGGATTGATTAAAGGAAGCAGCAGAATAGAACATATATGCCATAGTTGTGACACTGCTGGTATTCCACTCACCTATCTCTTGATTAAATGAAGCAGCATAATAGAACATCCAGCTCATAGTTGTTACACTGCTGACATCCCAATTATTCATTGTTCCATTATCTCCAAGGTTTTTACAATATTTAAAGGCATAAGAGAGATTAGTTGTACCATTTAAATTGGGGCTATCAATAGCAGTAAGTACAAGGTTTTCGCACCCAGAGAAATAGCTTTCGTCATTACCTAGACTTAAATTTCCCCATTGGGCAATTTCTATGATTTTGAGTCTATCTCCACCATTATCGAATTGCCACCCTTCTATACTTCCGGTGATATTGAGGATATAAACACCAGCTGAATCATAAGTGTGGGTGACTGCTGGTTGATTCCATTCAGTTATTGTGTCTATTGTTCCATCTCCCCAGTCAACAGTAAAATTATAGGTACCTGTTGATTGTAAGGGTAAACAAATCTGATCGTTATCACTTGAATACGTACTTGTTAAATTTGTATCCCATTTTGATATGAACTCATCATCATCATTTCCTTGTAACACAATTAATTCGTATTCACTTTGTTTTATAATATGTAAATCTGTTCTATTCACTTCATTTTTTTGTTGTATTTCTGATATATTCTTTTCATCTTGTTGAATCTCAGCATCAGAATATATTGATCTGCTGTTCAACTCTCTAATTCCATCTGTTATTCTTGCTTCTTTTATTGTTATTTCTGTTTTTACATTTTCTATCTTAGTGCTTCCTGTTGTATGATTTATTGTTGTAAATAACAAAATAAACGAAAAAAAGATCATGAATGCTTTGATATGCATAAGTTGTGTTTATTATTAATTATTTAAAGTTTATTGACTCGATATTGTCATATACAGTATCTTTTAGTATTATAGCTAACAAAGAGAGATAATTAAGATTCTTTTATTTCTACATACTGATGTTCATTATAGTCAAGAGTTTTATTTCTTTTATACATGTATTTTTTGTAAAAAAGATTAATTATTAGAGGATTAGAATACGTCCCCTCATTATCTAAAAGTTGAAAAAGGACAAAAATTGAGTGATCTATAAGTTACTACAAATCTTGCTGTGGAGAATGGTCATGTTTTTTAAAAAAAATCTAAAATATAAACCTCAAAATCAGTTTCATGCACATTCTCATAATCTTAAAGAGATAGAACAAACCTTGCGTACAAGCTATAATACTGGACTAACAAGTGATGAAGCTTCACGAAGATTGAAGATTTATGGACCAAATATTATACCCCCAGTTAAAGGCTCGATTTGGGCTGTGTATTTTTCTCCTCTATTTAATTGGTTAATAAATATCTATCTCATTGTTTCAGCTATTCTTCTTTTACTAAGCATTTGGGTACCTGAAACTAGGAGTCAAGTAAGTTTTTGGATGGTTTATATAGTTTTTAACATTTTTTTTGTTGTTTTTCAGCAAATTCGAGCTCAGAAAAAATTGGATACCCTCCATAAACTCGCTCCTCCAATGGCAACTGTTCTTCGTGAGAATAGGATAAATAAGATACCCGCTTCTGAATTGACAGTTGGAGATATAATTACCCTAGAGCAAGGAGATCGAGTCCCAGCTGATGCTAGACTTATTGCTGTTAGTAACCTTGTAGTTAATGAATCTACTTTAACTGGAGAATCTGTACCAGTAGAAAAAACCCATTCCCCTTTTTCTTCTTTGCCTTTAGATATTCCGCTCTCCCAACAGCTCAACATGGTATATAAAGGAACGTTCATTGAATATGGAAGATCTTCTGCTGTTGTAGTAAGTACTGGCGTTTATACTGAATTAGGTAATCTTGCTCGTGAAATTTCTGCTATGTCTACAAATGAAATACCTATTCGTGCAAAAGTAAACGTCTTGGCCAAATGGTTAGGTGTGGCTGTATTGCTTTTTATTAGTTCGTCTGTTACATACAAATTGATTGCTCATATACAAAGAGGAACGATATCTGATATTAGTTTAGTTATGAATGATCTGGTTATTTCATTTACTACCGCTATGGCTATTATGCCCATTGCCATTCCCCTATGGACAACGCTTATTCTTCTTACTGGTATACTTTCTATGGCTAAAAACAAGGTGATTATCCGTAATATTTCTGCCATTGAAACTTTAGGACGATGCTCAGTTCTTGCCACTGATAAAACAGGCACTATTACAGAAAATAAAATGGTAATTGAGTACATTTGGGATACAAAAAGATATTACACTGTTAGCGGAGTTAGTTATACAGACAATGGTTCAATCAAACCCTTAAGAGATAATGAAAGTAAAAAAGAACTCCCTTCTACTCATTTACGTTCAAATAGTGATCCTTATAGCGAAAATGGAATACGAGATATACTGATAGGCGGACTGTTAAATAATAATGCTCATCTTATAGCTGACCATGAGCCTGTTTTGGAAGATAACTCTACATGGACAGTATCTGGTAATTCTACCGACGCAGCTTTTCTAGTTTTGTTTAACAAATCTGATCTAAATGAATCTCGTATTCGAGAAAATTATACATTTATTAAAGAATATAATTTTGATTCTAAATTCAAAAGAATGACTAAAATCTTTCAAGATGGCGCTGGTGAGGGGTATATTCTGTTTTGTAAGGGGGCAACAGAAAAGATTTTACCCCGTTGTGATTATATAGGGAGCGCTAATGGTACCAGTAAGGTTTTAAACCAAGAATTACGAACACAGATTTTAGCTGAAGTTGAAAACTTTGCAGGAGAGGGATATAGGATACTTTCTTTAGCATCTAGGGTGCTATCCAATGATCTTGCTATATCAAGGGGAGATCAAAGAGACGATTTTGAAACTCAAATGATCTATAATGGTTTTGTATGTATTCAAGATCCTCCCCGAAAAGGAGTGAAAAGAGCAGTAAAAGAGTGTGATAAAGCTGGGATTACATCTATTATGATAACTGGTGATTCTTCTCAAACAGCCAAGTCTATTGCACAAAAAGTAGGTATAATTGATAAAAATGAGTCGGTTGTTGAAGGCAATAAAATCATGACCCTTACGGATGATTCATTTTTTAGCACTAAAGTTTTTGCTCGAGTTACTCCTAAACACAAACAACAGATTGTTAAACGTTATAAATCAGTTAATAGAGTTGTAGCGATGACAGGTGATGGCATAAATGATTCTCTCGCTTTGACTCAAGCTGATTGTGGGATATGTATGGGGATGAGGGGAACAGAAGTAGCAAAACAATCATCTGATATTATTATTGCTGATGACAGTTTTGTAAGTACAGTTCTTGGTATTAAAGAAGGAAGGGGGCTATTTGATAAGATTCGGTATATGATCTTCTTTTACATAACAGTCAATATAGCAGAGGCAATCATTTATTTTGCTAGTTCATATATACCTGAATTTGTTCTAGTTAATAATGTCCAACGGGTGTTTTTATTTACCACAGCTCATTTTATCCCTGTTTTAGTCTTTATTATTGATGATATTACTACTGATGTGATGAATTATCCTCCGCGCAATGAAGAAAATATATTCAACAAAAGCTATTGGGGAGCACTTGTTGTTTTAGCTTTAAGTTTAGCAATAAGTGCAGGAACAATGTATCTCCTTTGTTATTATGGTATAATTCCTGTCTATCCAAGTAACCAAAGCATAATTGAGCCTACGTTTGATACAAGTATAAATATTGTCAATCCTGTAAGTTGGCAACATGCTAAAGCACGTACTATGTTTTTGATGGTTTTGCTAATTGCAGAAAGTTTAGTTATATTAAGTATAAGACACTTTAACAAACCAGTCTGGAAATCCTTAAAAGAAAATTTTTCATTGCTTGTATTATTTCTGGTACTATTTATTCCTATTGGACTTTTATTTATTCTTTATATTTCTAGCATCCAGAATTTTATGATTAACACTCTTAATATGGGATTGGAATTCTTACCATTAAGTCTATTGGATTGGATTTTTGTTTTTATAGCTGTTAGTGTAGCACTAGTTCCATTAGAATTGTACAAATATTTTGTTAGGAAAAAAGGAAATTTTTTCTAATCTCTCCTCTAGCAGATAGTCAATATCTTTATAGGAAAATTGGATTGTTATTGTTTGTTTCTTTTCTTGAGGAGTATCCCGCTATCCGTTTGAGAATCTGCTTATCTTGTCATGAGAAATGGTATCTTATGAGTTCTATTACTGACTTGAATCATATGTGTTTTGATATGGTTTTTCTTGCAACTTGGACCATTTTAATTTTCCTCATAGGAGCTTTTGTCTTTAACAAATATAACCTTCGATATGCAGAAAAAACAATAAAATTGGAGAATAATTCTCTTCCTTTTCTTTTTTCCTTTCTTTTCAAGATTTTTTTCTTCAAAAATGAAGATGTTTCTGTATTTTTCTTACCAATAGATTGTCATTTAAATTCACGTAACATGCCATTAAATGTAATAGGGTTGTGATCCCTATAAATAACATTTTGTATTGTTCACCAATAGGACTAAAGTTATGTTTAAATAGTTTATAACAATATCTTTGTTGATGAGTGTTCAGACTCCTTTAGGCTGTTGGATCTTAAGTTCTGGTGGGTTAACCATTTTTAGCCACGCTACTGAGCAAGGAAAAGTTGATGAACAGCTATTTGGGGGAGTTTTATCTGCCATTATCTCGTTTGCCCATTCACTAGGACACGATATACATCGAATAGATTTTGGTAAAAGCACATTAGTTACGTTTGAAATTGTTACTCTTCGAATTATTCTCCTTTTACGAAATCCTTTAACTGACGAGGAGATCTCTCTTTATCATGAGCATTTTCTAACATTAGAAAAACAATATCCTTCTTCTTTTAAAGTAGATTTATTTTATAAACAAGAAGATTCGCCACTTATACAAGAAGTTTTACGATTATTTAACTTAAGTAAGAGTGGGGATATTGAGCAACAAACTAATACTCTTGAGTTGCGCTCTATATTATCTGATTATAAAGAAAATACCCTTAAGAAAAAAGCAGCAGCTAAAAAGATGGTGGAGTTGACAAAGGAATTGGATGTAGATGAAAAAGGGGTAAATGATTTATACCAGAAATTGGATTACTTAGTAAAGAATATAGGATTTGACGAAAAAGAACAAAAACTATTTAGTGAGCTAATGGCAGAATATCAAACAGGTTTACTTAAAGCACACAATAATCTTAAATCGTCATTGTTTAGATAGATAAATAACAAATAAGGTGAGAGAATGATATTATTAAATCAAATAGAAAATTTTGTACTATGGGAAGGATTGTTGTTAACGTTTGGTGCGCTGTTAACTTTAAGTATGGGTGTTTACTATCTCTATAGATATAAAAGCACAAAGTCACCTGTAACGTTGCATTGGGGATTAGGATTTACAATTCTTGGATTAGGAATGAGTATAAAAATTGTTTTTGTAAATTATTATGAACTATTTGGTGGAGATGTACAAAATAGAACAGATTTATTCCAAGAGCTTTTTGTAATAACAACCCTTTACATCTTTTTGACTTTTTTAGCATTAAGCATATTTTATTTACAGTTCTTTAGTGAAGAAGTTGAAAAACTAGGTTCGAAAGTGGTGGTTGTGTTTGGAATCATTAGCATTATTTATCATGTGGTTGTTACAGTATTTGATTTGGGGATATTTAACTTAGGGCTTATTCTCTTATTTTCCTATTCTCTGTTTATTTTAGCCTTCTTTTCCTATTTAGCTATTAAAACAAAAGATTGGCGTATTGGGTTGATTTCAGTAGGTATGTTAGGCTCTGCATTAGTTAGGGTTAGATACATCCCATCGATACACCAAACAAGTGTAGGCTTGATCATTCTGTTTTTCGCACAAATTTCATATGCGTTAATAGGCTTAGGGCTCTTATATCCAGCGCAAAAAGAGTCTTGAAAAGACAAATAAGGATAAAAAGTCCTCTCTTTATATTTTTTTCAATTCTCATTTCATTTTAGATCAAAACCCAGAGATAGAGCCATTTTCATTTAGTAAACTATTTATTGGTGGTTTACTTGTAATCATATATGAGTGATAAACAATTCAAGGATCCAATAGTTATAAGTGGTACAACAAGAACAGGAACAGAGATTATTGTTGATGTATTAAGACAACTCGATTATTTTATGGGAGTGGATCTAGATAAATATAGAAATAATCGTACTGCAAAATTATTGTTTAATCGTCCCATTTGGTTAAATAAGGTTGAAAAAAAGAAGGACAATGAGTTTGGAGCTGTTTTATCGTTATTTGAAAGGTCAATGCTAGAGGGATTTAAAGGAGACATTAAGAAAATAGATCGTAAAATAATACATAAAGCCTCGAGAGATTATGTCACTCGCCATTTGAGCATACTCAGTCATGGTATAAATCTGCCAGTCTTACTTAAATGGACAAAGTCCCGTAAACAGTATCTAAAGACCTCTGAAGGGATAAATGCTTCTGATTATAAAGGATGGGGGTGGAAAGGATATAGCTCACAATTTTATTTAGATAAATTGGTGAAGAGATATCCAAAATTACACTATGTTCATGTCATTGAGCATGGTTTGGATTTTGCTTTTTCTTCTCAAAATAACCAATTGAAGATTTGGGCATCTTCTTTTAATATCAATTATCCGTTACTGGGTACTTTAGACCCTAATACAATGTTGGACTATTGGTATAGGAGTAACAAAGCAGCATTAGATAAGGTTAATGAATTATTACCTGAAGAACAAATCCATGTTATACGCTATAAAGACCTCTATACCAACCTCAGACCAACAATAGTTGATCTTATGAAATTTCTGGGGCGTTTAACAAGAAAAGATATCATTAACAACCTAGTTGAATTACCTCAAAAGCCTAATAGTGTTGACCGATATAAAGCACATGATCTCTCAATATTTAAAGGGAAAGATATAGCTAAAGTTGAAGACTTGGGATTTGAGATAGAAACAGTTTAACCTT
>CAZHRF010000089.1:0-8173 GCA_964534625.1 uncultured archaeon | reverse complement strand
ACACTGGCGGGTGTATTGGGTTACGTACCCAGTTGTACCCAAAAGAACTCATGTCCAACATATGATACACAAAAGCGGTGATTTGTGTGATTGTTCATATCAATAAAACTGTCTAGGAAATTCTCTTTTGTTGTAGCTGATTTTTGGCTTACAACCCAAGAGCCTGCCGAGTAATATCCCTCAGTATTTTCAGTTTGAATGGTTCCAGCTTCAGGATAAGGATTAAAGGATAGAAGCTGTTGAAAATACATATCAGAGCTAGGAGGGTAACCACCAGAACCACCAGGACCCGGGTCTAATTCATACCAGAAATTCGAATTGTATTTTGCTTGTATTATCTTTCGAAGATTGTTCAAATAGTTTCTTTCTAAACCATTTAATTGTAATGGATTCAATGATAAGAAAGTAAAACTAGTCAATAAAATAAATAATATTGCCATTATTTTATTTTTTTTCATTATATTCACCATGCCTTCAATGAACTAGGTGCTGAGGTGGTTGTGGGACCCAAGAAATCAGTTGACAATATCACATGTGCTGCTATGGCAAGTTATATTTATTATTATGCATTGGAGAGTACATATTCCGTAGAAGATGCATTTGACCAAGCTAAATCAGATTATTTTGATAGACATAGAGCTATTAAAGACAATAATATTGATGATGAGGTTTGGAATGCTGAATTTGATGGATCAGAAGTCAACTTCTTAGAAAGAGTTGCCACCAGTTTTTGGGGTACAATTAATGATATTAAAGATTGCCTTAGTACCAATGCAAAAAGCTGGGGAATAGAAAACTGGGGTTGTGGTATTGGTTGGATACTTATTGCTATTCTTGTGTTTTTGATATTTTTTATAATACTTCAAATTATTGTTTACTTGGATTCATTCCCGTACGTAATGAAAGATTATTATTCTACAAAACTTTATCTATAAACAATTAAACGTTTGGTTGAGAACATGAAGAATACAAATACACAAAAAGTAATGATTTTACCCCTTGTTTTTCATTTGTTTTTATTTAAATATGTTAAAAAGCGGTACTATCTAACATTTTTGATATTTTCTCTTTTATTTTTTGGGTTGTGTAATAACATATTGCAAACAAAAATATTTTTTGATGGGTCAGATTATGATATTATTTATGATTGTAGAGCTGATACCAAAAGTAATGATAATTTTACAAGATACGATGCTGCCATAAATTATGTTAAAAGTTGTTATGATAAAATTTCAGGTGGTTTTAAGAGTGTTCCTGAAATACAATCTGATCATTTTAATCGCCCCAATTATGAAACTGACCTTATGAGCACTTATACTGGGTCATATCTGTTATTTGTTCTTAATGAAACTAATTCATTAGACTATAACAGAATTAAAAATTGGTTTAAGAGATACTTTCGTTGGGGATACTGGGGACCTTCAGGTGCCAAAGGTCTCTTTAGTGCCTATTCGATATTGAAGTTGATAGATGGTACAGACATACTTTCTCAACAAGAATGGACTGATAACGTGTTGTACAATTGGGATGAAGAAAGAGGTTTTTTATCTCATGAAGCTGGTTTTCCTTCACCTCGATATTCTTTCTTTTCATACAAACTACTTGAGTCTTTAGATAAATTAGATTGCATAAATTGGACTAAGGTCACAGATTTTGTAATGTCTTGGCGACTACCCAATGGCTGTTTTGCGCATCCTCTGGTTCCAACCAAAAATAATGTTGGTGAAACTGTTTACGCCTATTCTTATCTAAATGCAACTAATCAATTGAATTTGATAAATCAAACCAAGATTTTTAACTGTCTTAATGAAAGATTTGAGTCAAATGTGTTATATGGACACAGTATCTCTAATCTTGATCCATATATCGCTTTTTCAATATATAATGGATATCCCCTACGAGAATTTTCTTATTCTAATGTTGTCTTGTCTACTGTCAACCTTGCACAACTAGAGGCTTATGGTAATTTTCCTACTTTTTGGTATAAGGATGAATGGGGGACACTAAGTAATACTGCTACGGCCTTGTTTTTTTACTATTACTGTAATGATCTTTCATCATTAAAAACACAAAATATTACTGTTAATTATCCTCCTTTAGAATTTACCCATTATCTTGAGGAGTTTCTTCTTTTACTATCTCCCACCATAATATTGTTTATTTCTTTTATTCTAATAGTAATCAAACGTAAAAATCATGAGAAAGCGATAGATCTTTTGTGTATGAAAGTGAAAGAATAGTACTCAAATATTTAATTGTAGACTGTATTCTACATGCAATAAGTCGTCATAGAATGCAAAGTTTCAGAAAAGTTAAAACTTATGTCTAAATCTAATCTTGAAAAGATGATAATGCCTTCTTGGAATATAGGGTGTAAAAAAGAGTTTCCTTGCTTTAAAACCTCTTCCAGTTCATTAAGAGATAATGTTTTTGTTTGTACTATTTTATCAATAAAAACAAAGTATTTTTTTGTTTAATTTATCATTAATCCAGTATTAGGCAATGAAATCAATTTATAGTTTGTTACTTCAAAATCTTATTAATATCTGAATCTGCCTGATAAAGAAAGAACTCTTTCAGCTTAGTTTGTGACACAAAGTTCTTTCTAAGGTAAAAATACTATACCTTCGTCTAAAGGTCCAAAAATCCTTCAGTTAGATGAGTTTGATTTACCTCTTAAAGTTACTTCTTATTTATTTCCACCTATTGTGATTTTTCCTCCCACATCCTTCAGATGATTCACCTTTGTAGTCAAAAACAAGGGGGTATATAAAGGTATAATCAGACCAAAATAGAACTATATTTTCTTCATCATTTTTTTCTCTCCAAATTGGATTTGAAAAAGAATGATGTTAGAAACAATATAATAAAGTAAAATAAAATGTAAAAGAATAAAGAAAAAAGTTTAGAAATAAAGAGTTAAGATTGTTTAATCCTCTTCTTCCCACTCTTCCTCGTCCCACTCTTCATCGTAGTCTTCGTCGTCCCACTCTTCATCCTCCTCTTCCTCCCACTCTTCCTCTTCATCAATTTCATAAACTGTATCATACGTTTCTTCTATTATCTCCTCTTCCAGGATGTCTAGAAGCTCAGATAGGTCATCTTCATCTATTTTGTTTTCTAGTTGATTCTTGACTTCAGCAGTAATGATCTCCGCTAATTTGACTCCAAGATCTTCTACAATATTTTCATTAATTGCTACATTTAGGCTTTCCATGACCGTATCAGTTACGTTAACACGTACTTTTTTCTGAATAGCTTGAATTATGATAGTAAGTTCGTCTTCTTCCATATCATCAAAATATTCTCGTAACTCTTCGTCTATTTCTTTTAGAATTTCTTCTACAAGTTCTTGTTTAATTTCATCATCAACCATTGAAATCAATATACATCAGTATAAACTTCTATAAAAAACTATCTCTCTTATTCAATTCTAAAGAATCGTCTGTCTATATCAGGTTTAGAAAATTCTTAGGTAAAATCACTAAAGCTATAAACCAAAAGCACTAAATCAGTAAATTAATAGTTCTATCTTTTTTCTTATGTTTATTACTTCCGAAATAGTGCTCTACTTGTATTTTTTCCGATACAACAGGCTACAATTCACTTTATATGGATAGAACTCTTGAATATTTCTTAATTCGCAAGTACTAACGTTAAATGAAAATTTATAAATAAGCAGATTTTTTTGAAGAACATGAACCAATCTATAGAGAAATATGAAAAAACAGGTTATCTAGGAGAATATGAACAAATAGCCACAAAAGAATATGTGACTATGGCTGATGGAACTGCATTATTAGTATATTCAACCAAAGCTCCTGAAAAAAACAGATCCCCTTATACGCTCTTTTTCGTTCCTGGTTGGGCATCAGTCATCTTGGGTTGGGACAGCTTATTAATGGAAGCCAAAGATACTTTTGATATTTATTATTATGAGAGTAGAGAAAAAAAGTCCAGTAAACTCAATTGGGATACAAAAGTGTATTTAGATGATCTTTCAGATGATTTAGTGACAATCATTGAGTATTATAATTTAGAGCAAGATAAACTCATTTTATTGGGTAGCTGTTATGGTTCAATGGTGCTAGGTCATGCAATGGTACAACAAAGAATTGATCCTTTTATGCCCATCATGTTTGGTCCACCAGCTAGGTTAGACGTGCCAAAAGGTACACGAAGGATAATTAAGCATGTACCATATTGTTTCTATATACCTATACTGCCTATTGTACTGTTTTTTGCGCGTTCATGGTTAAAAAGAAAAAAAAGCGAATCAAAAGAGCAATTAGCAAAGTATTTGCGAGTACTCGATGAAATGGATTTCAAAAAGAACCTATTTGTTGCCCACAACATAATAACCAAAAAAAATTGGGAGATGTATGCCCAGATAAACAACAAAGTATTGATAGTTGATGCTGAAAAAGACAAGATGCACCAATCTGAAAATAGTAAAAAAATAAAAGCGTCGATGGAAAATTCACTCTATGCAAATTTAGGGACAAACAAAAATGCTCATTCTAAACCCATGCTTGATTTAATTCTTGAATATCTCCCTAAATTTGAATAATAAAAAAAATTTATTCAAAGTCTTATCTATTTTTATTTCTTGTTTTCTCTACCTTCTTTCTGATATAGTTAATGTTTATTAATAACTAAATTTCGTATATGAAATAACATGAATCCATCAGAAAAGCGATTTGAAAAAATAGACTATTATGGAGAATATGAACAAATAGCCACAAAAGAATATGTGACTGTGGCTGATGGATCTGAATTATTAGTATATTCGACCAAAAGTCCTGAAGAAAACAGATCTCCTTATACGCTTTTTTTAGTACCTGGTTGGTCTTCAATAATTTTGGCGTGGGATCATTTGCTTATGGCTGCAAAGGATACTTTTGATATTTATTATTATGAAAGTAGAGAAAAGAAGTCCAGTAAAATAAATTGGGATACAAAAGTGCATTTAGATACACTTTCAGATGATTTAGCTACGATCATTGAGTATTATGACTTACAGGAAGATAAACTAATCATTTTATCATCGTCATATGGTTCTATAGTTTTGGCTTATGCTCTAGCTAAAAATAAGATAGAACCATTAATGCCCATCCTCTTCGGTCCTCTCACACGATTGGAAACTCCGAAAGGAGCAAAGATCTTAATAAAATACTCACCTGCGTGGTTTATACGACTATTTAAAAAACCGGTCCAATGGTGGTTGATAAATAAGAAAAGTGAATCAAAGGAACAAGCAGCCAAACTATTAAGAGCTTTAGAAGAAATAGATCTGAAAAAAAACCTTCATGTTTTAAGACATATCATTATGGACGATTTTTTTATGGTTTATACCAATATAGATAATAAGGTACTAATCATTGATGCTGAATCTGATAAACTTCACCAGCCAAAGAATATTAAGCGAATTGAGAATTCGATGAAAAATACCCTCTATGCTAATATACGGACGAACAAAAATGCTCATTCTAAACCCATGCTTGATTTAATTCTTGAATATATTCCTAGGTTTAAAGAAGATGAAAAAGAACTAGCTGTTCATCACAATTCAGGAAATTAATTTCACCTAATCTTTCTACATTTGCCTATTATGGTAGGTTTGTCGTTTAGATCAATAAGAATAAATGTCTCTGTTTCTGATATGAGCATTTCCCTGTGAATTTGTAGTTTTAATTTGTATTCATCTTTTTTGTTCGGGATCTCTTCGGATTGGAGTATTTTTACAGTCCTAGATTGTAATCCTGCAATTAGATGTCTGCTTGTTCCTTCTTTAGGTCTTTTTGCATATGGTACAAGTTTTAGGTTTACTGTCACTTTGTCTGCTATTTCCCAATTTTCAGTGTTTGAAAGGATATGCCCTCTCTCTACATCTTTTGGTAGTACTCCCCGTAATGCAAGACCAACGCGATCATTTTTTGCTGCAGTCTTGTGATCTATATCATGCATTTGAATTGATCTTAAAACACACATTCTATCAGAAGGATGTACAAAAAGTTTTTCGCCTTTCTTTATTTGTCCATTACGCAGTCTACCCAAAACGACGGTACCAACGCCTTTAACAGGAAAAACATGGTCAATGTCAACTCGTGCTTTTCCGTTTTTGAGTAAATAGAGATCTGGTTTATCCTTATTTTTTTCAAGTATAAGGTTTTTAAGATTGTTAACTGAAGTACCATCCGTAAGATTAACAGCTACTATAGGGTAGTTATTCACAATTAAATCTTTAAACATTTTCTTTATCTTTGTTTTAACCTCTTCCAATGTATAAAAATCTCCTTCGTGAGGAATAACTATAATGCCATTTCGGTATTCAAGAGCATGTAAGAGTAAAGCAAACTCTCCTGTATATGCATCTGGTCCTGTGGGTGGCACAAGTATTATTGGTACATCTGTCATCATAGCAGTTTGATATAAAGGAAGTATTTTTTCTGGATATGATTTTGGATCAACTGTTTCTAAAATATATTCTTTAGCATAGGAATATAGTGATATATCTGATTCTGTTCCTTTTTTTCCGAATTGATTAGCTAAAGACATGCGTATAGTGGGTTCGGAACCAAACAAATAAGTGCAAATGGTCTCAATCATTGAAAGAAGTGAGCATAGGTCTCTTTAAAAAATAATCGTTAGCGAATAAATCTATCAGTATAGGGTATTTTTCATCTTTAATTCCGTTACCCAGAGTCAAAGTTTCATGATAAAGCTATTAAAGCTATTTTGTAATTTAGTTATAAGATGGACCAAGTTAAGTTTACAAACAGCAAAAGTTTTGCTGAAAATCTTGATGAAGAAGATGATTTAAAATATATCAAAGCACGTTTTTACACTAAAGAGGGACAAATTTATCTTGATGGTAATTCCCTCGGTTTGTTATCTCGTGATGCAGAACACTCTTTATTTAGAGCGTTAAAAGAATGGAAAGATTTGGCAATTAGAGGGTGGTATGAAGCAAAGACACCGTGGTTTTACATGGCTGAGAAAATAGGAGCAAAATGTGCTGCTTTAGTAGGTGCAAAAGAGGAAGAAGTAGTCTTTACTGGAACTACAACTGGTAATATTCACTCGCTAATCAGTACATTCTATAATCCAACACCAGAAAAAAATAAAATACTTGCTGATGAAATAGATTTTCCAACTGACATTTATGCCTTAAGAAGTCAAATGGCGTTAAGAGGATTTGATCCTCAAAATGATCTTATTTTAGTCCCCAGCAAAGATGGAATGAATTTAGAGGAAAATAAAATTATTGAAATGATGCAAGATGATATAGCCTTGGTATTCCTTCCCTCCGTGCTTTATAAAAGCGGACAATTGTTAGATATAAAGACCCTTACTCAAGCAGCCCATGAACGAGGGATTCTCATAGGGTTTGATTGTAGCCATTCAGTTGGTGTTGTACCGCACTATTTTGATGAATGGGAAGTTGATTTTGCTACATGGTGTAGTTATAAATATTTAAACGGAGGACCTGGGGCTAATGCTTTTCTGTATGTGAATAAAAAACATTTTGAAATACCCCCAGCATTAACAGGTTGGTTTGGTAATAAAAAAGATGAAATATTTGATTTTAAACTTTCGTTCAATCATGATCACTCTGCAGGTGGATGGCAATTATCAGCACCAAGTATAATTGGGTCTGCTACATTAGACGGATCTTTAAATATTATACGTGAAGCTGGAATTGAAAATATCCGCAAAAAATCAATCCTCCTAACAGAATATCTGATTTTCATGATTAAAGAAGAACTGATTAAGTATGATTTTAGCCTTGGTTCTCTTGAAGAGGTGAATAGAAGAGGGGGACATATAGCATTGGAACATAATAAAGCAGAAAAAATCTGTGATGAGCTTATTAAACAAGGAGTGATAATAGATTATCGACCCCCACGAACAATACGTATAGCTCCAAGTCCGCTTTACAATACGTTCATAGATATATGGAATACTGTTCAAATTATCAAATCAATAATACAAAATCTCCTCTAAATCTAAAAATTAATTTGTCATATTTTTAAATTTAGTGCAGTAAATGTTTTAGTTCCTTCTTTTCATAATCTTTGGTTTATTCTTTTTGTAATCGTTTGGCTTGTTCTTTTCGTAATCGTTTTAGTTCCTTCTTTCTTCTAAGACGAAAAGGGAGGAGAGAAAGAAG
>CAZHRF010000088.1:164-8269 GCA_964534625.1 uncultured archaeon | reverse complement strand
TATGGGTACATCTGTTCCGTGAGGATGGAACATACACAGGGTTTAGAACGAGAACCAACGACACAGGGTATGCATCCTTCTCTGCTATCCCCTTAGATGAAGACTATCAATTCAGGGTAACCTATGTGAGCAATTACTACTGGTCCGAAGTGTTTACCGCAGAATACGGTACGGTGGTCACTATAGAAATAGGGGGAGAGATACATGCAAAAGTAGTAGATACAGATGGAAACCCGATAGTAGGGATATGGGTACATCTGTTCCGTGAGGATGGAACATACACAGGGTTTAGAACGAGAACAAACGACACAGGGTATGCATCCTTCTCTGCTATCCCCTTAGATGAAGACTATCAATTCAGGGTAACTTATGAGAGTGATTACTACTGGTCCGAAGTGTTTACCGCAGAATACGGTACGGTGATTACAATAGAAATAGACATTACAGCAAGTTCAAACAGTAGTTCATTTAAATTCTATTTCTATAATAATAATAATCATATCTGTTCAAATTTATTCATTTCCGAATACATAGTGGGATTTAAATCGAACCTAGCTGAATCTCATATTGTTAGTTTAAACTATCAAATTGTCAATATAAATCAAGAAACAAGAAACATGATCAAACAATAATAAGAAAAGAAATAGGGATAAAAATGAATATAAAAGGTTTATATAGTAAAATTAAAAGAAAAGGTGTTTCACCGGTCATAGCAACAGTTATTATCATTGCGTTAGTGCTTGCAGCAACAGCAATGGTATTTTTAGTAGTGTTTCCCATGCTGAATCCAGACTTTGATCCTATTCTTCATTTAGATAGAAATCAGAGTAATTTTTATGATTATGACCATGATGGGAATTGTGATTTGATGATTCTCAGGTTAGAAAATTTTGGCACGACTGACACTACCATCACCAATATGACGATAATAGCAACAAACGATGATGACACCGTTAGAACTAATTGGGTACCTTTGATGGAAGAAACTGTTGAGCTAACAAGTAAGAGCACAAAAGATGTATATTTTTATGCTGAACTTGATGGTACAGATGAAATCCAACCCGGTTATTCTATGAACATTATGATATGGAGTGAGGATCTAATAATTGGTGCTTTTGATATCAGTAATACTCAATTTACCCCAGGTGATCCTGTTCGAATAGAATATACTGATGGTGATGGAAATCCTATTAGTGACGCCACCTTAAACTTTTATTATTCAACTGGTGAGTTTGCCTATAGTGGTGAAAATACCAACGAACAAGGTCTTTCTACCACCCACCTCTATCCAGGGCGCTATTATGCTAGAGCCGCTCTTGGATTGGAATCTCATTCAACTGATGTTTTTATCCATCCTTCGGGAAACAATCAACCTATCCTTTTGAAATCTTCAAGTGGTATCTTGGATGTTCAAGTTATGTCCTCTTCAACTCCTCTTTCCAATGTTGAAGTCTTTTTGTACGATATTTACGGGAATTATTTGAGTCAATCTTCCTTAACAAATGAAGAAGGTATAGCACATTTATCAGTTGAAGCTGGTAATTATAAAGTCAGAGCCTATTATATGGGTGCTTACTACTATAGCGAAGACATTTCCTATCCTGATCAAGAACAAGTAACCATTGACATAGGTGGAGGAAATATCTATTGTAGGGTGATAGATGGTGGCAGTAATCCAATTAGTAACATTTGGGTATACCTCTTTACCGAACAAGGTTCTTACACCGGTGATAGAACTAAGACAAACTCTACTGGACTATCGGAATTTACTGTTGGTCTTGGAAATTACAAGTTTAGAGTGGATTATGCAGGATATCAAATCTGGAGTGATATTATTGGTGCATCTGACGGTAGTGTAGTTGATATAACCGTTGGTGGTGGAGTATATTCTAATGTCACCGATGGAGCAGGTACCGCTGTTACCAATGTGTGGGTATATGCCTTTACTGAAGGTGGGTCATATACTGGTTTTAGGTCCAAAACCAATGATACGGGTTATAGTTCCTTTAATGTCCTTCCTCTCGGTGAAAACTATCGATTTAGAGTAGACTATTCTGGCTATCAGATTTGGTCTGACTTTTTCACTGCTGAATACGGATTAGTTGTCAATGTCACTGTTGGTGGTGGTTTGTATGCTAATGTTACTGATGGTGGTGGAAACCCAGTTACCAATGTGTGGGTGTATGCCTTTACTGAAGGTGGGTCATATACAGGCTTTAGATCTCGAACCAACGATACAGGTTATGCCATCTATAATGTTCTACCTCTTGGCGAAGATTATCAGTTTAGGGTGGATTATGCAGGATATCAAATCTGGTCAGAAGTTTTCACGGCTGAATATGGATTGGTAGTGAATATCACTGTTGGTGGAGGACTATATGCTAAAATCACTGATGGTGGCGATAATCCAGTTAATAATGTGTGGGTGTATGCCTTTACTGAAGGTGGGTCATATACAGGCTTTAGATCCAGAACCAATGATACGGGTTATTCCACCTTTAATGTTCTACCTCTTGGCGAGAATTATCGATTTAGAGTGGATTATGCAGGATATCAAACTTGGTCAGATGTGTTTACTGCTGAATATGGGTTAGTTGTGAATATCACTGTTGGTGGAGGACTATATGCTAATGTTACCGATGGAACAGGTAATGCTATTACTAATGTGTGGGTGTATGCGTTCAACGAAGATGGTTCATATACAGGCTTTAGATCTCGAACCAATGATACTGGTTATGCTACTTTTAATGTTATACCGTTAGATGAGAACTATAAGTTTAGAGTAGACTATTCTGGCTATCAGATATGGTCAGATGTCTTTACTGCCGAATACGGGTTAGTAGTCAATATCACAGTCGGTGGCGGAGTATACGCCAATGTCACCGATGGTGGCGATAACGCAATAACCAATGTGTGGGTGTATGCGTTCAACGAAGATGGTTCATATACAGGCTTTAGATCTCGAACCAATGATACTGGTTATGCTACTTTTAATGTTATACCGTTAGATGAGAACTATAAGTTTAGAGTAGACTATTCTGGCTATCAGATATGGTCAGATGTCTTTACTGCCGAATACGGGTTAGTAGTCAATATCACAGTCGGTGGCGGAGTATACGCCAATGTCACCGATGGTGGGGATAACGCAATAACCAATGTGTGGGTGTATGCGTTCAACGAAGATGGATCATATACTGGTTTTAGATCTCAAACTAATGGTACTGGTTATGCTACCTTTAATGTCCTCCCACTTGGTGAGAACTATCGATTTAGAGTAGACTATTCTGGCTATCAGATATGGTCAGAAGTTTTCACTGCTGAATATAACTTAACCGTGAATATTAATGTTGGTGGTGGTGTTTATGTTCATGTTACTGATAGTGGTGAACCTCGTACTAATGAATGGATTTATGCCTTTAATGAGGATGGTTCTTACACAGGCATTAGAGAACGTACTAATAGTACTGGTTATGCTACCTTTAATGTCTTACCTTTAGGTCTTAATTACACCTTTAGAGTTGGCAGTGGTCCTCATTCAGATGTATATACTGCTGAATATGGATTAGTAGTAGAAATATCCTTGAATACTGATCCTACCAGCCTAGGTTTTTATAATACTCAGGATATGAATACCCTGTATTATGATAGTTTACCACCAACAAATTATCATTATCCATCTTCTCTATTTTCTCTTTCTTTTGACAAAATTAATAGCTACAATGAGGTATGTAAAAAATGATAAAGAAACACAAAAAAAACACAATTAATATTAGTATATTGTTAATACTATTGTTATTAGCTAACATAGTTTTAACAACTTTGACAGTTAGTGCTGAAGGAGATCCTCTCTCTGATAGTACGATTGACGCAACTCCTGAAGACATATATGAGTTACATTATACAACCATAACAGTAATTGCAAAAAAAGACGGTACTGTTTTAGAAGGAGCTGATGTTAATATCTCCTCACCTGTTGAGTGGGGAGTTTTTACTGAATCTACTACAAGTGACTATTGGATCAGTTTAACTACAGATTCCACAGGTACTGTATCAACACAATGGCAAGCCCCCGAAACCCCTACAGAAGACGCTCCCATTGAAGCTGAAATTGAAGCACATATTGAATATGATAGTGACGAAATTACGCTCAATACTACTGTTACTATTCATCCCATCTCATTGGATGAAAGTTCAATCGTTTCCTCTTTAGATGATGTATATGAAAAACATAATGCTACTTTTACTATTTTAGCCAAAGGTGAATATGGATTCATATCTGGTGCTAATGTTTCACTTGAAACTAATGATACGAGTATTTTTCCTTATTCTACTGATACAGTCAACCATGAAATAACTGATGTTACTGATGAAAACGGTGAGATGGTAGTTATATGGCAAGCTAATGAACTCATTGATGCTGACGATTCTGCTACGAACATAACCGTAAAGATCACTTATACAAATAGAATCGTCGAATATAATTCTTCAATTATTATTAACAAACATCCTATTGACTTTGATTCATCAGTTATAGAAGTTTCAAAAACAGAGATAGTTTCAGACGAAACGATAGATATTACTGTTACTGCCATAGGTGATTTTGGACCTGTTTCAAACGCACTAGTGGGCATAGATGCTTTAGATGGAGAATTTTCCAATCAGATTTCAAGTATAAAAGGAAACACCAATAGTTCAGGGGTATTCCAAACAGAGTGGACAGCTCCAACTGTAGACTTTGATATTGAATTTCCTTTTACTGCAAACATCACTTATACTAATTTGGCTGTTGATCCGATATACCTAGAAATCAATGTAACAGTTAAGTTTATCGAAGTTATCCATGAGTTTGCATCTGTTGACCTTGTTGCAAATGCTACAGAAGCACAGGTAGGGGAATATATTGAATTAACTCTATCTGTTTTAAATGAACTTGATGATCCTGTTGAATGCAATGCAACCTTTACATTGTTAGGAGGAACATTTGTAGAGAATAATGCTGATATTATTACTGTTGAAACAAACAGTACTGGACATGCTGTTGTTACTTGGAACACTACCGGGATTGGTATACTCGATAAAGATGGGACTATATTTGCTGTTGGCTTAAGTTTGATACACATCGATTATCATCCGAGCTATTCGAATGATACCCAATTAGAATTGCTATTGACTCGTCCTATTTACAAATTAGAACTAGATTTTACTGTCTCTTCATCATCAATAACTCAAGGAGAAAATGTTACTATAATTGTCTTTGTTCAAGCTAATAACAGTCAAATAGTGAAAGATGTAACTGTTACAATTCAAGCACCAGCAGGAGTATTTTCTAATTCTAATAATAGCATAGAATCACAGTTAACTAATTCAAGTGGGTATGTGCAATTTACGTGGATAACAGAGGATATGGTTGTAACGAGAAAAAACAACTATACACTAACTATTACTGCCGATTATGCTGGTTTTTATTATGAAGCAGCTGATCCAGCATCAACAGATATTGAAGTAAATCCAAAAACGCCTACAGATAATGGAGAGGAGCCTACAGATTCTGAAGAAGGATTACCGCCTAATGTCCTCTATGGATTAATATTCGGTGGATCAGCCCTTCTCGTTCTTGGTGGGGGTTTAGGCTTTTTATTCTTCAAAAGCAAAAAATCCATGTAAATTATTATTTTCTTCTTTCCTTCTTTTTTGATTCACTTTTCTCATCATTTCTAGGAGGTATATAAAAGGGTCTAGTATACCATTAAGAAGACATAACAAGTCAAAGTTGAGTCAAATATTCATTTTGATTCACTTTTTATATTCTTTTGATGTACTATCTTAGGTTGCATATGGATGCTCTTTCCGTTGATATTCCTTTTTTTTCTTCCAACAAGGAATTAAAAAATCATATTAAAGAAAACAATGTCAACTAAAGAGGATCTTGAAGCGGTAGATAAAAGATTCGAGGTAATGGATAGAAGATTTGATAAGGTATTTGATAGGTTTGATGAATTTTCACAAGCACTGGGACATGATTTTGAAGAATTTAATAGTTATTAGTTAGAGACATTTCTAATGGAACAAGGATATCCTAAAATCAAAATTGAAAAGAAGATCTTCTTTGATGATAAGTATGAAGTATTTCCAGATAGTAAAGAAGTAGAAATAGACTTGTTTAATGAAAAACCACTAGTAATAGGAGAGGTTACTGCAATAGTTAGAAGAATAGAAAAAATAACAACCTTTCTACGCAAAGTAGAATTTATCGAGAAAAGGTTTGGGAAAGCAGAACATAAAATGTTTATTACATATGCAATAGACATAAAAATCAGAGAAGAAGCAATTGAGTTACTAGAAAAAGCTGGTATAAAGGTAATAATATTAAGAAAATAAACTCAAATAAAATCGAAGATTGCTAAAAATTCAGCCTTTTTTTTTCGAAGTTAGGTGATAACAATATACACCTTGAAATTTTCTCTCATTTGTTTTTTTCACCACTTTTATTTACCTTTCATCTAATATTATCTATTCTTATTTGTTCCATATTCTAATAACCCACGGGTTATTGACAAACTAATTAAATAAATAGACACCCTAGTTTCCAATGGAAAGAAGTGCTTCTTCTTTGTAAATAACCGCTATTATAATATCAGAGGAGAAAGTTACGGAATAGTAATTCTTTTTTTAAGAAAGTTTATCTAATGTATGCTACTTGTAGACTCGGTGGAATTATGTCTTCAGTAAAAATTGAGAATAAAGAAAAACTGCCATAACCTATTTATAACTAGATAGTTATTTGTAACTAGCGAAGTACCTTGAGAAAAAGAACACGTACGACAGTTATTTTTATAGTTGTTTTTATCTTATCTTTAACAAGTGTAATGCCTTTACCGTCAGCTGTAGTAAAACAGTCACAAAATACTACTAACAGTAGTAAACGTGTAAGGGAAAATACTGAACAAGGTGAACACATAGTTGAGCACCGAATACTAGAGAACCATGAAATTAATGAGAAAGATAGTTCTATACGTAATGATCAGTATCACCAGACAACACAACCAAGAAACCAAGAATCAAGTGATACATCAACCTATGAACCAATAGGTATAAAAACTGAACCTATGGATGTTTCAGCATTTATATCGACGTGGGATACAACCAAAAGTGGCGTGAGTGAAAATAATCAAGTAACATTACCCTTGGAATCAACTGGGACCTATAATTTTACCGTTGATTGGGGAGATGGAACGAGTGACACGATAACTAGTTGGAATCAAACAGAAGGTACCCATACCTATGATTCAGCAGGGGTGTATACTCTCACTATAACGGGAACCATAGAAGGATGGAGGTTTAATGATGGTGGAGATAAACGCAAGATCATAGAAATCTCTCAATGGGGAGATCTAAACCTAGGGAATGACGGGAGTTACTTCTATGGATGTGAGAACCTTGTGCTTATCGCTACCGATGCACCAGATATGACAGGAACAACCACACTCGCTCTAGCATTTAAAGGCTGTCTCAATTTAGGTAATCAAGGCTCTATGAATAACTGGGATACAAGCCAAATAACAACTATGCGTGAGATGTTTTATTCTGGGAGTTGGAATCTAGAAACTAATTTTAATCAATCACTAGGGGCATGGAATACCAGCCAGGTAACAACTATGTATGAGATGTTCTCTCGTGCTTCTTCCTTTAACCAAGACATTGGGGGTTGGAATACTAGTAGTGTAACAACCATGGAGAGGATGTTCCATTATGCTTCTTCATTTAATCAAGATATAGATTCGTGGGATGTCAGTAGTGTCACAACTATGAGCTGGATGTTCTATCATGCTTATACCTTTAATCAACCTTTAGGTGAGTGGGATACTAGCAATGTCACAGATATGGCATATATGTTCTATTATGCTTCTTCATTTAATCAACCCTTAGCTAGTTGGGATGTCAGCAGTGTCACATGGATGAGGGGGATGTTCTCTCGTGCTTCTTCCTTTAATCAACCCCTAAATAGTTGGGATGTCAGCAGGGTCACAAATATGGCATATATGTTCTCTTATGCTTCTTCCTTTAATCAACCCCTAAATAGTTGGGATGTCAGCAGGGTCACAAAT
>CAZHRF010000088.1:0-64 GCA_964534625.1 uncultured archaeon | reverse complement strand
ATGGCATATATGTTCTCTTATGCTTCTTCATTTAATCAAGATCTAGGAGCGTGGAGCACCAGTC
>CAZHRF010000087.1:0-8416 GCA_964534625.1 uncultured archaeon | reverse complement strand
AGCTCTGGAGGGGGAGGTACAAGAATTTTATTCCATTCTCTGATAATTGGTGGATTATTAGACATATTAAATAGATGATATTTAAACTTAAAATATTTTGCTCTTGATGTTTCTATTTTATTATTTTACTATAATGCACGTATAGTATTTTCAACAAGTCTAGCATTTATCGGATAAGATCCTCTGGACAGTTAATTTGATAGGTTTTATGGCCATTTTGATCATACTTTTCAGTTAACTTTTCAAAGAAAGCTTGATCTAATAATTCGCCCTCAAGATTATAATATCGCCACCACACACATTTTTTCAGATTAGGAATAATTTCATTTTCTACAAAATCGAGTTTTAAGATCGCATCTTGTCTAAAATCTTCATTTGTTAGATTAGTTTGAAGAAGTTCTACATTAAAATATTTTTCCAGATCATGGCTCATTAAAGTATCTTTTACTTTCTCTAAAAATGCATCAAATTTCTTCTGATCGTCCTTTGTCATCGTACTTTGGTTTGGTGGAACATAAAAAACCCCATAACCTCTAGATCTCTCTCCTTCTAATAATCTATGAATCGTGTAACTAACATCTTTAGCCAATTCCTCTTTAAGATTATATCCTCTTTTCCCAGAGATACCTGATTGTATATATTGCGTTTCTTTCCACTGTGATCGTTGATATGCATGAAAATGTCCAAAAAACGCTATATTCACGCCATACTTCCGAAAAAGGGTTGTAAGATACTTTTGTGCCCTAGCATCTGAATTATTTTTACTACGCCCGTAGAATCCCAATGAGAAAATAGCTGAATGAAGATAAACAAAACAAAATTCAGGACCGCCTTTATTAATGCTCTTACGCCACAAACTCAAATCATACTCTAACCATTGCCATTGTAGACTATCACAATCTATAGATTCATTACCCCAGTTCTTACCAACTGAATCAAGAAATATTAAATGAACATTTCCAATATTGACTGAATAATAATGGCCTTCTTTTCCTTTCTCACGAGGAAAATGAAGATACTGATGAAAATGTTTACTTGTACGATTAAAACCACCCAACAAATGGCCGCGCCAAATACCCCCATTATAATAATCATGATTGCCTATTGCACTCAGTAGTGGTAATCGAGATAAAACACTTGAACCGACTTCAAATAAATCTGCCCAGTATTCATCATAAGAAGCATTATCCGTATGGTCGCCAGAACAGGTCATCAAACTATATCCTTCCTTAAAAGTTACTAGAGAACGGTCATAAGCAATTGCTTCAAAGAACTTCTTTAATCGAGGATTATTACGTTGTTTAAAACACCACACTTTTCCACGTCTAAAAAATGCACCATTGCCCCCATGTAAATCCGAAGTTGATAAAACAAACAGAGGATCATTGATTGTCTTCACTACTTTTCCTATTTTTCTTAGGGGTGATGCACCAACTAATTTTCCTGTTTGATTATAAGCTTCTATATGATAGTAGTATAACCTATTTCGCTTTAAATCAGTTAGTAACCCAAAAAACAACTGTTTTTCTGTTTTAACTGGACTTTCAGTAAAGGAAGACGCATTTAGCATAGGAATTTCAGCTAATAGTGAGAGATTTTTATTAAACAACTTTATCTTACATTTTAATGCCACCCCATCTTTTGTTTTATATTTTGAAAGTTCATTCTTTTTTAAAAAACCATAATCATAATATAAGACCACCATAACTTTACTCAGATCTGTTGACGGATGCAGTAGATACACTTTTTTCAAGACAGTTGATAAGTTCTTTAAAACCTTGTAATTGCCTTTTTCTGTATCAGAATGATGAATATATTCTACCTTGGGGAATTTTGATAAATCTAGGGGCGTAAACCATTCTTCTTCTTCGTCCCTATCTGTCAAAGATTCTTGAAGTTTAATCAACGCATAAATATCCAGCTTCTCTTTCTCAGGGGGTTCTATTCTTGGCATCAAACTAAACTAATCGTGGTTGAATTTAATTTTATCTGTTAAAAACTTCAATGATATGAGTTCCGATAGAACAAAAAATTCATTAAAGAATCTGTTTTAACGAATACAATTATAAATAAGTCAATGAAAATGGTATTAGAATTCAATGGAAAAAAGTTCAATCACAGCATATATATTAATGCTACTAACTGTTATCTTCTGGGGACTAAGTTGGACATTAGGTAAAATATTAGTGCACTTGGCCCCTCCTATGACTATCGCCTTTTTTAGATTTCTAACTGCACTCTTTTTCTTTCTACCTTTGTTATATTATAAAAGGCGATCTTTTAAATTTGATAACAAATCTCTTTTTTATTTCTTCACCTTAGGTTTAACGGGTATTTTTGGGTATGGTACCCTTTTTCTAATTGGGATGAAGTTTACAACTGCTGCTCAAGGTTCAATTATAGCAGGCGTTAATCCAATTAGTATAAGTTTGTTTGCACATATTTTTCACAAAGAAAGGCTTTCTAAAAGATGGCAATATACGGGATTCTTTGTGAGTTTCATAGGTGTTGTGTTTGTGATTGGCGTTCAATCCATTCTTAATTTTCGTTTAGATTATTTAATAGGTAATCTCATTATTCTATTGGCCATGATCTTATGGGGTCTTTATAGTGCTATTGGGAAGCAATGCATGAAAACAAACACGCCGCTTGAAACAACAACAGGCGCTATTACTGCAGGAGTGATTATGTTTGGGATAGGGGCAACCTTTGATCGATTTTGGGTTCTAGATGTCTTAGAAAATCCCACATTCTGGTTGGGTATTACGCTATTAGGAATTTTTGTCACTTTTTTCGGCTTCTATTTTTATTTAACTGCAATAAATGAGATAGGGGCTACTAATACAGCTATATTTATCAATTTAGTACCTGTATTTGGTACACTTATTTCATTTCTTGTCTTACATGAAAACATTTCATGGCCCTTCTTAATTGGTCTTATTTTTGTTGTTATGGGGATTTCGATAATCAATTTTCCTTTAACAGAATTAAGAAAAAAATACAAGCAGATACAAAGCGTAGAAATAATAGAGTAATCAGTTTCTTTGCTCATCACTAGGTCTAATGCAAATCTAGCTTAAACAATAATAGGTAAACAAGTTCCCTCTTCCAAAATAGTACTATCAATACATATTTATTGCATAAAAAAATTATATGTAATGGAATAATACTAAGGTATGGATTATAATGAATAATAACGTACGTAAAATACAATATCAATGTAACTTATGTAGTAAAATTCGTGGATTGTTTGTACCCGAATCATTGTACAAAGAAGAACTAAATTCTCAAGGATATAGCGAATATGTTGATGTCCATACATGTATAAATCAAAGATCAAAAGCAATAATACTTTATGTTGATTCTTCATTTGCGGTTCGTTCTCAGGCTCCTGTAAATACAGGAGAAAAGGAAGAGGAAAACAGTACACCGAAAGGTTTTGCCATTCCTTCTCCTGCTAAAGTTCAATTTTCTAAATTCTCTATTACTAGACCTTCAAAATATAAGGCTAAGATACTCAAGGCAATAATCATCAAAGACAAATTAAGACAAGCCACGTATGAGCTGGATGAAAAAGATGAAGGAAAGGAAATTTCTTTTTCTTCTAAGTTTAATCTAATTGATATTCATGCTTTTATTTCGAAACGAGCCTCCCTTGATATCGTTAAAAATTGGATTGCTAGGGTTGCTGATATTCTTGAAACAAGAGTTATCTTTAACGCTGAAATGTTATCTCATGCAATCCTGTACTTAGATAATAAAATGGACGAGGATATTTCTCGTTCAGATGAAATAGAGATAGAATTACTGCTGTCTAATGCGTATATTACGACAAGTGATACCCAGTCGAAACAATTTTCTTCTAAATGGGACCAATTATTTCCCGAATGGACTTTGATGGATTACGCGGAAGGAAGTAAAATAATGGAAGCATGTTTAGACAGCAACGAGAAAACATTAATTGAGGTTTTTAAGGAAGCAAATACAAATGATTTCAATATATTCTTAGCAAGTATTAGAGAGCTTATTGCCAAAGAGTTATTAAAGACAGCTAAGATGGAGTTTATAACCATTTCTGATCCTAAAAAAGAGAAGAAATAAAACCACCCCATATGACTTTCACTTGGATTATTTTCACTTCGCCATATTGTTAAATACTAAATAAAAAAGATAGAATACAGATTCCATAGGGATATAATATTGATATTTGTTTTTTAGAAACAATTATTAGAAGCGTATCAAATATTATAAAAGGAATTGGTGGATTATAAAATGAATAAAGACGATAAAAAAGATTTAGAGACTGTTAGAACAACAGCACGCGAAAAAATGCGTGGACATTGTGGCGTGTACAGAATCTGTGATGGTGCAGATAACCGTATATGTCAGGGTAATTCATATGGCGCCTTCATAGGGATTGGTGGTATAGGCTCGGGAGCCAGTTTTTATAACAATGTAGACGCTTTAAAAAAAATAAAATTAAAGATGAGAGTAATTGGATCTGATTTTGAACCAGATACAACCTATGATTTTTTTGGTAAAAGTCTTTCTATGCCTATAATGGGTGCATCTGCAACAGGTGTAAATAGTTTTGGGGGAGAAAAGGTTATTACTGAAAAAGAGTTCTGCCATGCTACAGTCCTTGGATGTAAGCAAGCAGGTACAATAGGATTTCGGGGTGACACATATACTTATTCATTTGATTTTATGCCGGGTTATGATGCTATTAGCGCAGTTGATGGATGGGGAGTAAAAATTGCTAAACCACGTGATCAAGAAACACTCATAAAGATTTATTCAATGTATGAAAAAATTGGTGCAATTGCTGTTGGTATAGATGTTGATGGTTGTGAGGCTCCTATTATGACCAAATATGGAAAAAACGTATATCGCAAATCAATTGAAGATTTAAAAGAACTAATCAATTCAACAAGTTTACCATTCATAGTTAAAGGTATTATGACCCCCGAGGACGCTCTTGCGGCCGTAGAAGCGGGTGCAGATGCAATTGTTGTCTCAAATCACGGAGGAAGAGTGTTAGATCATACCCCAGGAACAGCTGAAGTATTACCATCAATTGTACAAGAAGTAAAGGGGAAAACAAGAATTTTAGTGGATAGTGGTATTCGGACAGGTTATGACATCCTTAAAGTGTTAGCTTTGGGAGCTGAATCTGCATTAATTGGTAGAGATATTATAAGGGCAGCAGTTGGTTTGGGTGCAGAAGGAGTAAAAATGCATATGGCTTATTTGCAAAAGACTTTAGTAAAAGCAATGAAAATGACCAATTGTCCAACATTAAAAGATATTGCAGCAGATATACTTTACTAATCTTGAAAAAAAAGTCAATAAAGATATGGCTTTCTATAGTGGAAAAAATGAAAAAAACAACGTACATACAAGGGGGACAACGGGAGAAGGATTTTTTCTCCAAACTATTTACAAAAAACTTTGTTGATCCAAAAGATATTGAACGCGCTTTTCTATTTTTTTTGACAATAATTTCTGTTCTTATTCGTACCACATTATCTTTAAGAACATGGGGTCTTATTCATCCAGATGAAATTTTCCAATCTCTGGAAATGGCTCATTATTTGGTATTCGGATATGGTCGAATTCCTCCAGAATTTCAATTATCTAATGAGTTTTTTCCTAGCTATGCCCAATCCAGATCTCATCTTTTTCCACTCATTTTTGTTCCTTTCATGCTATTAGGCAAAATTTTTGGTTGGAACTATTGGAGTGTTACTATTCCTTTGATTAGAGTTTTTATGGGTATTAATGCAGCTTTAATTACACCAGCAACATATAAATTAGTAAAAACATACACAAGTAAGTCAAAATATGCTTTTTGCGCTTCTGTTTTAGTAACATTTTGGTGGTCAATAATCAGGCTTGGTTTCCGTACATTAACGAATACATTTTTTATTCCTTGGATTTTTTTTATCATCGCTGCATATTTCAATATATTAAACCAATATGAAAGAAAATTGAAAGAGACAGAAAAAAATAAAGAGAAACTGTCTTTTACAGCTAATGAAATAGTGAAAGGATCTATAGATCTTATCAACATAACCTTTCTAACTTTTCTAATTTCCTTAATTATTTACATTCGATTAGACTTAATTATAGGAATTGGAGCGATCCTTTTTTTACGTTTTCCGTATAAAAAAATCAAAGTATTGGTCTCTCACTTCATAGGATTTATTGGTGGAATTAGTCTCGGAGGACTCATAGACCTCATCTATTACGGTGAGTTTCTTGTTTCGCCTATAAATTGGTTTAAGTTTAATATTATTGAGAGTCATTCTGAGATGTTCGGCATATCACCATTCCATTATTATCTTTACAAATTGATCTATGAACCACTATTTGTACGCATAATTGCCATATATGGAACAGCTTTATTAATTGTACTTGTTACTGGAACCATACAAAAAGTAATTGAAACAAAACAAAAAAAATGGGGTGAAGAGCAATTTTTAGGTCCTTTCGCTATTGCAGCTGCAATAGTAATATTTATTTTTTCATTTCCTGGGCACAAAGAACATAGATTTGTATTTATAGGAGAAGTTTTTTTACATATCAGCTGTGCACTCGCACTGGTTATTACAGTAGAATATGTCCTAGAGTTTTTGGAAAACGAGTTAAGGAGACAAAAAAAAGCAAAGGGTAAAAAAATCAATCGAAAACAAATCAAGAACATTGCATATCTATCTTTTTTGATTCTTTTCCTTGGAACATACTTCCTTAACAGTTATTACATGTATCAAAACGATGACTGGTTATTATATGATGACATATCAAGATCATTAGCATATGTAGGACAACAACCAGATACTAAAGGAGTAATAATCCTTCAAATGTTTTGGTACACGGGAGGTTATACATATCTACACAATAATATTTCAGTTTTGGAAATTTACAACTTCGACAAAAATATGAGGTCATACTATAAATTGAACCGATCTTTATCACAAGAGTATATGGATTACAATTATCTTATTGTTCCCTTATATCAAATTTATAGATATCCAAACATATCCATTATCATTGATGAAAGCCAATATAAACTAGTTAGTAATATCCAGAATAAATCACATGTTTACAAATATATGAATACAACGCTATAACACTTTGAAAAAAACAAAAAGAAGTAAAATTCTTTTATCTCATTTTATCTGTATGATATCGATTTGGTTTATATGTTCGAGGCCATTCAGGTTCATTATCCATTACATCAGTGATTTGTTGTAATATGTCCTTTGAAAGTATTACATCTGAAGCCTTAACATTTTCTTTTATATGATGAGGTTTCGAAGCACCTATTATAGCTGCAGAAATTTCTTCTCTTCGTAGTATCCATGCGAGAGCCAATTGTGCCATAGATAGATCCATAGATTTTGCGATTTCATCTAATTTTCTAAATTTCGCAAGATACTCATCAGTTAAGTAATTTTGAATTGATTGTGATCCTTCGCCTCTACTTCCCTCGGGTATTTTGCCATCATTGTATTTGCCAGTTAATAGTCCTTGCGCAAGAGGTGACCATACTGTAAAACCCATCCCATGAGTCTTTGCTACAGGCATAATTTCTAATTCAATGTGCCTAAACAACATATTGTACATGGGTTGTTCAACTATTGGTCTATGCATACCATATTCTTTGGCAATCGCATGAGCTCTTTCAAGCTGAGCCGCCGTCCAAACAGAAGTACCCCAATAATGTACCTTACCTGAACGAATTATATCATCTAAAGCCATTATTGTTTCCTTCAATGGGGTCATATAATCATACCTGTGCATATAATAAATGTCTATATAATCTGTATTCAAACGATCCAATGTTCCCTCTATTGCAGTATTAAGATTCTTTCTTGACAATCCCCATCTATTAATATCATGATCATTCATAGGCCAAAAAACTTTGCTTGAAATCACTAACTCGTTTCTATTGAAAGTTTCTTGTTCTAAAAACTTGCTAATTACTTGTTCTGCTTTGCCTTTGGCATATATTTCAGCTGAATCAATAAAATTAATTCCATGTTCAACTGCTGTTTCCATGCATTTTAGAGCTACTTCATCATCAACTGAGGCTCCATATGTCAACCATGAGCCTAAAGCGATTTCCGATATTTTAAGTCCTGACTTACCTACTTTTCTGTATTTCATTTATACTCACTTAAACAAATTAATATGTTATTCATTTACTTAGTATTTATAGAGAAATATTAAAGCTATGCATTTGTCAAAACTAAATCAAGATTTTACTTATTAACATAGATTGTAAATTTATTTCTAGCTAAGAAAAATACTTTTTTTGTACATTTATTTTCTCTACTCAAATTCAATCCAAATAAATAGTACTTCCGAAATAACAGAAAAGTTATGGGTGAAGTCCCGACAATAATAGTAT
>CAZHRF010000086.1:0-8758 GCA_964534625.1 uncultured archaeon | reverse complement strand
TTTTTCTTTGGTGATTGTTTTTTCTTTGGTGATTGTTTTTTCTTTGGTGATTGTTTTTTCTTTGAAGTATTTTCGTCTTTTTTCTTTTCTTCCATTTTTTCTTCTTTACTCTTCGTTGGTATTTTTGTTTTTATCAACCAAATCAGATAGTCTACAAAATTCAGTAAAAAGAATTTTTGGTCTATTTTTTCCAATTCTTCTAATATTTTTTCTAGTTGTTCTGTAGATATCTCTTTTTCTTCAATACTTACCTTTTTTTCTTCGAGTTTAAATAATGACACTTCATCATTCATTAATGCTTTATACCACGTACCTTTGTTTTTGACTTCTAAGTTTTTCGCAGCATCTTTGAGCGAAACAAAATCTTGTTCAGCAATTTCTCTTATACCTTTAATTCGTGTAATTTGTGTAGAAATTAATTGTGTGGTTTTTTGTACTTGATTAAATAGATTATTTAGCTGTGTTTTATTCGTGATAAAATTATTAGTTGCTTTTTCAAATTCTTGTTGATATTTGGTAGAAATCTTGTGTTTTTGCTTGCCTGGATCAACTGAATTCATATCTTTAATTACTTCTTTTGCATCTTCAATCCAATTTTCACATTTTGCAATTACTTCTGTATCTTGTTCTTTCTTTAGTTCTTCAAAAAGTTCTTTTCCTCTAGGAATAAGCTCATCAGATTTTGTATTTAATTCTTGCATTCTACAAGTCGCTAAGATACCTTCATAGATACTTACCTCACTTTCTACTTCTTCTAATTTGCTTTTAATATGAGAGTATTTATCTTTAACATCTACTGGACTGTCTATTAATTTTTTATATTCATCTCTTAAATCATCTACTTTAGTTAAAATCTTGATGATACTATCGCTATATATTTCGCTCCCTTCAACTATTTCATTGAAACTTAAATCATTCAGAAAAGACAATCGCGATTTAATTTCATTTTTGATTAATGGAACTTGTTCAGCAATATATTGTGATCTTCTTGCCATTAATACAGTATTAATGAGTTTAATATCTTTACTAATTTTCTCTTTCTGTTCTCTTAGATCAACATAAAGATTCATGGTCAATTCTCTCAAAAGATCATCTGTACTATATTTGTGCATTAATTTTTCTGAATCCTTAGTAAGTGGTAGAATTTCATCATGATATCTAGAAATTGCTGAATGATGCTCTATAATCTCCTCATAACTGAAATTTTTACTATTTGTAAGAATTTTATCGGTTTTAGAATTAAGTTCTACTTTTTGTTCCAATAGATCATCAGCTTTCCTTTTAACTTGAGCTAACTTTTTAGGTAGTGGACGTAATGTGCCTGGTATCAACTTCTCTTCACTAAACGCTAGTACTGCTAAAAATTAATATAAGTTTTGTGTGCGAAACAAAAACGAATCAAAAAATGGTTTATTTCCTATCAAACAGATTCTCTTTCTAATTCTGTTGGCGTGGGAAAGTAATCTATCGTACTTCCTCTAGGATTGGCACTTACAGAAACCATTGGAGCATTTAAATCATTTCTAATATTTGTATGAGTAATCAGAAATATTTGACTAAATTTTTGATCTGCTAACAATCCTTCTAAGACTTTTTCCCTTCTAAAAGTATCTAGGGCACCTAAAGGTTCGTCTAAAATGAGTATATCTATTCTCGGTGGTATATAAGGGGAAGATTTCAATGGTCGTATACGTTTTAATAAGTCACTTATACCAATACGCATACCTAAACCAATGGCTGCTTTATCACCCCCTGAGAGATAGGCTTGACTTTTGATAAAACCTGATACTTCGTCCTTAATACTCATTTTAAGTGTTTTTTGTGTTGTTCCTTCTAAATAAAGATGAGAATAACGCCCGCGTGTAAAACGGAAGATATAATCACTTGTTGCATCTTGTATAGCTGCAAGAAGACGATTAGAGATTAAGTCCTCGACAATAAATCCTTCAACATGTTTTTGTACTTGATTTAACATAGCTATGTCTAATTGGGTTTTGTTTCTCTTCTCTTCTTTTTGTATATTTTTATTGATTTGTTCTAAAAGCGATAAATTACGCTCTTCACGTTCTTTTAATAATTCCTTTTTGTTTTTAATCTCAATTTCTAAGCTTTTAACTTCTTTACCTAAACTTTGTATGTTATCATACAGTTCAGTAAATTCTTTGACTTTATATTTACTGGCAAGATCATCAAGATTGGATACTTGAAAGAGTTTTAATTCGCTTTGCAAGCTTATTTCAAGTTTTTTAATCTCATTTTTCTCATTTTCAAGTTCAGTCTGTTTTTTGTGGAGATTTAGGATCCTTTCTTTAGTTATTTCATGCTGCCTATTCTTTTGTTGTAAAGTGGTAATTTCATTTTTCAGTTCCATTACTCTTTGTTTTTTACGCTTTATGCCTTTACTTAGGATGGGTATGTTTTGTTTCATTCTCCTAATGATGTCAATATATACTTCTTCACTCATCTCTTGTTGACAAAGTTCACATTTAACAACTTTAGAAGCATCATCAGTAACACCTTCTAAGCTTTGCAAACGATCCTTTGATTTATTGAGCTCGCTTGATAAACCACCAATCCTAGATTGATGGTCTTCTTGTTCTTCTTGTTTTTTTACAATGGTTCGTTCATTCACTTTAATTGTTTCATCTAATTTTTTAATCGCCTGTTCAACAATTCCTTCAGTAATTGGTACAGAAAGATGAAGTTTCTTACCTTCTACAATAATATTTGCTTGTTTTCGCTGTAAAGAAGATTCAGCATAAGATATCCTGTTATTTAGATCTTTAAGCGTTTCAAGATCTTTAATCTTTGGATATTTTTCTAACTCTTTCGTAACTTGTTCAAATTTAATTTTAGCTTCTTTCATCTCTTTCTCTGTTAATTCATTATTTTCAGCTATTTTTTGAATCTCTTGTTCAATATCAGCTGTGGTTCTTTCGATTCTGTTTTTTTCTATTTCCTCTTCTAATCTCTCTCTTTTTCTTTTAACTACGTCCCCTACTCGATCTTTATAAAAATCCAATTGAAATAACTCATAAATGGTGTTTCTTAATTCTGCCCCTTTTGCTTCTGCTAATTGTTGAACCTCTCCTTGTCTAACTATTAGCGTTTTCAGTACTTTTTCTCTGTCAATGTTAAATAGTTGCTCTAATTTAATGTCAACATCTGTCAATCCTTCAGAAACTTTTCTTATCACAGTTGCTACGCCTTCTTCAGCATCTTCTCCTAAGATTTCCAGAAGTGCAGCATCAACTGGATTCTTTTTACTATGATTACGTCTTATCAAATAATAATCTGCATCAATCTCAAAAGCTAACTCTACACTTGTTTCTTCTTCACCCCTGTGAATTAAATCATCTTTGTACCCTAATTCACGACTTTTTGTAGGATCATAGAATAGTGCATAAAACAAGGCATCGAAAAGACTCGATTTACCAGAAGAATTTTCACCTTCAATAAATATTAATCCCTCTGGGAGGACACCTTCTTCAGGTAATTTTTCATTTTTGTAACACTTAAAATTCTTCATCGTAATCCAAAGTATACGCATCCTATATCTCCTCCTCTCCGATTTCACTTGAACCAAAAACAGATTTAATAATTTCAGCTCCTTTTGTTATGTATTCTTGGGCTTTTAATTGATCTTCCAAAGATAGACTCCTTATATATCTTTCAAAATCTTTTACAGGATCTTCAATTAAATAATCTTGGATCTTAGCTCCTTTCATGACACTAACAGGTGTAGTTCGGTCTAATTCTCTTGTATCCCATCTAAATTCAAGAATATTATACTCATTTGAAAAAGCATCTTTTTGAATCTCAACCAGCAAATCCTCAAAGTTCCACCATTGCGTAAGAAAAACCGTTCCCTTAAAAGCAAATTTGAGTCTAGCAGCTGTTTCTTTATCAAAAGTTTCTTTGAATGTGCTCATTTTCTCTCGAACTGCTTTTTCTAGATCTAACGAAGTCATATCTTTATTGATAATAATTTCAAACTGTTTCATTTTACGTGTTTGGCCAATTTTCTTAGGAAAAACAATAGGCCCATGATCTTTGGTAATATTGACTTCTAAGAACCCTTTAACTTGGTTTCTCTCAGCAAATGTAAGGTTCTCCATACTTCCTGAAAACCACATATTCTCGGCGATTTTTACTTGTTGATGATTGTGCCCTAATGCTACATAATCATAATTGAACTCGAACAGTAAATCGGGTAAATCTTTTCCTTTTTGCATTCCATGAACGATGGCTATTGAGACTTTATCGGGGGCAGGTTTTTGGTTATTTAACATCCAATTATCATACATTTTTTTCCATTTTGATGATTTACTAAAGTCCAAATAAGGAAATAAGTAAAAGTTAACTTCTTCAAATTCAACGATTAAAGGATTATCATTAACTATTGCTTTTTTGAGGTCATAATTTGTAGCTAAATGAATATGGTCTGGAAAAGCCGCTTGAACAAATTCTAATGTACTATTATTACGCGTCAAAAAAGTCCCATGATTGCCATCAATAATTATTAATGGTATTTTATAGCTTGTTTTCTGAAAAAATTTCTGCAATTCTTGAATAATAAAAGCTCTCGAATATTCAGAAGGGGAGGAAAGATTTCTTCCAACTGGAACATCAAATAAATCTCCCGCATGGACCAAATAATCGATTTGACTTGCTGCAATCATTTCCATAGCATTTTGAAATGCTCTGTTAAAGTCATATTCAATTAATCTTAAACGTTTATCTTCTTTCCACTCATCACGAACATCTATTCGTCTCCTGTGGCTTAAATGTGTATCTGCTATATGTGCAATTTTAACCATGATTTGACACCTAGCTTATAATAAAGGTACTTCAGTTTGATCAGTAGGCTTCTTAACTCCCAATTTTTTATGAGGTTGTGAAAAGAAACTGAGTAATTTTTCAATATATAGCGGAACATTACTGATTTTTACAGGTAATGGTATATTTCGAAGAGAATTAGTAACAATGGACTCTCCTCTGCTTAAAACTTTAAACTCTTGTTCATAACCAGTAAGATTGTTACTAGCATTAATAATCGCTTGATGTATCTCGATATCATTACCTAGCATCATATTTATTTCTGTATTTGTGTTAGCTAAGATGGTTGCTTCCATAGCTGAAATGTTTTGTGTAATTAGAAGCATACCAATATTGAACTTTCTTCCTTGCCTACTTATGTCAACAAAGATATTACCTTCTTTTGACATTTGTGTTCCAAGAAGGCTGGGGGCTTCTTCTATAGTTAACATCACAACTGGGAGTTGAGACACATCTTTTAATCTCAGTTCAGAACCATCTTTTTCAGTTGTATATAAGTCTTTAACACAATATTTTGATTGAGGACTATTTCCTAACAGTTCAGCAGCTATTTTTTTAGGCAAGCGATTTTTTACTTGCTCTTCAAATTGTGTCCAAGTTGTAGATGACATTAAAGATTGCCTTAACCCGAATAATGTTCTAGCTATCATTGTTATGACTATGAATTGTTCATTTGAAGATAATAATGGAGTACTAAAATTGTAAAAACATCCTTTTTCCAAGTGATAGATAATTTCTGCAAGGTCACTATGTTGGTCATCTCGAAATACAGTTGAACGGGTGATGGGATAAATACGACGTTGTACTGCGCTGACTGTACCCTTGCTATATCCTGTATCATTTGAATCATCAGTAATATTTGAGAGGCTAGTAAGCCAGTCTTCATTTTTATGTTCCATTTTATGGTACATAAAATTCATTAATCCAAGCATTTGATCAGATAAGTGCATAACTGAGGCGATATCACTAACAACAAGATCGTCACATCTGAATTGTATACCTTTTGCATATTTTTGTAATTCTTTTGAAACAGCTTCGATATCTCTTGTGAGATAAAATTTATCTGCAAATAACGCGTTGAAATATTCATCACCAGCTTTTATTGTACTACTCGCTATATGCTGAATTCCTCGACGAAGATTATTGTGCAGTAATCCGTGCATGTATTCATCATGCACATCTATCATAAATACAGAAGTTGGCTTAGTACCTGATTCTTCACCCGTTCTTCTAAAAATATATTTTTCCAAATTAGTTTTTAGTGTTGAAGCAATAAAAGTGAGCATGAAAAAGGATTTACCCGCTCCAGTAGTACCTGCAACTTGAACATGCATGGGGAGTGCAGTACTATCTAAACTAATGGGTATATCAAGAGTTTTAGTTCCCACTAACAACTTGCCTATTTCTATATCTCCTGCTATCTCTCTACCAAGTAGTAAAGAAAGTGCTTTTGGGTGATCAGACCCTCTATATACTTCAGAAAAATGGCGAGGTAGACTCCTAGGTTTCTTGAATATCCACATATTTGTTTTTACATCAAATTCACAGTAACCCATGAGAATACCGTGTACTTTGACCATTTTTTCATCTTCAACACGGGCTATATATGCCTCCCTATTACGAAGATAGTTAGCTGCTACACCACTTAGATCTTCTACATTGCGTAGAATGTTTTCATAATTCATTACCCGAAATAGGTAAACTAAATGGTCTTCGTGTTCTGATTTAATAATTAAGATCTCGCCTATTTGATACCTAATATCGGAAGAGATGACTTTAAGTGTCTTAATATCCCCTTCAGCAAGAAATCCTATTGGTTTCTGTAATTGTAATTTCATATTATCACATTAATCCTAATCTTTTTCGAGGATGAATAAACATTTGAGGGTTTTCTCCTTGTTCAACAAAATATTCGATCAACCGTTCTGCGATTAAATCTCTATCTGCAAATTTTACCAAAGATTCAGTATGAGAGAGAGCCAAGTCAAAAAAGTAGCCATAATAGCGTACATCACGTGCCAACCAGTCTATTTCTTTGAATAATTCTTTTTCTCTCTGTTTCTGAATTTGGAGGTTGGTATTTTTGATGTTTGTGTTCCACCACTTTAAATCAAAGTCTATTCTAAGAATTGGCACTTCTGACGAAAAGTGAAATAAATAAGTGGCTGCATCTCTAGGAGGAATATTTGGTTTGTTTTTTAATATATTAAGGGTTATATTTTGAGAGAAAGGATTGGGAATCCTAATAAACCATTTTTTTTCTCCTCCTATGGCTGTCTCAATGTCATTAGCAATACGATAAAGAAAAGGAAAACTGGTCGTTTTGCTTACTGCAATTAGACAAGTGTCTTTTTCTAGGGCTTTTAAGCATAAATCTCTAAGTAAATAATTAGGGGCAAGTCTAGGTTGATCTTGGTTTTGTGTTATCAATAGATTCATTGATCCATCAAGGAAAATATATTTGAAATGTGGATCTGATCCTAATAGCTCTTTTACTAATGCATACTCAGCTACCTCACGAAATTGTTCAAACCACCCTCTCTGTTGGATTCCTCCCGCAGATACCATCCAAGAATCAAAATTCTCTAATTTGTTAATTTTGAATGTTAATCCTGCTTTTTTTGCATCGGCTAAAAGAATATCCGTTGTAATTGGTATCCTTTTAAGATGTTTTGGGGGTGTAATTCCTTTCTCTTTATAGGCATCAAGAACCATTTCGGTAAGGACTCTCACAACTATTTCATGAAGTGAATCGCCATAGTTATAATGCACAAATTCTTTGAATTCTTCCCATGCTTCAGCTTTCTCATTTTCACGAAGAAGAACAAAACGCGTAAAACCGTTAGGTTGACCACATAAACCAAGGTTACATTGAATCTCAGAAGTGGTTCCTTCTTCGAATAACGTTCTATCAGCAGCATATGCAGCTGTAAATAAATGGATGGCTATGTCATTCAAAGAAATAAGTGTATCTGTTCCGCTTCCATCAACAGAAGCAACATTGAAATTCTGGTGTTCAGTTACACTTTTTAAAGGTTCAAACTGCTGAATATTTTGAAGTATATAGGTAAGATCGGTTTGATACTCTTTATCGGAATCTTGTTCGATATTTTTGAACTTTTTATAAATACGTGCAAATTCACTCTGTAATGTACTATCAAAAAATACTTTCATTAACCCAATTCCTCAATGAATTTTACTCTTCTACTATTAAAATATTTTTGGACTGGGATATGAAAGTGAAAAAGTGAAAAAATAAGGAGCATAATATTTATAACTCATATAAAGATGATAGAATCACCCAAATTAAATTGGTTTGTTTAAAGTGAATATTCGCGATATTAAAAAAACTTTAGAATTAACTGAGGGAGAAAATATTTTACGACGCTACTTTGTCTTAAATGGTTTTGATGGGGCTTTAACTGCCCTAGGGGTGGTTTTAGGCTCTCTGATAGCACGAGGTGATCCATCAGCTGTATTATTTGGTGGGGTGGGTGCAGCAATTGCTTTAGGTGTATCAGGTTTCTGGATAGCATATCTTACAGAAAGAGCGGAAAGACTTCGTGATATAAAAGATCTAGAAAAAGATATGATAACAACCTTGAAAAACACACGATTTGCTAAAGCGAATATTTCTACCGCTCTAATAGTATCTCTAGTCAATGGATTATCACCTTTTACTTTTGCGATTTTATCTGTACTACCTTTTGTCTTTGTATTGTCTAATCTAATTACAATGCTAGTGGGGTATATATTCTCAATTGGTATTATAATTGGAGAAGTGATTATTTTGGGTATGTTACTTGGACAAATATCAGAACAAAATAAACTTCTTTATGCATTAAAAATACTTCCTGCACTAATTGTTATTGCAATATTATTATTTTTATTAGAACTTTTCACAGCACCATAAAAAAAA
>CAZHRF010000085.1:6770-8872 GCA_964534625.1 uncultured archaeon | reverse complement strand
CCTTAGGTTGTGCTCAGTCTTTATAAAGGGTGACCCAAATTATATAATAAAACTAATTTCATTTTTTTGTTTTCCAACTTCAATTATCCTTATATTTTTTTCATTTTTTATAATGTAATATCTTACTGTATCTTCTGTTTTTTTTATTCTGTTTTTAATTCCTTCTTTTATTTCATTCAATTGTGCTTTCCCTATTTTTCCTTCAAATACTGAATTTTGCATCCACGTTAAATATTGTTTCAAAAATTTATGTACTTTTACCACTCTGTCCACGTTCACATCGTACACTATGATCACATACACTTTACCACCAAGCTTTCATGCTTTCATATTTTTTATCTCCCATTACATGTTTCATTAATTTATATCCTTCTAATCTTAGTAAATATTGGTATGACACTTTTCTTTTTAGGGTGTTATGCTTTAGTGTTGTTTTCAATGTTTTTTCGAACTCATTTAGAAATATCCCTCTCCCTTGTTCATTCAATAGTACTCCTACTGTTTCTTCAAAATGTTCTTTTTTCATTATTTGTCCATTTATTAATCTAAATATTGTTCTATAGACAATTACAGGTTTAAATATGTCTGCTATATCTAGCACCAATGAGAATCTTCTTTCTCTGGGTTCATGTATAAAGGATATTGCTGGATGTAAGTATGTGTGGTATAATTCTGATAGTATCTTAGCGTATAATAGGGAGTTACCATACGATATGAGTGAGTTAATCTCATTTTCTGGTGGTTGTCTTGTCCTTTTTTCAAACTTCCATTTTATACATATTTCATCTATCGTTTTGTAGAATTCATTCCACATCTGTCCTTCTTTACTTCTTATTACATTCACACTTTTTGGTATTTCTTCCAGTTCTATACTCTTTATCATTTGCATGTGCTGACTTATTTTTCTCCCTTTTTTTTGATAGTAATTGAGTATATAGAGTATGTTATGTTTTATCCCTTCGAACATTTCTTTAACTATTTTTAGTCTTTTTACCATGTTTTTTGCATGTTCTACTTGTTCAACTATAACCTTTCCTGATATCAATCCTTCTTTTGGATATAATGTTCCTCTATATGTTCCATATCTTCCAAAAATGTGGACAGGTATTTGTTCTTTCAATAGATAATGCATAGCTCCTGATCTGATGGTTATTTGGTTCAAGCAGAAAATATCCCTTAATGATTGAATGGGTATGGCTTTCTTAATTTGTTTATTCTGAAAGTAAATGGTGTTATCTTTTCTATATAATATTCCTTCTTTAGTTAAATATAATGTTTCTTTCATTTCTTTCCTCTCTTTTAAATCCAACAATAATTATGATATGCACAGTTTTTACAGTATGGCTTTTTTGTTGGTCCATCTGGTATTTCTTTTTGTACAATTTTTGGTATTGTATCTAATATTTCTTCTATTTCTTTTCTTTCTTGTTGTTTTAATTCTAATTCAATGACTTTCTTTTCTCTCGGTATCCTAATTTTTCCAAGAGGGGTTTTTCCAGTTAGTTTTTCTATTATGTACATGTAGTAGAGGAGTTGGTATTTAACAGGTTCAAGCAATTTACTTGATTTTTTCACTTCCGACAAAATAATTTCATCTTTTTTTTCTATGAAGTCAAATTTGACAAAATAAAGATCAATCTCCCTCTTTTTCCTTTTGTATCTATTTGTGTGTATTTGTTTTCCTATACGTATATTTTCATCATATTTATTGAAAGATATATGGTTGGCAAATAACCATAGTTCTCTCTTACATGACACATAGTATTGTACCATTACCCCTGTTATTCTTTCTTCTTGGTATATCTCAATACTATCTGTTGCATCTCCTTGCATCAGAACATGAAAGCCCCCTCATTATTTCTTATTCTAAATCCTATCTGTTCATCATAAAATTGATCTTTATCTTTTTTAGGGATGTAGTAGTATCCTTTAATTTTAGCGACTCTATCCAGTTCTTTTTCATTTACGGTTATGAGATTAACGTAAATATCCTTTTTTATTTGTAAATATTTACTATTTCGCTCTTTCCAATCTTTTATATTCCATAGACTTTCATATTCTTTCCATATCCTTGCTGTTTCTTCATCATATTCAAGAAATAC
>CAZHRF010000085.1:0-6670 GCA_964534625.1 uncultured archaeon | reverse complement strand
CCTGCAACTTGATTAATCGAGTCCAAAGGAGCAAAATCTCGGAAGATAATGTCCACATCTATATCTACTCCTGCTTCTACCAATTGGGTTGAGACAATTGTTATCCCATTCGTTTTTTTACCATCTTTTCGTTTTTTATTGTTTTGTTGTAATTTCGTACTTATCTCCCTAATTCTTTCGATTCTTTTTTTTGGTATTAATTTACTTGATAAATAATAAAACTCCCTTGATCCTTCTTTTTGCTTTAGCTTTTCAAATACTTCTTGAGCTTGCCGTATAGTGTTTACTACTACAAGAACATCTTTCTCTTCTTCTTTTGATTTTTCTTTTATTACTGTTATGAACTCATCTAAGGATATCTTTTCAGCCTGTAGATGTAGCTCTATTCTATTCATCAATTGGAAGATCTTTTCTTTGCTATCCACTAGTTCTTTTTTCTTTATTTTTTCTGAGTTAAAGAGCCAAGGTTGAGTTGCGGTTGTCAGGATCACATATACATTATATTCTTGACTGAATCGTCTAAATCCTTCTCTTACAAGGGACCAATATTTATGTGGGAGTGCTTGGATCTCATCCAAAATAATAATTGAGTTAGCCAGATTATGGAACTTTCTAGATGCCTTATTTTTATTCGTAAAAAAGCTATGGAACAGCTGTACAAAAGTTGAAATAATTATTTTTGAATGCCAATCTTCAATTAAATATTGACTTGAATTAATGTCATATTTTTCTTCATCAGTTGTATAGAATACATCAGCTAGATGATGGTGGACCAGAAACGTGCTCGTTGGAATTAACGTTTGTTGATTCTTTGATTTATCACTCAGCTGCACTTTGTCTGTGTTTGCACTGTTTTTACTATCTAAAGAGTTTTTTAACACCGCTTCTATGACTTCAGCATTTTGATCTATAATACTCAGAAATGGTAAGCAATAGATTATTTGACTTTCTTGTTTCTTCTCTCTTTTTAGTTTTTCTTGTAACTTAAAGGCGGAAGATAACGCAGCTAAGGTTTTTCCTGTTCCAGTAGGTGCAGTTAATGTAAATATTTTCGTATCTAAATCCGTTTGAGTGATATTTTGAATTGCTTCATCATAGATTTTGTTCCTTATTCTGTTTATTTCGTCATTTTTTACTTGGTTATCAGTAAATGTTTTTTCTTTGTATATATCAATTATATCTCCAGGTATCGTTTCCAGTTGAGGTTTTTCAATTCCTATCGCTTTTGTTTTATCAGCATCGGTTAAAATAGAGTAAAAAATAAGTGTTAAAAAGTACAAATGAAACTGATCAATACTTTCAAGATTGGTATATACATTACAAATTTCTATGGTGTTAATGATATCCTCGTATAATTCCTTAAATTCATCTAAAGTAACATCTAAATTGATTTCTGTTCCAATATTTTTGATCAATTGCCCTATTTTTGGATGAAAATTATCAATTTGTGTGAGTAACAGTTTCTTTCTCTTTCTTGTGATTAATAATTCATCCATCATGTCTTTTAGATCTCCATGATGCCTTTTCACACACATATATCCTATATATGGTATTAATTGAATTATTGCTGTTTGTTCTTCATTAAATTCTTCCACAGATAATTTTTGCGAATATTTATAGAGAAAATAAAAAGTGAAAATACTTGATAGATGACCATGTGTTTGTAGCTTTTTGCTTTTTAGTTGATGAACTTTCTTCCAATCCTTTAGTTCTGATGCTTTAAGATATTCTTGGAAAAACTTTGTCCCTTTGGCCACATCGTGAGAAATCGCTATTATGCTTATTATATCTTGAAGTATTTTTTTTGGAAGCCTAACCGACATTCTTTTGTTACCTATTAATCTTATAGATTCGTCTTTTACTTGTGTTAGATGATCTATAAGCTCCGTCCTTGGATGAGAAAAAATAAGATTAGAATGTTGGTCAGATAAAATCGATATATTTTCCTTTGTCAACTTCCCAGACTCCTGTCTTTGGTTTTAAGTATAAGGGCATAGTATGTTTTGTACCATATAATATCTCGTGATATTCTGTTGCTTCTCTTGAAGCTGTTAGGTGGCGGTGATTGTTTTCTATCTGTATATACTTGTTTCTTTTGATATCTATTTCTGCCACTCTATCCATTTTAATGGCAGAATATAGTTCAATATCTTCTTCAGGTAAAATCTTTCTGACTTCTTTTGTATCAACATAACAAAAATCACAAAGGAGGTTACTTAATCCTAAAGAAGGAGTGTAGTAACTTTTATGTTCTCTCAGCATCTTTTCTAGTTTATTAAATAACTCAGTATTTTTCGAACTAAAATAGATTCTGTATTTGGGAGAAAACAAAAATTGCATTGGTATTTGGGTGTAATCTCTAAAAAAACCAAAATTCTTAGAAGAAATTAGAAAACCTGATTTTACATAGATAAAGTTCATAGTTATCGAACGTTTTTCAATAGCTGATTGTAAAGACACACCAATTTCACAGTTTTCAGGAGAAAGAGTAACAGGGAAATCTCTCCTTTTAATGCCTAAAATTGCACCAATCAGTCCAGCAATAGTGTGTCTTGGTGGGAGATTGTATGTTAAAGAAGAAGTTGTCGAATAATTCTTCTTAAAATGAGCATATTCTCCCCATATATCAAAGGTTATAACCTTCTTAGTAGTTTCTTGATTTGTTTGTTTATTGTCTTTGTTTGGTGCTTCCTGAATATAGTTATCTAATTTCATTTTGATTACCTTAAAAAGTGATTTCTTCGGTATTTATTCCAGTATCTCCTAAAATCTCATCAAAGGCCTTTATTTCCCCTCTTATAGCACATTGTAATCTGTCATTGACTTTATAACAGATATATTCGATTTTATCTTTATTATCTTCCAAAGTTGCAATAAGGTTTTCTAACTCTAAAAAGTAGTCCTCAGGATCTCTCAGTTCCTCATCTTCTTTTTTTGATTGTAAATTTATTCTTGTTTTTAATTCTCCCAAGTGGAAATTATCTTCCTTATATATCACTTGAAGAAGCATACGGGGAATTTGACCTTTTTTACTGCGGGTAATGAGATTTGTAGTTCCATTCCACATTCCATCTAACAATGCTTTTACATCACTCTCTTTTAGTTTTGTATCGTCAGCTGCATTTTCATTTATAATAGCATGGAAACCTATTAATGAATAGGGTAAAAGCCATTCCTCTCGGAAAGTTTGCTGAGCTTTCCCTTCAGCTGCAGCAAAAGCACCAGTACCTTTGATGTGTTTAAGTTCAACGCGATGGAGGGATCTCCCCATACCAAATTGTACGGGACCTGTGTAAGTTATACTGCTCTCTCCTGTTTTTTCACTTTTCTTCGCAAGAGGGATCGTTCCACCAAATAACCTAATATCTATACAGTCTTTGATGATTTTATCGGGGTCACTCTCAAAATCTTCCGCTCGTTCTTTAGCTGTTTGAATTGAGTTATCATCTTTTGGTATTTTCCGTATAAATATCTCTTCTTTTTTGAACTTATAGAGGTAATCTCTAATTGTTCTTTTTAATCGGACATCAGTAACTATATTATGTCCAGTTGCTTCATCAGTCCGAGGTTTATTACCATCGGCTGGATCTCCATTAGGATTTGCATCCTTGATGTCATATAAGAAAACTATTTCAGATCGTTTATTTATTATTTCTTCACTCATTTTTTTCTTCCTCATGTTCTATTTTAAATTTGTGAGCACTATTCATGCCCAAGGTATAGATGAAACTAATTTCATCATTGGTTATCTTCCATTCACTACCACTAGCAAGGAAATTTTCACTCATCAGTTTTTCAAGTTCTGAGTAGGAAACGCCATATTCTCTTAGTTTTCCTTGGACCTCAGAAACAAGTTTAGGGATAGAACGTTGATTAAGTTTCATCCCATTCAATCTGTTAAAAAACGGGGTAGAACTTAAATTAACGTATTGTATATTCATTAACAATTGAGTTAGAGTTCCTAATACAAAGATTGCTCTTTTTATGGGAGTGTTGAAAAAGTCTTTGTAGGTAGAGAAAATCTCTTCTAAAATTGCTTTTCGTTTATCTTTATTTTTTAAATTAATTTTTTGATCTATTTCTTTTTCTTTTTCTTCAATACTCACATTATCACCTTCTATGGACAATAAATCCATTTTAAATAATAACAATATAAATTTGAATATCTGATTTATTAGATATTCATAAGACGCATTAATATTTAGATCCTTCAAAACAGGATGGATATTTTTTTCGTAATAAAGAAGAGGTTTACTCTTCTTTAAATGTCGTTCAACCATCAATTCTCGGGTGAGAGATGCAACAAACTTCATTAATGCATGATAACTAACTTTGGTTGAATACAAAATTGATTCAAGCATGGAAAGATAAGACGGATTTGGGTAACGTTTTGATCCATCAATGATCATTGGGTACAGTTTTTTCATCACTAGAGCTAAATCCAAGCTGTAGTCATCGAATATTTCATTATCCGATATATCCTCAATGGCTGTTGCCACACTAACAAATCTGCTTGGATGAACGTCAGAGATTGTTTTAAGAAGCTTAAATGATTGTTGATGTTCATCATAGAAAATCAGAGAAATGAGAATATGGTTTTGTCTCAGAGGTTCATTAATCTCCTTTTGAGCAAACATTAGAAGCGTATTTTTCTTTTTAATAATTGAATTAACTAATTTTTCCTCAAACTGCGAATGCTCAGTTAATGTTCTTTTTATTTCATCATTGCTTATAAATGAAATGTTTTTCAATTCCTCAAGCAATTGGATGAAGGAAGGATCAAAACCTTCTTTAAATACAAGTTTAGGGATAAACATAAATTGTGCATAGTTGTTAAAATTTAACTTGAGATTCTCTTCAATGAATTTTTTTCCTACTTCAAGATCAAAAATACATTCCTTACAAACGGGAAAAAGCTTCCAACCGTAAGATCGTTCAAAATAGGGAGCAAAATTCTTCTTATCTAGCGTGAAAAAAGAATACACATCTGATATACAGCCATAAATCTCTTCTTGTTTTTTCTTACATAGCGAACACAATTGGTTTTCTGCAAAAGATTCAAAATTGGATTTCTTTCGATGTCGTTTAAGAATACGGGAAATGAATAGATTAGGAAAAGGCGAAATGTCACGTAAGTAATAGTCATTAGCGTTTCGTTGAAATTTAATAGTTAGTATAGATTCTTTAAGGGATTTAACTGTTGCATCCTCTACTAATTCACAAAAATCCCCAACAATTTTTTCTAAATTATCGGTAAACGAATTGCATAATTGCTCTAAGAAGGCATAATCATCTTCAGTAACATACTCTTTTTGTTCCTTTAACTCACGTTTTAACCATTCAATAAAGAATTTGTTTATACGTTTTCGGATATATTTTTCTTTTTTAGGCGAACCACTCAATTTGGCTACAGGGGCTGGATTCTTTGATTGAGCCCCAAAATTCTTGAATAATAGTTTGGGAACAATTGCGGTATCATAGGGTTTGGAGGTTATATGTTTATACTTAATTGTATTATCACCGAATATTTCAAACTCTATAAAATAACAAGTATCAAAAGAATATTCTTCCCTCAATGCGTCTACAGGATCATTATATTCTTCTTTCCGATATTTTCGTAGATAATTCCCTAACGACTGTATTGCTTGCATCAAAGTTAATACACAGCACAATTAGATTATTGGACTATATAAATATAAAGAAAATGTAAAATAGTTATAAAAAATGAAAGGAAAATTATAACTTTGTTACGTGTTTGATAAGATGCCAGTTCCTACAAGTTATCCTAATTTATCTAAATGGTTGTTTTTTCAAGGTTTAATTCATGTTGTATTGTTTATTGACAGAATTATCTTTACTTAGGTGATTCGTTAATAGCATACTTTTTATTAAAAATTAATTGTATCGTGTAAATTCACATGATAACCTAAAATGTACTTGTGTGTGGTTTAAGGCGTTCTAAACCTTTTTTTCTTTCCAACTCGGTTACTGGATTTCCTATCTCATCGTGTATTGTATAGTATACCAGAAACAAAACCGAGGTGAAAAAAAATGGCCGAACAAATGCCACCAGATCAGGATCCACCTGCGTTCCCAGATGACCCAGATCCTCTTCCATAAGAGGAATATGGGGGGTAATAAAGGTCTAAAAGCCTTTATCAATCCCCAGTCCAGCGTCTCGGGGATCCCACAAATATTATTCTCTTTTTTCTTTTTTAAATGTTCTTAACGTAAGATGAAATTATTTGGTGACTTTTACCCTGTTTGTCAAATTACCATTAATTATTGCTCAGTAAACGTTATAAAGAAATAAGTTTAATGGTGGTTGATGACCAATGAAATAGAGAGTAACATATTATTGGATGAAATTAAGCAATATATGCGTTTTAAGACAGTTCCTTATGGTTATCTTATAAAAGACAAACAGATTAATTTATCAAGTCCTCAATGGGATGTTTTTTGCTTTTTAGTCTATCATTTTTTAGATACTGTTGATGAGGGAAATAAATGGATCAATTTCTGGAAAAACAAAAGAAGTAGTGACCCTCTATTTGACAAGCCTTATACGATACCTGATAGTTATTATCAATTTTTCAATCAATCACCAATAATTAGACGTTTTGTAAGTACCTTAAAATATAATCTTTTTAATAATGAATTTTCATGGTAT
>CAZHRF010000084.1:0-8935 GCA_964534625.1 uncultured archaeon | reverse complement strand
GGTAAAAATGTTCAAGCTGTAATCGTACCTCACGTGGGCCCTAATGCAGATAGGGGACTAAAAAGCTCCAATATTGAAATTTTCAAGGGCGAATCAATTTCTGCAAGTGAATTAATTCAAAAATGGAAAAATAATCAATTAGAAAAACTATAGGTGATAAAAAAATGAAATACGCAATACCAACAATAAGTACTAAAGGTAGAAGTGATGAAATAAATCCTCATTTTGGCAGAGCACAATTTTTTGCCATATGGGATGAAGAAACAGATGAGATTCAGGTATTAGAGAACCAAAGTAATCATTTTGGTGGAAAAGGTCTTCCTGCTGAGTTCTTAAATGAGCATTGTGATGGGATTATTTGTTCAGGTATCGGTGTTAAAGCCATCGATCTGTGCGATCAAATAGGAATGAAACTATATACAGGAGCTCATGGTAGTGTTGAAGACACAATAGAGGCATTTAAAGCTGGAAAATTAAAAGAAGCAACAAGCTCTGATGGATGTACCCATTAAATAAATGGGGTGGGCATGATACAGATAGCTGTTAATAGTGGAAAAGGTGGTGTAGGGAAGACTCTAGTGGCAACGAGTTTGGCTTTATCTGTGGATAGTATCCAATTACTCGATGCTGATGTCGATGAACCTAACTGTCATCTATTTATTCCTATACAAACTCAAGAGATTGATGTATCAAAAGTTCCTGTACCATTAATTGACAAAGCTACATGTACGATGTGCGGAAAATGTAGTGATAGCTGTGAATACAATGCGCTTGCTAAAATGCCAACTGAAATTCTTCTTTTTGAAAAAATTTGTCATGGATGCGGCTTATGTACTGCTATTTGTCCTGTAAAAGCAATTACTGAAAGAGAAAGAAGAATAGGAACTATTTATCAAGGATGCACTGATGAATTAATCTTTACATGGGGCGAACTAATAGTAGGTGAAGAATTGACAACTCCGGTTATTAGCACATTAAAAAAACACATTGATACCGAAAAAAAGTATACTATTATTGATGCACCACCTGGTTCTGCTTGTTCTATGGTAGAAACTGTTGTCGATGTGGATTATGTAATTATAGTTGCTGAGCCTACGCCTTTTGGCTTATCTGATATGAAAACCGTTGTTTCAACTTTGAGAACAATGAAAAAACCGTTTAGTGTTATTATTAATAAAGACGGAATAGGTAATAATGAATTAGAAAAATATTGTAATGCAGAAAATATTCGCATACTATTGAAAATACCTTTTGATTTAGAAATAGCCAGGGAATATTCAAAAGGAAACACATTAGTGAAAGCATTTCCTGAATGGAAAGGAACGTTTAGGAAGCTATTAAATAGAGTAGAGAAGTTGATTATATGAATGATAACAAAAAAGCCCAACAAGTTACAGTTATCTCCGGTAAAGGTGGTACAGGTAAAAGTTCTATCATCTCAGCTTTAGCTTATATTTTAAAAGACTGTTCTATACTTATAGATGCGGATGTTGATGCTGCAGATCTCTATTTGCTCTTTCCTCCTGATAAATCAGAGACGTTTGAGTATAGAGGGACAAAGAAAGCATTAATTAATCAAGAGGTTTGTACAAAATGCAATATATGTTATGAATCATGCAGATTTGATGCTATCACTCCCGATTTAGTAGTAAATAATATGCTCTGTGATGGGTGTTCATTATGCTATCATATCTGTCCAGTAGATGCCATAAGCATGATTGAAATCGTAAACGGTAATTATTATATCTCAGAGACAAGAATTGGTACAATGGTTCATGCTAATTTAAAGCCAGGTGAAGAAAGTTCTGGTTTGTTAGTTTCTGAAGTAAGAAAAAAAGGTAGAAGGGTAGCTGCAAACCAAAAAAAAGATTTAATACTCGTTGATGGTTCCCCGGGGATAGGTTGCCCAGTAATTGCTTCCTTAACTGGAGCAGATTATGCTTTAATAGTACCTGAACCAACACTCAGCGGATTACATGACTTGAAAAGAATATTAGAATTGTTAAAACAATTTCAAATTAAAGGTAATGTGATAATAAATAGGTTTGATATTAATGAAGAGATATCTCAAAAGATCATCGAATATTGTGAGGGTGAATTTCCTGTAGTAGCCAAAGTTCCTTATAGTCCATTTTTTGTGGAAGCCATGATAGAAAAAAGGACAATTATGGAACTAGAAGAAAATGATGACCATTTGAGAGAGATACAAAATATAATGAGGGATTTAGTTAAAACCTTAATGAAAAAGATTGAAATTGGTTATCATTTATTGTAAATATTTTTCTATTTTTTCAGTTATCTCTAGTTTTGTAAACGGTTTTTGTATGTGGTCTATAGCCCCAGCTTGTAACATCTCATCAACATTATGTCTATACTCATTAACAGCAATAATCTTGACATTTTTATCTGACTTTAATAATGCCTTGGTACATTCTACTCCGCTAAATTTGGGCATTAGTTGATCAAGTAAAATTATGTCTGGTTGAAAAGTTTTGAGTTTTTCAATTGCTTGTCTTGCATTGACACAAGTCTCAACAGTATAGTCTTCGAGTAATGCTGAAAATATTTCTAACAATGCAGGGTCATCATCCACTATAAGTACTCTTTTTTTAACGTCTTGTGAGTCAGACATTAATGAAAATATTTTATGAGTCGTTTTAAGCTTTGTGTAAGTCTTAAATTAAGTATATGTATAAGTGTAATACCTAAGCTAGTTCTTAAATATACGATTTAAGAATAGAGTTTAACATGAATACAACTGAACTTGAATCGGGATATATTAGAAATGATGAAGGGTTAAAGATCTTTTATCAAGTATGGCTACCTGAAACACCTAAAGGTATTTTACAAATATTCCATGGATTTGGTGAACATTCTAGTCGATATAAACATGTTGTTAATCAGCTTGTAAAAGATAATTGGTTAATAATTGCCCATGATCATAGAGGGCATGGAAAAAGTGAAGGAATGAGAAATCATGTTGATGATTTTGACCAATTTGTGAAAGATGGGCGACTAGTGACAGATCAAGTAAAAGAAAAATATGCCAATTTACCTTTGTTTTTGCTTGGACATAGTATGGGATCTTATATTGCTTTAAAATATGCCATTCAAAATGAAGCAATTCTTAGTGGATTAATATTATCTGGTACAGGCGCAGAATACAAAGCAGATGCATTTACGGTTTTTATGGGGAAATTACTTGCGAAATTGTTTCCGAAAATGATGATACCCTCGGGATTGGATCCCAACGGTATATCTAGTGATCAAGCAGAAGTCGAAGCATACAAGAATGATCCGTTAGTTAACTATAAAAAATCTTCAGCTAAGTTGGGTCTATCATTTATTACAACATATAAAGAAATAGAAGAACAACTTAAAGATCTTTCTTTACCCTTGTTGGTTCAATATGGTAAACAGGACCAAGTAGGCTTTGTGAATAGGCAAAAAATACTTGATGACTTTGGTTCAGAAGATAAAACTCTATTAGCTTACGAAGGAGCTGCTCATGAGGTTTATAATGAAAGGAAAACATTACGTAAAAAAGCTATCACTGATTTACATGAATGGTTGAATGACCATCTAAAATAGACCCTCTGATTTAGAACACAAATTTGATTTTGAAAATATTAAAGTTAGGAATATTCTCTTACGACTATTCCATCTCCTTTTTGTAATACTAATTCTTCATCTGGATTAAAAATAAAATTACCTTTTCTCCTCAAAGCCAAGATCTGGAAAATATCACCTGTTTGTTCAGCTTCGAAAATGGTCATACCAATATATTCAGATTCTTTATTTAAGGTTATGTAATCCATTATCTCAGAAGATTCTTCTTGAATTTCTTCGAGTAAGTCATAATGTTTATGCTTCATGGATACGCCAAAAGCTATTTTTATTGAAGCATCAGCAATTTCTTCAAATGAATCTGCCATTCGAAGATAAGCAATTAAGGTATCTCTATTAATTTTATCTGCTTTAAATAACGTTAAAACTTCATCAATTAATTCATATTGGAGATTATCAATTTTCTCCTCATTGGTAATAATCAATGCTTTGATTTTGGGGATATCTTCTAAAGCATAAAGATAAGCGAAGTCAACCAGTAAATCAGCTGTTTGTTTCATTGTTACTAAAATTTCTTGATGCTTTTTGGGTTTAGGTTGTTCTGACTTTTCCTCATGAGCATCAATAATACTCTCTCTAGCCTCTTGAATTGTGGGGGTTAAACCTCTACAAAGACCAAAGAATTCATTGACATTTTCTAATGCCCCTCGGAAAATAATGGCATCACCAGGGCGTAAAACCTCGTCCACATTAATCTTAAATTCTTTATCTTTGGTGATAATTCCAACAATATCAATGCCTAAGCGTGTGTGAATATTGGATGATTCTTCACTCTTACCGATTAGAGGAGAATTACCGTCTAAGACTACTAGATCAACTATCTCTTCCATGTGCTGCTGAATCTGTTTAATTTCATCTTCAATTTTAATTCCTCTAAGCACCAAACTTGCCATATCTGCAGCAGAATCAGAAATAATATTATTTGCCTCGCCAATACTATAATAAATACGTAATTCTTCAGCCATAGATGCACTCTTGATAGAGAGAGAAAGGTGTTCAATTAGAACGTTATAAAGGTGATCTATTTTTTTCTCAATTAACAACACTTGTTCAGCCATGAATTCATCATCATACATCAATGATGCAAAAGCAATATTGACACATATTTCAGCCAATTTTTTCATTTCTGTTAAAATATCTTTAACATTAGAAGCTTGTTTGGACATTTTGAGCAAACACTCTAAGACCTTGTTTAATTAATAACAAGTAGATAATTCCCTTTAAAAAAATATTGGTATAGTTTTTCCTTATTTTAAACCAGAGAGAGTGGTCACTCTTTGGACACTTTTTTTCAGAAGTTTAATGTAGTGTGACCATTACTAAGTATATATTGGTGAAAACAAAATGGCAGAAAAAAAGATCGTGGGATCAAAACTCGATAAAAAGGAAAAAGAGAAAGAAATATCAGACATAGATACATTGTTTGTTCAAGAGCTGCAATGTGATAGCAGTTATCTTGTAGTAACGGAGATAAGGTGAAGAAAAATGGTGTTAAATCTGCATATTAATAATTTGGACGGTGAACTAGACAGTATAGATGATTTAGAAGAAGTTCTAGCAGTGCTACAAGAGTTGGTACCCAAAACTCTAAGAAGCATTATATACGCGATCAAGAATCTAAAAGATCAAAATCTTGATAATAGCAGAGTAATTATACAAGAATTAGAGAATAAAGGTGTGCCAAACGACCTAATCGAGGATATTGCCAAAAATTTTTCACAGCAAATAAATCAATAAGGTAAGTGATATAAATGTCAGATCAAGAAAAGTTTGAAAAAGTCAAAAAATCAACAGTCAAAAAATCAACAGATAAAGAAGATATTGAAATGCTAAAAGAAGTTCTATCAACAGTTTCTACAGAAGTACCTGTTATGATAGATCGGATCTTTAAGAGCCTATATAATCCCGAGTTAGCAACTGAATATGGCAAAGGTATTGGTGCTTTGTATAAAGAATTAGAAAACCAAGGTATGCCCCAAGATATGATAAGAGATATAGTACTAAAGTTTTCACAAAGCATAAACATAGTTGGAGATGCTGTATCAGGTGCTATGAAAGAGGAAAAAGGAAACACTCATGTAAAGTATAAAAGCTATAAGAAGAAAGCAACAGCAGCAGAAGAAGAGGACGAATAAGGGGTGTAAAGGATGGCAGGAAAAACTTTATGGTCTGTCATTCGTGTTTTGCCTTCATTCCTTTATATATTCTTTATCCTCCCTTGGATACTCCTGTATTTGCTTGTGAGGAATATATATATGAAATTATATGCTAGAACAGTTCTCAGACGAACGCTTAGAAAAACCGGGATGCCAACAGCACTTGTAAATGATGTGATGGCTACTTACAAAGAACAAATGAATATGTTTTCTTTGAGAAATGCCTGGAAGATGAGACACGAGTTCACCTAGTTAGCTAAAAACAAGGATAGAAAAAAACCCAGATGATTGAGGTAGTGATGTTGAATTCTTCAGATGAGACTGTGCAAGAAAGATTGGATGCTATGGAAGAAAAAATTAACTATCTTGTAGAACAAATAAATGAGATGCAAGATAGAGTAACACAAGATAATCCCGAACTAAAGCAAGTAATGAATATGTTAAAAGTGTTAACTTCCACTCTACAGCTATCAAAGGCACCAATACAAGCAGCAAAAAGGACTATGACGCTCAAAGATAGAGTAATAGAACGTTTTCCAAGTATTAAATATGATGATATAGCAAAAGCAATTGTTTCCTCGTTAGAGAGAAAAGGGAGATTGAATATCAGTCAATTGACAGAACAAGTAAGAAAAGAACGAGGATCTGCATCAAGGAGAATAGTACGTGAGCGAGTAAATGAATTATTAGAACTGGGAGTTGTACAAGAGGTTGACGAAGGATATGGGAGACAGATCGAACTTGTGAAAGTAGAGGAAGAGGATGAGGAACAAAATAAACAAAATAAGTGGAGATAACTATCTCCAAATGGCTTTAAAGACACGTATAATATTTTCATGCGTTATTTTTTCAATTTCATTGGAAGTATATCCATGCTCTTCAAGATGTTTAATAAGGACTGGGTAGTAAGCAATATCTTTTAGTACTTCTGGAACACTTGCTCCATCAAAATCTGAACCTATGCTAACATGGTTTATGCCGGCAAGATCAACAATATGATCAATGTGGGCTCTAATATCATCTAAAGAGATTTCTTTGGGGTCTTTTTTCAGAAAACTTTTACAAAAATTGATACCTATTGTACCATTGACATCTTTAATAGCGGTAATTTGTTCATCTGTTAAATTTCTTTGATGATCACAAACTTTTTTGGTATTCGAATGGGAAGCAATAAAAGGTTTATTGGCTGTTTCTACTACATCCCAGAAAGATTTTGGGTTTAGATGGCTCACATCGAGAATTATGCCTAAATGTTCTATCTCCTCTATCAATGCCTTACCCTCAGCTGTAAGTCCCCTTTTTTCATTGACTCCTACACCTGTAGCAAAACGATTCTGGTTAGACCATGATAAGCCTAAACTACGTAAGCCTAAACGATATAAATTTCGAAGTTTAATCAATTCAGAATCTAATCCTCCTGCTCCTTCTAAGTGGAGTATGGCACCAATTTGCTTCTTTTCCCGGGTAAAAGTAAGGTCTTGGACAGTTTTTATTTGATAAAGTTCATTATCTGGATTTTCAATCAATCGAAACCAGTGATCAACACCTTCTTCAATACTATATGAACTCCAAGAAGGAAAAACTGCAAAAAAAGCTGCTAATACATTACCTTTTTTTAAACGAGGAAGATCAACATGTCCTTTGTCCGATTCTACATTGAATGATCTAACTTGCTGTCGTAAGGCGAAAACAGTATCAATATGACAATCGATAATCATTATTCATCAAGATATAATAACTATCAACCTATAAAAAGATTTTAACAACGACTAAGATTGCAAATAATCTCGTTTCTGATCATAATTTACAGATAAGTATTCTAAAATAGTTAAAGTTATCTAAACAATTTTGCCTATTTGAGTAAGAAGTTTTCTGGCTGCTTGTCTCTTTGCTTCTTTATGATTTTTTCCTTTACCAATTGCTGAATAGGTTGTATTCTTGGTTCTGACTGTACATTTAATCAAAAATGTTGGATTATGATCCATTCCCATCTTTTCAACAAGTTCATATATAGGTAAAGAAAGCTTGTTTTGTTGCGTGTATTCTTGTAATATGTTAATAGGATTCTTTTCACAAATAGCCTTGTTAAGTAATTCTTCGGTATTTTCTGATTTTATTATCTCAAATATTTCATTTAATTTTTCATCGAAAACATCAAAAAAGAGTTTTTTTGTTCCTTTAACACCAACAGAACAGTAAATAGCCCCAAAAAGGGCTTCAAGACAATCTTCCATATCTCTTTTTGTTATGACGTATTTGGGGTCTTTAATTAGCAATGAATCTAATTGTTTTTGATATCCAATCTCAGAAAGAGAGTCTGTTTGAACGAAAATAGAACGAATTTTGCTGAGAACACCTACATTACTACCCTCTAAATTCTGGTACAACCATTCAGCAATAAGAAGATCTAAAACAGCATCACCTACAAACTCTAATTTCTCAAAATTTGATATTCCTGGTTTAATAGAGCCCATACTTGGATGTGTTAATGCTTCAATTAACATTTTCTTGTCCACCGTAATGTCATTGATTTTACCATCTTCGAGATCAATATGCATTTTTATCCCATGAGAAGGATAAAAAAAGTCTATTTAAATAAAATGATATAGACGACAGTGTTAGGTAGATATTTCTAAACAAAGAAAACTATGAATCTATCTTGAAATTCTAATGTTGATTTAGTATAAAGACATCACAATATTAAATAATATTATAATGCTTATCTCAAGAGGTAATAAGATGGGATCTAAATCTAGAAAATATCGATTAGATAATTTGACTGATGCTTCAAATGTTTATGAGCGAGGTGCATTAAATGCTATTACTGATGTACCAGGAGTATTAGTAGGACATGCTACAATAATTGAAGGCGAAGGTAAACTAATACCAGGTAAAGGACCAGTTAGAACTGGTGTAACTGTAGTCTTACCTCATGGAGGTAATATATTTGAAGAAAAAGTATGGGGGAGTTCTTTTGTTATGAATGGATTTGGTAAAACTATAGGCCTTGTTCAATTGACAGAATTGGGTTTAATTGAAACGCCTATAGCTCTCACTAACACGTTAAATGTCCCAACTGTTGCTGATGGTTTAATAGATTATTCTATCAAAAAGAATCCCGAAATAGGTATCAAACAAAGCTCAGTTAATCC
>CAZHRF010000083.1:3822-9009 GCA_964534625.1 uncultured archaeon | reverse complement strand
ACTACTATTATAGGCAAATATTTTTATTAATAGCTAAAAAAGGTGCATAGTAATCCCAATAGCTATAAAAAGAACAGTTTTGATATCGTAATTGGGAAAAAAACATCAAACATCCACAGACAGAAAATATCCAATAGACGTATGATACTATGACAAATGAAGAAGAAATCCTTTTTGATGAAGAAGGAAAAAAATTATCTCCCGAAAGTAAACTAGAAAGAATTGATATTCAAGCCATATTTGTGTCAATAGGTGCATTAATTTTCATTATAACTGCATTATTAGAAGTCGTAGATTTGGTCTTGTTTGCTGATATGGAAAGAGTATCTATATTAGGCTATATAATAACGGGGTTATTGTTGATAGGGTACATAAGCATAGGGTATGGTATAAGAAAATTGGCAATTTTATATTTTATCGATCATACAACCAAAATGGGTAAAGAAACAAGTCTGATATTTGTAATTCTGGGAAGTGCATCTCTAATAAATTTAGTATTTTTAGAATGGCCAGGAATATCCATAATGGTCTGGGTATTATTAGTAGTAGGCAGAATAATTGCTTTTCTTAAACTGCACCAGTTTATGGAAAAAGTAAAATTCTTGTTTCAAATAAAAATAGGGGGAATATTGTATCTACTATTTGCATTTTATTCGCTGTTATTTACCGTTTTTTCAACGTTTACATTTATTGCAGGCGATTTAGAGATATATAATTTTGTTAACGCACTAAATATCTATGTCAAACCCTTGCTTGCTGGAGCAGTAGGAATAAAAATAATAATCGATATAATAAGGATTCGTAAATGGATTAAAGACCATAATGTCAAACCTCATTCAATAGAACGTTCATGGATGGTGCGTTATGATAAAGATGTGACAGATGGAATCGATAATTCTGTTTCATCAATATTGGCACAAAAAATTGAACACATGGATAAAGAGACAATAGAAAGAGAAAGAGAAGCTCTCAAATTATTACAAGAACCAAAAAGAACTATATCAGTAACAAAAGAACGAGCACTAAAAGAAGCTATTATTCTCATATCTGTTATTTCCTTCTTTATCTATGGCTTTATAGCTGAATCTTTCATGGTCACGTTAATGTCCATAATTTTTATCTCGGGATATGTTACATATATTGTAGTGCAATTCATTATAGTAGTATATTTAGGGCATGGTGTATCAGTAGCAAATTTTATTAGTGATTTTTTTTATTATTTAGTTTTATTTCCTGTATTTACAGGTGTATTGAGCTTTGGAATGGCCTTTGCGATTATGGCAATATTTAATGTAAAAAGTAGAACAACTGGTCGAATCATCTTGGGTACGTTGTGGGTGGCAACATATTTAGTCATCCTATTCTTAGATATTAAAAGAAACATGGCAGAAGAAGGATTGACTTTTATTGAATATATAAAATGGTACTTCAACTTTAAAGAAAGAAGTAAAATGAAAAAGCGTCAAAGAAAAATAGCGCAAAAGAAAAAGGCTCGTTTTGATAATTTAGATCAAATACAAGAAAATATAGACAAAAAACGAGCAGCGAAGGCAATAGATTATAATGCGTTTGATGCCAAACTAAGGATGAGGGAACTAGGGTCTGGTTCCCTAGAAAAATCAAGAAAAAATATTTCTACAAAAGAAGAAGACAAGAAAAATGGGTGAACAAATAAACCCTATACTAGTACTATTGCATTTATATGTTAAAAGATGGTTTTGTGAAAGCAAATATTTAAATTCTTAAATAAAAATTTTATTACATGAAATTTATAGCCGATTCATCGTGTGATTTACCAAAGGAGCTTCTAAAGGTACATGAAATTGTTTTGATGCCGGTATATCTTATTGTTGATGATATTATGTATCGCGATGGAGTAGACATAAGTAGTGAAGAAATATTTGAAAAACTTAAACGATCAAAAAGGCCTGCAAAAACAGCTGCTCCTAACCCAAATGATATGACTGAATTAATAATGAAGGAAAATACTGATGAAAATGATTTTATCATAGGCACAATGTCATCTAAGGTATCAGCAACGTATCAAAATGCTAAAATTGTTCAGCAACGATTAAAAACAAAGAACATTAAAATATTAGACTCTATGGCTGGATCGGGTGTTCTAAGTCTTCTTATGCTTAATGGAGCCTTAATGAAAGAAAAAGGACTGGAGATCGAAGAAATATTTACTAGATTATCAACTATGAGAGATAAATCACTTATGGTGGGCTATATTGATGATGTTACCTCTTTAATGCGTTCTGGACGAATTTCCAAGCTGAGATATTATATAGCAAAACTGCTTAGTGCTAAACCTATCTTGACCTATATCAATGGTGAGATAAAGCCTTTAGGAAAAGCCATGGGAAAAGAAAAAGGTATAGACACAGCAATACAAAATCTATTAGAACGACTGGATAAGGAACAGATGTATGATTTAATGATTACTCATGCAAAAGATAAAAAAACATCAGAAAAAATTTTAGGGCGATTAGATAAGCATTTAGATTTGAATAGAAAAATAATTGCTCCACTTAGTCCTGCATTATCTGTGCATCTAGGTGAAGGAACTATTCTTCTCTCAGCTGTACCAGTTGAAGAGTAGAAAGAATGAGTGTTTTGTTCATTGGGTTCAAAAAGCATTGGGGAAGCCCTATCATACTTTTCCAAATCTTATATTTTATGTATTTATTCTCTTTTCTCCCTCTTTTGATTCACTTTCCCAGTATTATTGGTGATAAGGCGCAGATTATGTTACAATTGTTGTTTTAAGAAAGCTATATAATAAACCCAAATTAAATTGAAACTTATTCATACTCTCATTCTAAATTCTCCTCCCTCCATTCAATTTGAGAAAGATTAATAAATTATGATTATATTGAAACTAAGTAAAATAATTTAATTGAAATGGTGATATAATGTCTTTTATACAAAAGTTAGACCTATCTGAAGATGAAAAAGATATTTACAAACTTCTGTTGGTAGCAGGTGGATTAAATCATATAGAAATAATTCATCTTGCAAAGTCGAACAGAAACAAAGTAAAGGAAGTATTGCAGAGCTTAATTGAAAAAAAGCTACTGGAAAGTAAAGGGACTTACTTAAAGAAGTATTATCCTAGAATACCTTTAGAACACGTAAGGGACAAAAGTGAAAAATTATCCGAGGAATTAGCTTCTTTAACAGAAGAATTGATAGAGGAAATTCAAAAGAAAAAGGAAATATTAGATAATAAACAGCTTGCTATCCACACGAACCTAGAAAATACTTTGAAAGAAAAAAAAGAGCAAATAGCTACAGCAATTGAAGAAGAAAAGAAAAAAATAAGTGAAAGAAAAACAGCAGAAAATGACCGGTTAGTAGAAGAGAAACAAGAATTGATCAACACTTTAGAACATAAGCAGCAAGAAAAGAAGGGTTCTACAGAACAAACAATTAGTCAGCAAGTTGACCAAATAAATACACTAAAAGAAAGTTTTGAAAAAGAGCTACTGGATGCAAAACAAGCTTTTGAAACCCAGATGGCCCAATTAATAGCTAAAAATATTGAAGAGAATCAATCTAGAGTTACTGAAAAGCAATCAGAAATCAAAAGAGAGATACAACCAATAAAACCGCGTATCGATGAATTACAAAACAAAGCGTTAAATGACTTTTCTAAAATTATGGAAGTATTGCAAACAAATATGGATCTAAATAAATTAGATATCACCAGCTTTAGTGATGAACAGACAGCAAGTTATAACACATTTTCAAAAGCAATAACGGATGAAGCTCAGAAATCAGTTGAAGCAAGTACTGAATTAATTGATACGCAAATGAATAACTTGAAATCTAATATGGATCAATTAATGGAAGCAAAACTTGCTGAAATGGAACAAGACATAAATGAAACAATGCTTAACTTAAAAACAAGACTTTTAGACGCACAAAAGACAATGATTGATGACTTAAAACAAAATAAAGATAGTACGATCTCAACCTCTTTGTATAATACAAAAAATGCTTTAGCAGTAAAAATCACTGATATACAGAATCTTGAACAACAACAGAGGAATAAGATAAATAGTGACAAAGCCATGTTTGAAACAAAACTCACCAATCACTATACTCAAACCCAACGACAATACAATGAAACTTTGCAGGGTGTAAAAGCAGAATTCAAAGGTCAAATGGCATCATTCAAAGAAAATATTGGCACTATACTTGAAAATTTCTCTGATAAAACATCAGAAGTGTTCAATGAACAAACTACTACCTATCAAACACTACTGTCAGAAACCAAAGATAAGCTGGTTCAAAATTCTGGAGAAAAAACCACTTCGTTAAATAATGCATTAAATGAAATATCAGAAAAAAATCTTGCGGTTTTAAATGAAAATAAGCAAAGAATGAACCAATATTTCATTGACATGAACACATTATTAAAAGAAAAAATCGATGAGATTGGAACTAGAATAACTTTATTTATAGATACAAATATCGAACAAACTACACATCTGATGGAAGGCGCGTTTCATAAGGTGAATGAAGAGCTGGAGGCAGGTTCAACATTACTTGAAACGGGAGTGAAGCAAGAAGTTGAAGCAACTAGAAAGTATATAGATACATCTGAAGAAAAAATAAAACATACGAGTACTGAGTTATTAACCATAGCCACTGAAATGAAAGAAGAATTTGGAGAATTGAGCACCATAGTAAGCGATGATAGAATACCTAGCGTTGAAACAAGTTCAATAATAGGAATAGAAGCAGTAAAAGAACAGATGGAAACAATAATTAAGAATACAAAGCGAGGGGTAACAATTTTAACTCCTGAAGTAGGTTATGTTCCCATTGAAACAATCAAACAATTGCCTAGAACCGCACAAGTAACCATAGTTGCCAATATAGATATGACAAAAGACAAAGAATGGATAAGAGATGCTTTTAGTGCTGACGCCAATGTAATTGTAAGAGCTATCAGGGATTCAGGAGTAACAACAGGAGTAGAAGCACCAAGATTCATAGGCGTAGAACGTGAAGGTGAAGAAGTACTCATAGCTGCTGAAGATGAAAAAACCAAAGAAATAGTAGGCATAATAAGTAAGTCAACAGCGTTTTCGAAAATAATGAGTTATATTGTTATAGGTGATTATGCACGAGGAAGATCAAGTCAAATTAGAAGAGAGGAAGTATAAGAACACT
>CAZHRF010000083.1:0-3722 GCA_964534625.1 uncultured archaeon | reverse complement strand
CCAAAAAAAAGTTTTCTATGTTTATTTTTTCTGCTTTTTAAAAAATTCTTCATCAGGCGAATGTGCTATTCAATTGATATGAACTATGATCATGAGAATAATAGTAATATTTTCTTATTACAATGGCCAAATCCAGAGAAGTAGCGGAAGTGTTACTATAAGTATTATAATGGAAATAGGTCCTCCTAGTCTTATATAGTCCGAAAACTTATATCCGCCGGGTTCCAATATTAAGGTGTTAGATTGGTGTCCTATTGGTGTCAAAAAGGCGCTTGATGCTCCTATAGCCACACCCATAAGGAAGGTATCAACATTTACGTCTAATCCCAATGCTATGTTTACAGCTATTGGGGCCATGAGTAGTACAGCAGCTGCGTTGTTGATTATATTTGATAAAAGCATAGTTATACTAACAATAAGAAATAAACTGATTATTGGAGATATAGTATTTGAACTACCTAATATCAGATCAGCAATTAATTGTGCTCCCCCAGTAGTTTCCAGCGCCCTACTCATTGGAATCATTGCCCCTAGAAGCATGATTATTGGCCAATCTATGCTTTCATATAGCTCTTTGAGTGAGATAAATTTAGCGAAAACCATTACTATTGCAGCTAACAAAAAGGATATCTGGACAGGTAATAGACCAAAAACTGACAACAAAATTGCACTAATAAATATAGTTGATGCAGCAATAACATTTGACGCTTTACCTATTCTTAAGCCTCTTTCTTGAAGCGGGAGTAAATTAAATGTTTGAATTACTTCTTGTAAATTATCCTCTTTCCCTTGAACTAGTAAAATGTCTCCAGCTTTAAAACGAATATCAGCGGGTGAGCTATGTAATCTTTCTCCAGAACGGGCTATTCCAAGTAAATGTACTCCATAACCTGATCTTAAATAAAGAGATTTTGCACTTTTATCTAAGAGATTGCTATTACTTGTAATTGTTACTTCTTGAACAAATATATCTTTACTACTTAAAATATCCGTATTGAATTTTTCTGTTTCTGATAATACTAACCCACTAGCATCAATAAGTGCTTTGATATCTTTCACACTTGCTCTGACAATTATAGTATCGTCTTCTTCAATTATTTGATAAGGAGAAACAGTCCCTGGCTGTCTATCACCTCTACCATGCCCTATTACGAATATATCACCATCCGTAAGCTGCTCAAGTTCGTATATTCTTTTCCCTATAATTTTAGCTTTATTTGTAACTCTTAGTTCTGTTATATAATCCTCTATTTCAAAAAGATCATCCCTTGAGAGTTTTCCTTTACGATGAGGTAATAAAAGAGGACCTAATAAGATTATAAAGACAGTACCTGCTAATGCTATTAAGCCTCCCACAGGTAAAAAATCAAACATTCCAAAAGGTTCTTTTCCTAATTCTTTATGTCTAAATGAGGATATGATAATATTAGGTGGCGTTCCTATTAATGTCATCATTCCTCCAAGTAGTGAACCAAATGCGATAGGCATCAAATATAATGAAGGAGAACGATTGTTTTTTCTCGCCATTCGTATTGTTACAGGCATAAAAAGTGCTAAAGCACCAACATTATTCATTAGTGCACTTGCCAAGGTCACAGAAATAATTAATATGATGATGTGTATAAATTCTTTATCTCCAAATTTACCTATTAAGCGAACGATAAAATCTATAATTCCAGCATTCATTAGCCCTCGACTAACAATTAAAACTGTTGCTACTGTTATTACTGCTGGGTGCGCAAAACCAATAAAGGCTTCATCTACGGGTACTAATTTTAATAAAACTGCTATAACAAGGGCTGTTAAAGCTATTAAATCATAACGAAATTTTCCCCAAGCGAAAAATACTAGTAACAAAAATAGTAATGAAAAAATTAAAAATTGTTCAAGTGTCATTATCGCCTCACCTTATCTGTAAAAATTTTTGCTCAAAAAATACTTCATTTCATCAATCTTTTTTAAATATTTAAATATTAGCTTAAACTTTGGACTTCCGAAATTATGTTTAATTGTATGCTTTCTGTGATAGGACAGGCTAAAATTTCCTTTAAATAGATAGAACATTTGAATAATTTTTAATTGGGAAGTATTATTTCTAAAGAAACAAAGGCTATTTTATTTCTTTGAAATTAGATCTTATACATCCGTAAGTTGAACTAGAATCACAAAAAGAAGCTTCAGTTTGATTGTTTTTGAAGAAGATGATGTTTCATTTTTCTTGCTAATTCATGTGCATTTTCTAGGACTTTATTGATTTGGTCTTCTGTTATACTTTCGATATGGATACCGCCAACTATGATAAGAGAGTGACCAAAAAATGTTGAGAGTTTTGTGGCAATGATTTCTGACACATGATAGTCTTTATGCGAACCTTTAGTTATCCAAAGTTTGGATAATTGGGAACTATCAAAATTTCTAAAAGAACAGCTACCAATATGGGGTTGATCTCCGCCCTCGAAAACAATAAGCAAATCTTCTCCTATAAAAATCATTTGAGCATAAAGAGTAGTAATACCACTACCACAAGTAACGCAAGTAGATGACATTTTTCAAATTTATCCTTGTTTGTACATTGGGACTTTCTCCCACTTTAAAATCTATTGGCTTTCTTGAAAAGAAATACTAGCGGCTAAAATCTGTTATATCGGTTTCTTCACGAGTAATGTGGGGTGTTTCTTTTCCCGTTACCTCGCCTTTTTTCGTTATTCATATATCAAAAAAGTTGAGGAGAAAGTCATAAATTATGATATTTAGATGGTCTCTTCTTCTCAATAATTCTTACTAAAACTCATTATACCTTGGTTTTAGTTTAATAATTGCACTTAATTCCAAATACAAGCTCCAATATTGGAAAAAGAAGTGTACTAATAATCAGTATCAACGAAATAAAAAAGTAAAAAGAAGGAACTAAAAATGGGATTACTTCTTCTTGTCAATCTTACCTTTTTCCCACTGATCGTATTGATCAAGTAATTTATCAATTTCAAGATGAACATCTGAATGACGAACGAATGCTTGTTCTAACTCAAGATAGTTACCCATGCTTGGATCAACATTAAGAATATTCTGTAGGAGAGTGATTACTTCATCTTTAGATAGATCGCTAAGTTCAACAATTCGGTCAATAGTAACAGATACATTAGGATTAAAGGATGTAAGAAGTTCAACCATTTTTGACCAAGTACCAAGATACTCTAAACGAGAGTGATACTCGTTCTTAATAGAGAAAAGATGCTCATTGAACTGTGAAATATCTTCTCTTAGTGAGTTAATGCTTTCTTTTACTCTCTTGGCTTTTATAATAGAATAAGTATCGACTTTTTCCGCTAAGGAAGACATCTCAGAAAGGTATTCTTCAGTATTATCGATATAATTTTGGACTTCTTCAATATTGTAAACTGAAGAGAGCGCGGAAAACGTTGTATCAATTTGCTCTTTTATGACAGTTTCTCTCTCTCTAAATTGTTGATTAAGATTGTTCAGCTCCTGTAATACATGAGTTACGAGGTCAGCTTTAGTTGGATAATTAAATTTATCCGCTAATTCAACTTCTCCTTTATTGGTAAAACCTTTACTTTTAGCCTCTTTAAAGTCGCTAATACTTCCAAAACCACGTATTTTTGCAATCACCCCTATGGTTTTATAGAAAACAAAAGCGGATATAGAGATAAATATGACAACACTCAAGATAATAAGAAAAATATGTAGTGAGGTTGGTTTAT
>CAZHRF010000082.1:0-9367 GCA_964534625.1 uncultured archaeon | reverse complement strand
TTTTCTCATTTTCTCATTGCACCTTTGTCAATCTTTTATCCTATATTTATACCATTTATACCATTTATACCTGTATTCATTTTCAATCCTAATTTAGGTATTTAGCTATTCCACCACAAGTTATTAATGGCGTCTTTCATCCTCCCGTCAGTACCATCTCCTATATCCTCTGGTAACCAATTATATCGCTGAACCCATGCTTTAAAAGCTGCAATTTGAATACAGAATAATGCTCCATCTTTCTCCCATCCCTTCCCCTCTGGATATGTCATTACGCTAACATCACCCCAATCAAGTATTACCCAGTCATCTGGATCATCACTTTCAAAGTTTGCTATTACCACCGTGTCCCAAGAATTATGGTCTTTTGCACGAAAATTACGAGATATCTCATGGATAATCACATTGTCCATCCATTTTTTTTTGAAATTTCCTTCATCAATTAATGGTACTTCTTTCCCCTTAAACACTGTAAATATTGTTCCAAAAGCCCACCCTATATGTTCACCTATTACTCCAGGATATACCCCTAACATATCAAAACCATGATTTTCCTTAAACAACTTTGCACTAGATGTTGTTCTATTACCCGCCCATCCTTTTGTGTTACTAATCCCCAAGTTTTCACTTGCTTGTAAACGTCCTTGATCTGTCCATGTAATATGGTTATCCGAACTACTCAAGTCGGTATTCCATGCTTCGTCATACACAGAAAATGACAAAGAAAATTGGTTTTCGAATGCTGAACTGACATCATCAAAGAAATGAGCGGGAGGGTCATCAAAATTGTCTTTCCATCGCGTATCGTATAAATTATAGACAAAACACTGTCTGATATCTCCTTGGATAATTTTTACTTCTTCTCCTGATATGGGGATAGTACAGTCCATTTCAAAGGTATCCGAATATTGTCCATTGTAATATAATTCTCCTTCGAGTATAGCTTCTTGAAGCTCATATCTCCCCACGTTAAATGCGAATCTTCCCTTACGGGTAAAATCGGAATTATACAATTGGATAGTCCACGGTAATTCAAAAGTAAAGGTTGTTAACTCTGCGAACATGGATGAACTTAAACTAAAACTGTACCACCCTTCAAAATCGATATATTGCTCTGAAGACTGGAGCTTAAAATAAGTATTTTTGATATAGATCTTCAAACTTGTAGGTTTTATCTCGTATGGTTCAAGACTGATACCGGCTGTCAACGTCAATCCAATCGCCGTGCCTTTATCATATTCATTGTCTGTAAAATGTGATATCGCCAATATGTAATCGAGAGGATTACTTGACCCCCCCACCTGGTCCTGGGTCTAACATATCAGCGCTAGCTGGTTTTGCTATAAACACTAATGAGAATATTGCACATACGCTTATTCTCTTCATTATTTTTTTCTTTAATTTCAAGGATTACACCTTAATTATATGTATTTCCTACTAATATATATACTTAGCTAACAATATTTATAACTGTGTATTTAATTGGTTGTATTATCAATTGGACATTCACTCAGCCTATATTCATTAGCTCTTACCTGAATAAGCATCAAATAACTATATAAGTACCAAACAAACAGATACAAGAAGTAGAAGGAGTCTCGAAATGAAAATACAATTAAGATCCCCCGTTTGGCAAGGGTTTCGTGTATCTCTCACTTTCTTTTTTATTTCCAATGCTTTATATTTTACTTTGTACTTTCTTAGCTTGTGTCAGTACCAATTATTAAAGCTGAGAGACTTAGTAAGATTTTTGGTTCTATTCGAGCTGTTGATAGTTTAAATGTAGAGATAAAAGAATCAGAAATCTTTGGTTTATTGGGACCTAATGGTGCGGGAAAAACCACTACCATCCGTTTGCTCACTAGTATGCTTAAACCAACAAGTGGGTATGCTACTGTTGATAATTTGGATATTGTACAAGATGGTGATCTAATACGTGAACGTGTTGGATTATTAACTGAATTACCTTCTTTGTATGAACGTATGACTGTCAGGCATAATCTAGAATTTTTTGCCAGAATTTATGGTGTAAAAAAAGGTCACATTCCTGAAAGGATAGAAAATATACTAGATTTATTTGATTTAGAAGAAAAAATAGATCAAACAGCTGGAACTTTATCACGAGGACAAAAGCAAAAAGTAGCCATTGCTCGTTCAATGATACATGATCCTGACATACTTTTTCTTGACGAGCCTACAGCTTCATTGGCTCCTGAGTCAGCAAAAGTGGTACGTGAGCAGATATTAAAGCTTGCCAAGAAAGAAAAACGAACCTTTTTCATTAACTCGCATAACCTTGCAGAAGTAGAACGTTTGTGTACAAAAGTAGGTATCCTTAATCGAGGAAAATTAGTCGCTTTAGATTCTCCTTCTAACCTCAGAAAACTACTCTCAAGTGAAATACCTATTATTAAGATGGGCTTCATTGAGTGGAACAATAAAATACCCCCAATAATTACTGATTTTGCTGTTGAGTTGATTGATTCTTGTGTTGAAGAAAAATATCTAAAATTTGCTATAAGAAGAGATGATATCATTCCCGAGATTATTGAAGTTCTTGTTAAACATAAAGTCAAAATCCGTGAAATTGTTCATGAAACCCCTTCCTTAGAAGACGTGTATTTGGAACTTGTTGAAAATAATAAAAAACAGGAGGATATCTAGTATGAATTGGGATAGGGTGAAAGCTTTGATAATCAAAGATATTAGAGATTACACTAAATCAAAATATGTGCTAATTTCAATCATTGTCTTACCATTATTTTTTTCTCTCTTGATGGCTTTTTCTGGCGTATATCCTCTACTTTTTATTGAAGAAAGTGAAGATATAGATGATCTTAACAGCCAATTTATAGACAACGCTTTTGGCTCTATAGTTCCTAGATGGCATCAATATTCTGATAAGCAGAAGATATTGGTCTTTACTTCTTATATGATGTTGGTTTTTCTCGTACTGATCCCTATGATTGTTCCAAGTGTAATAGCCTCGGAAACACTCGTAGGGGAAAAAGAACGCAAAACAATGGAAAGTTTATTGGCTTCACCTTTAACTGAAAAAGAAATAGTAACAGGAAAAATTCTTTCATCGTTTATTCCAGCAGTATTATGTAATATTGTAGCATTGGGTAGTTATATTATCATTATTGATTTGATGTTATATTTCGAATTAGGGAATCATTTATTGTTTCCCGATTTATTGTCAATCTACATGTTATTTATATTAGGGCCACTTACTGCTATAATAGTTGTTGAACTGATGATAATACTTTCGACTAAAGTTAATACAGTTCGGGATAGTTATCAATTTGGCTCTTTAATATCATTACCTTTAATGGTACTAATTTTCAGCCAACTATTTATGTATATGCTCTCATCGTGGATGGCAATTATAGTTGGTACGGTTATTTTGCTTATTACTGCTTTGGTGTTTTTCAAATTAGCTGAGAATGTTTTTGATAGAGAAAAAGCCCTTACAAAACTCGTTTAGTTTCCTTTTTCTTGACTATATTTCATTTTCTCAATATAGTTGTATCTCAGAACCAGAGAAGATTATTTTTTATTTTTGTTCTCTTAAGAAAAGCCTTCGCGTAGAACTACTGAATAATTAGAATAAAAAAAAGAGAATAAAAAAAACATTTTAGATTTTTTTGTTTCTTCTTCTGTTTGCTACTACTGCTACTACTGCAATTGAACTCAATGTTGCAATTAATAGTGTAACAGAACCTGTAGGTGTTATTTCTTCCTCCTCATCAGTTGTTTCGTCGTCATCTGTTGTTTCGTCGTCATCTGTTGTTTCGTCGTCATCAGTTTCTGTTTCAAGAGTTGCTCCTACTGAGGGATCATACACCAATTCAGTTTCGAAGTATTCAAATGATAGAAAGACTTGAACATTTCCTTCCCCATCCGCACTATAAGAAGCATTAACAGATTTATTCTGATATTCTCCATTGTTCATATTTTGTGATTGGTTGGCATAACCGAAGTATCCTTGATCACCTATTGAGAAGTTACCTTTTACACCATTTTGATGTTCAACTTTTTTTTCTTCGCCTGTTGTGTTTGAACCTGTATTAACAGGGTTTCCGTTACCTGGGCGAACTTCATCCTCTTCATCCGTAGACATGTCAAATCTGACTGCAAGAAGATTAGTATCAAGATCCCAAGGCCAATTACGGATGATTAAATCAAATTTGAGTTCAGTACCACCAGATATTTCGTATCCATCAATTTCTTGATCATTCAAATACATATGAGCAACAATAACCAACTCAAGATCAGCGTAACCCGGAAGTAGGATATCTGTTGATGTAAAGTTGAAATGAATTGCAGTTACTGTGTCTCCTTCAGTTTCTGTTTCAAAACCACTAAATTCCCAAACAACACTTGGCAAACCCAATATATTGGTTTTCTTTGGACCTTGTTGATCACCAGTTGAGTAAGCAGTTTCATTGTACTGAAAAGCACCATCATCATTTGAATCGTTGAATTCCATCATCTGCTTGAACATTATTGTATAATTCAAGCCATCTTCAATTTGATAATGGAATTTGGGTACTTGTCCTCCAGCATTGACTTTTACGGTAATATTACCAATAGTTATGGTAACATTTCCATCGCTTTCACTGTATTGAAATCCTTCTTCATCAGCATGAACGACAAAGAAGGAACTTGTTACAAAGAGAGTAACAAACAAGATAGAAGTTATAAGACGTGTTTTATTCATCTTTACTCAATTATACTATATGAATAAAATTTAAAATAGATTGTTATTTACCGTAATAAAGACAAGACTTTATAATATTCTAAAGTAGATTAAAGTAACTTTAACGAAATAAAGTAAAAAAAAATTGATGGTTTTTTAATTTTATTCTATTCCTCCTAAGGGTCAGATAATCTTTGCATAGTAATGATAATAATTCACTCTTACAATTAATTAAAAGTAAAGGTAGAAAAGAAGCAGATAAAAAAAGATTAAAAAGTGTCTAAGGATAAAAAAAAGGGTAAGCGGCTATTAAAACATTTAAATTATAGCCTTGTAATTTTCTTTTATTGCACTGGTTGCTTCTTCAGATTCTTTATCATAACCACCAAAGAATAATGCAGAGTTAGACAGACCTAAATTGCCTGCTGTTCTTAATATTGGTTTTGTTATCCTATCATAAGGCATAGCCTGAGTTTTCATTAAATATGAGCCTAATTTTATTCCTCGAATTGATATTGATTTAGATGTATTACTGTTCAATACCACATAATTCATATGATAAGGCAATAAGAACCATAGTATAAGAGGAATAATTAGAAAACTAAAATACAAAAGCCAATTTCTTCTTCTTATCATTATTGCCCCTTGATTGTTGATTACTGCATCATTGTTATAATAGAATTTAGATTCTCTTTCTATATCTATTATCCTTAGATAGTCTTTTGATTTTTCATAAAGTCTCAACGATGTACTGTCATAAGTTATTGTGGTTTTTCGTTCTTTCTTATAGTAAAAATACATTAAACCTAGACTAAAAACAATCGATATCCAATGCCATATTCTTAGAGGTTCAGATATATCTGTTGTCCAACCCCTTTTTTCCTTTCCAAATTCTTTTTTTGTTTCGCTCATCTCATTACCTCCTCTTCAGGCTGTGCTTTATTTAGTTTAATAAGCTGAAAAATTTCTTCACCTAAATTCTCAAATGTTTTAGGATCATCTATAGCTTTCCCACTGAATTTTATCTTAAATACAGTACTACCGATTTGTGCATAGTTTATTTCCAAAGAAACAATACGTTGTATACCATTCAAAATCATTATTACACCCAATAACAGTGTGATAATTCCTGATGGTATTGAATCCAAGCTAGTAAAGATAAAAAGTATGCCATTTATGCCAATAAACGCTCCAAAAACGATAAGAGGAACACTTTTGAGTCTTGAAGGATCCATTTTTATACTAATTATATTCTCAAGAGGTATTATCAGTCTTTCACTTGGATGTATGGCACTTTTCTCACTCATAATTTGCAAAAAGTCATTGTCCACATAAAGCGTCTTAGTACGAGTTATCGGTTTTAATGGAATGCCATATAGTGTTTCTTCTATTTTATATGCTATTTTCGCTTTTTTAGGCGTTTTTTTAGAAAATAGAAAACTTGATATTTTTGTTGCTTCAGTAGGTAATTCTTCATTACTATTATATACAACTTCTCCATAATTACAAACACTTGGTTTTTGAGTAAAACCACAGTAATCTAATCGTATTTGAGACTGTTTACGGCTGCCATAGACGATAAGTGCAGCTCCAATTAGCAATGGTATTCCATAAGTAGATAATATTGTTGCTAGACCAAATAAAGAAATAAAACCACCTAAGATCACTATGAAAAGAGACCTAAAACCAAGATATTGTGCATTCAAGGCTATAATATCCTTATTCCGGATTTGAGTAAAATCTACTCCTGTTTTTAATATATTTTCATAGCTTCTGTCTAATTGGCTGATAGTTTGGTTAATTTGTAATTTGTTTTTACTCTTTAAGAAAACACCAGCTTCTGATGAAAATTCCATGTTGTCCATTTTATCACTTCATAATATAATCATACTACTAATTTATGTTATTATCAAAAACGAATTAAAATCATTAATTAGTAGTAATGACTTTGTTTATAATAATGATAAATTATATAAGTATTGTGTTTTTAATTAATTGCATTTTAGAAATAAAGGCATTAAATTTCCAGTTAAGATCAAAAGTAAAAACACGAATAAACTGAATTATATTTTAGTAATTAGCTATGAACTGCATCCTAAATCAATGAAGAAAAAATAAAAGAAAAATCTTAGAGTTGAGCTCTAGTTTTATTAAAGATGTATAATTCTTTTACATCATCCGTTATGTCGGGGAAAAATCCTTTTTGTTCTAAAACACCTAGCGCTGCATCCATTGTTATCCAGCCAACTAATTCTCTATATTCTGGTTTTGAAATATTGTTTTTTCCAGGAGAAGTCTTTTCATAGGCGTTCGTTAGATCTTTATGGGTTAGTAGTTTTTCAATTATTTTTGATCCTTTATCAGCAATGTTTTTCAATTCTTCTAACATCTTTCTGTTTATTTCAAAAATATTGGAGGTATATTTGTCATCTCTTTTTATAATTATGTTTTGTTTTTTTAAGTAATCCAATATTTCTTCAAAATGGGGTCTTGCATTGACTAACGTTATTTCTTCTTTGATGGATCTAGGATCCGTTGGGACTTCCTTATGAATTTTCTGTACAATAGTGCATATTGTGTATAATGCTTCATTTCTATCATCAAAACCCCATATTTTAAATTGATCCTCATGATTAAAAACTGGTTCTAGCAAGACTAAATCATATCTATCAATGTTTAATGAATAGCAATCATATACTCCTATTCGCTCTAATCTTTGGTAGGGTTCATAACCATAGAAATTACCATTACCGTTTTTTGGCACTTCACCAGGTTCTTTAGGAAATATCCTTTTTTCGTCCATGAACTCTTCCAACCATTTTTTAAAGTAGATATGAAAAAGCGCAATAATAGCTTGCTCATTTATTTTATTCTGCTTAAGGATATTCATAACTTGGTCTTTGTGATTTATCATTTTTTTCGCATATTCTTTTGCTGATTCAATTATCATAGGAAATAAAAACTCAAGATCAATGCGAGTAAAAATTGCAAAAGAAGGGGCAAAAATTATTTCATCCCCCTTTCTATCAAGTAATTTAATTAAATTGGAATCTTTAAGAACACTAACAACATCAAAAATATTTTCGGAAGTTGAATTGAACTTCCTGTATAAGTACTTTAAACTTGACGGGCGTCGATTTAGGTAACCGATTAATTTTTTGCGAAACTCAGTCTTTAAGTCAAAGAGCGGGTGTCCATTTTTCATTTCTCCCGCGTCACCTTTAAGCATAAATTTAGGCGTTAAGATTTTATCTAGGTTTACTTTTGTTTTTTTCATCATTAATTGTCACCATTCAAAATTGATACTCATCTCTTGATAAGTAATCAACTAATACACTCTTGGAAAAAGTCTTTTTTAAATTTAGCTTTCTAACCGAAAGATAAACTTTATTTTTCTTACTATTCTACTTTTATAATAATGCTTGGTTTGTCACTCCCTTTAAGGTTAGAGAAAGAAGATAAGATAAAATATGCGAAAAAAGCTGAAGCGATGATGGTAGATCATATTTGGGTAGGAGATAACCCACAAAAAAATAGTGCTATGTTTGATGTATCAGCAATTTTAGAACATACGGACGTGGTGGAACTTTGGACAGGTGTTACTTCTCCTTTTTACTATATATTAGATGTATTAATCACTTTTCACTATCAAATGAATAAAGAGTATAATAATAGATTTGGTTTGGGATTAGGAATCGGTAATCCTAGTCTTTTTTCGGATAAACTATCATCAAAATCCTTTTTTAGCGATTTCTCTTCTAAGGTTAAATCTCTTAAAAAAAAGGAGGAAATATATCTCAAAAACCAAAAAATTCAGAGATTACCGTTATCAATAGGTGGACTCGGGAACCAAATGATTCAATTAGCAGAACAAGTTGCAGATATATTATTATTGAATAGTGGTTCTATTCATGATTATAATCGAGCAAAAAGTCTCATCGAATCTGATTCTGAGTGTCAAATACTCCCCTATGCTATGTGTCAAATAACAGATAAAGATCAAAATACTCCTGCTGTGTTTATTTGGAATATCATCAAAGATATAGCCAAAGGATTAAGTGATGAGTTTTTACTTGCTCACAATTACAGTAGTGATCTTATTAGTGAAATACGTAAATTACCATGGGAACCAATGGATTATTTTCCACAAAAATATGAAACATTGATTAGTGATTTTGCTATGGTAGGTACATTTGATTACGTTGTTGATCGAATAAAAGAATTATCACAACAAAATACTACTTTTGAAGGTATTGTATTAGGTTGGTATTATGATCCTGACCAATGGCAATATATTGAAGAATTAAAAAAATTAATTCTGACATTGTAAATCACGCAAATATCAAAAATAAGTCAAATTATTATTTTCTTTTGTCTATCGTATCCTATCTTTTAATTCATTTTTTAAAGTCTTACTCCTGTCATTTTTAAGAACATTTTTGATAACAGTATCTTTAATTTGGTTATCTAAATCTTGATTACCTAAGACCTTTTCTTCGATGTAATCCAATCTTTCCTGATATCTTGAAAAAGAATTTATTTCCTTTAAAATGGTATCAACTTCTTTTCTAATTATGTTTGTTTCATTTTTTTTTCTTGTTATTTGCTTCTTTTTCTTTGGTGATTGTTTTTTCTTTGGTGATTGTTTTTTCTTTGGTGATTGTT
>CAZHRF010000081.1:7877-9445 GCA_964534625.1 uncultured archaeon | reverse complement strand
AAAAACTCATACAAATAGTTTAAATACTTGAAAAGCTACTGTTTTAACTTAGAGTGAATAAGTATGAAAAGGGGTTCAATACTACTTCTAATATGTCTAATATCGGCTAGTTTTATTTTTAGTGTTAATAGTAGTTCAGCTGATATTCCCCAGTATATCAGTTTAGACGCGGGTGACTCGCTCATATATATACTGGATGACATTAGTGAATTTGATTCGTATTCAATGGAATGGTTCGAAATTAAACCTGATTGGGATTCCTATCGTTATTTTGACCATGATTACCAAAAACGAACCGGAGTCAAAAGTTATCTAATCCACGAGAATTTTGGTGATTACTTATATGCTAATGTTACTGAAAGCATATATGAAAAAGAGTATAGTGGTTTTTATTATACTGAACATTATGACTATGCTGACCAGAATTGGTATGAGGTAGATAATTATTCGTATGAATATCCAAGTAATTACAATTATAGTTGGGCTAGTGAAATGAATTATTTTCCTGTTAATGATTCTTTCCTAAATATTGATATTCATTCTGTGTTTTATAAAACCACATATCAACAATCTTCAACAGAATTTTTGACTATCAACGGTATAAATAATAGTTATAACGTAGATTATTATACTAGTGAATATAACCGCTTTAGGGAATGGAATTTTACTTTGTACGGTATTAACATAACTGAATATTTTTTTGAATCTTTTGTGTATTCGTACATGGTTGATTCGGAGACCGGCTTTTTATTGGGTTCAAAGTATGACTATAGTTATTCTGATTATTACCACGTTTCTGATTATTCTCCTGAGCTGGAATGTAATGTAGAATTAGAATATAATTATACTATTACATTTTTTAAAAATTATAACCTCTATGAGACTACCAAAGCATATAACCCTGTAGATGATGCGGATATTCCACGTATTGTCGATTACTATAGTACTAACAATTACAACATTACCAATAATGATTCGTTTCTTATAATCGAATTTGAAATCGCTGATTTTTCTAATTCAGTTGATATGGAAGTATATGTGGCTTATGATTTTTTTGGGTCTGATTTTAATATGGCTAATGGATTATATACCCTCAATATATCTGTTGATGATTTCGATTATTTCGGACCTTTTGAATATCATTATATAATTATTAATCTTTATGAGCACAATAATTATAATCATAATTCAACCTGGACTATTTTTGTCGAAGATAAAAGAACTGTAAGCACTCCTTATCCTACCGATCTTTCTGGTAATATATACTATGAAATAAATGAGTGGCAAGGATTTGATATCTATTTTGATGTTATTTCAGCCACTTACTGGGAAGCTGATGTAAGTCTTGTGTGTTATGATGACATTGGTGAATATTATTGTTACATTGATCATTGGTGGGGAGAAGGTAATCAGTCTTTGAATTTTTATCATTCAAGTAATCCAATTGGTACCTATCAGTATACCATTAGCATTATTGATTGGGGCGCTAATACAGCTCAATTGAATATAACTGTCGTTGTTACTGAAGAAACACCGGACGACCCCGGTGATGACCCTGGTGATGACCC
>CAZHRF010000081.1:1459-7777 GCA_964534625.1 uncultured archaeon | reverse complement strand
GGTGATGACCCCGGTGATGAAACATCTGAAACAACGGATGATGTGTCAACTGATGAAGAAACGACCTTAGAAATTAACGCACCAGCTTTATTGTGGACACTTATACCCGTATTTGGTCTTTCAGCTATACCTGTTTTAAGACGTAAAAAGTAACTTTTCTCCTTTTTTCTTTTCTTGTGAATAAAAAAGCTTACCTTGGGTTAGCTAGCTTTTCACAAACACTGTTTTTTCTATTTTATTTCTTTTGCTAAGTTCTCTAAAACAAAAAACTTTGCATCAATTATTTTCTCTGGATTAAAAACAAGTCAAAAACGAGGGGGTATATAAAGGTGTAAGAAGATCGATAGGAGGAATAATCTATGAGATGTTTTTTTGAAAGGGGGACTACTGCCAGCAATACTCATACATACAGCTGTCGATTGGATCTGGTATATATTATTCAAGGCATGAAGAACGATGCTTCTGTGTTGTTAAAAATAAAAAAAATGAAATGAAGAATAAAATTTTATTTGTCACTCTTCTGTCATTCCACGATTATTTGTTGTTTTTTCTGGATCTGAATAGTTGTGATATAGAGCATAGTCAGTAATAAGCTGAATAATACAACAGATAGCAGCGTATTTTCATAGTCTAAATTAACAATAGTATAAATTATACTTACTATGAAATAGAGCAAATTTCCAATCGATGAATATAATGAAACTAATGTTGCTCGTTGCGATGAGGTAGCATTACTTTGTAATATATTATTGGTGATAGGTGTTCTCGCTCCTCTTACAAGTTGAACTAAGAACATACTAAACAAAATAAACAAAGATTTGCAATACCAAATCATAACCGCATTGAAAGTTTCTATTATGAGAAAGACGAAGATAATCGTTTTTTCATTTTTTTCATCGAGTTTGTTCAATATTACACTACCAATAGCTGCAACCAAGTTCATACCTGCAAATATCACCCCTATCTCGAAAGTGTTTATACCAATATCAAATAAACGAGGTTGATATGCCCAGAATACTATCCGTTGAGCGACGGAGTAAGAAAAACTTGCTATCAGTAAAGCGAAGAGGATAGGTGTTCGGAAGAGTGTTCTTACCGCCTCTCCTGTCGCTTGTTTCAAACCATCTGCTTTTTGACGTTCCGATTCTCGAAAGAATACACTACTAATGGTAAATATTCCAAAGCTAATAGAGATGATTATCAAAGGTAAGCGAATGTTGTATAGTGAGATTAGTCCGCTAATGGGTAAGGCTATCATTGAAGTCAAAAAGGATAGAGATGCAGCTCTCCCTACTACTTTTTTATACTCACCTTCTTTATTCGCTGAAAACATGCTATCATATAGTAAACTGGAATCAGTACCAGAAATGGTCGCTAACCCCATACCAAATAGGATCTCAGCACAAGCAAAGGTAGCAAAACTATTTCCAAACGCATAAACTGTCACTGCTAACCATCTAATTGTATGTCCAAGTACAAGTACAACTTTTCTGTTCATGGTATCGGATACCGTTCCACTAGGCACCTCAAATACTAGAACTGAAAGGGCAAAAATGCCTTGCAGTAATAACATCTGGTTAAAGTTCAATCCTGCTTCTGTCCAAACTTTAACAATAACAGGTATAACCATTGCAGTTATATCAAGTTTGGTCAGGGTGTATAGCAAGATATTGCGTTTTACATTATGTACTTCTTGTACATTTGAATGTTTTTTTGCTTTTACTTGAAGAGCTTGCATTATATCTTTACACTCCTATAATTTATGTTGTAAATCTGTTGGATTTGTATTAGTTTTATAGAGACTCTCCTGTAATATAGGTCGAAAATTATTAGCAAAATCTGCGTAAAAATCAGTTTTTCAATCAAGAATGAAAACAGAACGAGAGAGTTATGCGTGATTTCTTTACTGATTATGTTTTTATGCCGGTGATGTTTGAACGACGAGAGCATTGGCTAAACCAATAAAATAATTCCAACAAATTAACAGATGTCGTTCATTCAGTTTCATAACTCTATAATCACTTGTTCAATATTCCTTTTAAAATTTCCTTTTCCATCCTCCTTAAGTTTTTGATTGCTGAATTAGAGGGTCTCTATTTAGCAATTATAAGTCCTCTTGCCTATTTAAGCTTATTTAAATACTCTCAGTCATATATTATTATCTAGAGTGATTCTATGTTTAAAAAGGGTTCAACACTCTTTGTTATTTTAATGTTATCTGCAGTATGTATGTTTAATAGCAATGAATTGACTGTTACTAATACTTCTGCAATTACCTCATATACGGACTTATATGAGGGTAATGCCGTTCTTTACAAATTTAATGAAGTTTGGCAAGAAGAAGATACCTATATGGAATGGTTTGAAGATCCAAGTACGGGATATGCACCTTTGCGTCAAACAATAGAGATGTATCAAGAACGAGAAGGAATAGAAAGTTATCTGGTTCAAGGTAACTATGGAAATGAATTAGAAGCTAACACAACGACCAGCTTATTTGACAAAAAAATTAACGATACCTTTTATGAAGAGCATTATGATTATGATACTGATAGTTGGTATGAAGTCCATAGGGATGATTTCATTGGTCCTAATTACAATTTTAGTTGGGCTGAAGAAAACTATTACTACGATGTAAATGGTTCATTGTTAAACTTAGATATCCATAATATGTTTGAAGACGCGACCTATGTAGATTCTAGTACTGAAACGCTTTTTATAAATGGTTTTTCAGATAACTATACCGTCGATTATTATTCTGCGAGTGAAGAGTATTATTCATCATGGGTTGGTACATTTTATGGTATAGATGTCTACTATGATTTTCATGAGATTTTTACATATGATTACATGATCGACACGGACACTGGCTTCTTACTTGGATCTAAAAGAGAACATATAATAAGTGAATATGGCTATGGCTATAATTATTCTAATGAACTAAATATGATGGTAGAAATGGAGCACAATTGGACGTCTAATGAATTTAGACAGTGGGAAATCTCCATGACAACAGTACAATATAATCCTGTTTCAGATGCTGACATACCTCAAATAAAAAATTATTACTATGGATCTGACTTTACTATTAATAATGGTGATACTGATGTTCTAGTTGAATTTGAAATGGATGATTATTCGAGTTCTATAGATGTTGCGTTTTATATAGATGGTCACCTATGGGAATATTTCTATAATCAATCTAATGGTTTGATGAGTGTACAAATACCTGTGGAGAACTTTGACTATAATGGACCGTATAATCATTACAATTTAGAAGTTGTTCTATATGATAATGCCACTTACGCCTACAACAGTACTTGGTCATATATGATTTGTGATTATAGAACTGTCAGCACACCCTATCCTTCATATTTAAACGGATCAACATATTATGAAGTAGATGTATGGCAAAGCTATTATCCAACTTTTGATGTGGTTTCTGCTACAAATTGGACACTAGACGTTTTTCGTGTGAGATATGATGAATGGGGTAATCAGTTTTATGAACCCATTGAGTATTTTGAAGGTTCTGGCAATGGTACATATGATTTTTATCACCCTTCCGAAGATCACGGCAGTTATATTTACGCTATAGAATTATATGATTGGGCTGATAATTGGGCATATATGAACGTTACTGTGGTTGTTGGTGATGGGGGTCCTATAGGTACAGTACCTGAAATTACTGGTGATTCTGGGTCCTATAATATCAAGTTAGGCGATCCTTTAACACTTGTCTGGCATTTGAAAGATGACAATCCAGCAATCTATGATATTCTTGTCAACGATGTCATACAAATTGCAGACCAATCTTGGGAAGATGGTGATACTGTAGAATTCAATGCATCAGAGTGGATTACCACAACAGATACATATACATTTGAAATCAAAGCCAAAGACATGGATAACAATGAAGCTTCAATGAAAGTTAGTGTAACTGTTGCTAGTAATACATCATACGAAGACATCACTCCTCCCGATATAACAGGATGGAAGGAAAAAATAACTATCGTAGAAGGAGAAAACACTAGTTTAACAATAACTATCGAAGATGAAAATCCAGGCTCCTATGAATTAAAGAGAAATGATACGCTAATCGAATCTGATACTTGGGTTGAATTACCAAAAACAATAATTATTGACCTATCAATTTTAACAGAAGGTACTTATGATTATGAGTTAACCGCAACAGATGACTATAATAATTCAATTACACTATATATGAGCGTTTATGTGAAATCGGATGCTAATGATACGAAAAGTGAGACATATAATATTAATGCACCAGGCGTGTTAATTGTTATCGTGCCATTATTCATTTTAGCTACTATGCCTGTTCTAAGGCGTAAAAAGAATTATTAGTTAACTTTTTTCTTTTTCTATCTTTTTCTAATTAATTTTTTCCTCTCTTTTCTTTTTCTCTTTGGGTAAGCTCGTTAACGAGTTCTTGTTGATTAAACACCCCTTTCGGAGTTATATAGCCCGTTATTAGTTCTGGTGGTGTTATGTCAAAGGCAGGATTATATGCATCAGAATTAGGGTTCGCTATTTTTAACTCTCTTTTATTTGTTTTAATCGTTGTAATCTCATCTGGGGCTCTCAATTCAATTTCAATATCTGTTCTGTCTTTGGTGTCATAGTCTATGGTAGACCAAGGAAAAGCAGAGTAAAAGGGTATATTATAATAATTTGCTGCTAAAGAAAGAGAATGTGTTCCAATTTTGTTTGTAATTGTACCATCAATTAAACACCTATCAGCCCCTACTACGATCAGATCTATTTTACCTTTAAACATTAGAAATGCAGCAGCAGAATCGGCAATAATTTGATGATCAATTCCAGCTTCATAAAGTTCCCATGCGGTAATTTTTGATCCTTGTAATCTTGGTCTTGTCTCATCAACATAAACAAAAACTTTTTTCCCTTTTTCATGTGCCATACGGATAGGGGCTAAGGCTGTTCCATAATCTAAGGTGGCTAAAGCACCGGCGTTACAATGTGTTAAAATTTTATCTTTATCTTTAATAAGTTCGTTACCATTCTCACCCAATTTCTTACATTCATCAATAATTTTTTCACCAATTTGATGACTCTGTGCTAGACATGCTTGTAAAGAAAAATCTGAATCCAATGCAACTTCATAGATCTCCTTTAAACAGTTATTGAGATCAATAGCTGTTGGACGAGTAGCTAATAATCTCTGAAAATCCTTATCAAGCTGTTTTTTCTTGTTTGTCAAAGATTGTAGATGTTTAACGGAAAGACATAATCCATATGCTCCAGTAATTCCAATGGTAGGAGCTCCTCTTACTTGCATGTCTTTAATTGCAAAACATGCTTCTTTTACTGTACTTACAGCAACAAATTCTATTTTGAAAGGAATTAGACGTTGATCTAAAATTTTCAACGTTTTATTTTTATTATCCCAATCAACAGCTCTAATATCCTTCCCTAAACTCTTTATTTTCACATATTCATTTTTACTACGTGGATTAAAAATGTTAGGGATTTTTTTATTGGGAAGCATTAAAAATTCAATTAACAAATTATACCTATGGAACAAAAACATGAACCTACAATCAAAGAGATGATTTGTCTCCCTATTATTACAGAAACTGCTCCTAGCCCATCTGGCAATAAAGTGGCTTTTGTTATTACACGAACAAATTGGAGCAAAAATAAGTACAAGCATGAATGTCACGTTTTTTTAAAAGACAAGAAGAAAAGTGTGTTGTTAACTCATGCGAATACCATATCTAATTTGAAGTGGACCGATGATAATTCGTTAGCCTTGATTAAATCCCTATCAAGTGGCAAAGATATAGCACAGAAACCTCAAATCTGGGTCTATAATGATCTAGTAGGCGATGGTTTTCAAGTGACGTATAGTAAAAGCGGAGTAGAGGGATTTGATGTTTATAATAAAGGTTTTATCTTTGCAGCAGAGAACGAGGAAAAAGGATATTACAAGAAAAAAGAAGAGAAATATGGATCTCATGTAGTTAGAATGTGGGAAGAACCAGGTAATCTAGACTTATTTTATACTTCTCAAGAAAGGATAAGACAGTATATTGAACGCAAAAGTTATTGTGACACTAAAAAGGAAGAAGACAAAGTAGTTCAACCTACTATAAACCTTACTGATGGACATGACATTGATTACCATATAACTAGTTTTGTTATTGCTCCTAAGACAGGTAAGATTTTTTTGAATTGTAGAAAAAGAAAAGACCTAGCATATATTAAGGAAACAATCACTTTAAGCCTTAAAGTAGATGTAGAATCTGCTTTAGATGAATATATTAAAGAGAAAGA
>CAZHRF010000081.1:0-1359 GCA_964534625.1 uncultured archaeon | reverse complement strand
GATGACAAAAAGGATGGAAAACAATCTTATGTCTGTGGGAATTTAGCGCGATTAACATTGCCTCCTGGGGCAAGTATCACCGATATATCTCCTGATGAGCAGTTTTTATTAATCAGTTGGTCAAATGAGCTAAAATTTTATGCCCAAGATAACCTCTACGCTCTAAATATTGGCAAATTATCCGATGAAATATTATGCAAAAAAGACTTGGAAGAACATCTTTTACCTCTAACGGAAAGTTTTGACAGATATGTTCTAAAAGCTCGATGGACATACAAAGGTATTTTCTTTAATTACTATGATTACTCTACAGGTAAAATAGCGTTAATAGGAAATGTTTTGTCTCCCAGTCCAAAACCAGTCAATATGGCTGGATATAATCTTTATAGTGGTTTTGAAGTTAATAAAAAAGGTGATATGACTGCAGTTGCAGCTACAATAAAGAGCTATCTTGAGGTTATACAGATAACTGAGGATAAAAAAGTTTTTCACGTTTCTAAACTAACTGATTTTAGTTCAAAAATTAAAAATTGGTCTATAGGTCAAATTGAATCAATAGAATGGAAAAGTAAAGATGGGACATTAATTGAAGGAGTCTTAAAAAAACCAACTAATTTTGATCCAAGTAAAAAATATCCCTTAGTATTGGTTATCCATGGCGGCCCTTCATGGCTTTCGCAGTATTTACCTTTAATAATAGGCGATCTTAGGTACTATCCAACGACACAATTTACGAATAAAGATATACTTGTTCTTTACCCAAATTATAGGGGTTCAATTGGAAGAGGTGAAGACTTTCTGAAAAAGAATGTTAATAACCTTGGCGTTGGCGATTTATGGGATATCGAATCTGCTGTTGATTATCTTGTTAAACAAGGATTTGTTGATGAATCCAAGGTGGGTTGTATGGGTTGGTCTCAGGGTGGATATATTTCTGCTTATGCTACTACTCACTCAGACAAATTTGTAGCTTGTAGTGTAGGCGCAGGTATAAGTAGTTGGTATACGTATTATATGGGAACAGATATCCCCGATTTCACTTTAGATTATCTTTCTGCCTCTCCCATTGAAAATCCAGAAATATATGATAAAACAGCACCAATAAAGAAAATAAAAGAAGCAAAGACACCCACCCTAATTCAACATGGGGTAGATGATCATCGAGTTCCATTTATGAATGCAACTGAACTCTTTCGGGGATTGAAGGAAAGAGGAGTACCAGTTGAATTATTTGCTTTTGAGGGGATGCAACATGGGATCAACAAACCAAAAGCCAATCGAGCTGTGATGGAACAAAATCTTATTTGGTTTTCACATTATCTTTTGGGAGAACCTTTAAACTTCCTTGAAGACAAAACA
>CAZHRF010000080.1:7080-9516 GCA_964534625.1 uncultured archaeon | reverse complement strand
TACCTGCTATCCGGAACATGACGATGTTCGAATATCGGGTAAACAGTCAGGTATTGCATGTACTCGGGCAATGCTCGCAGTGCTAGATAGGGTGGTACGTCTCTACCTTACGTATCAGCTATCATCCCGGAGGTGGTAGCTTTCCTCAGGAGAGCCAAGTAAGCCTAGTTGGGCCAGTAATGAGTCCCGGGAAGAATGTCGCGATGAACCCACACACTGGCGTTAATCTTGTAGATTGCTGGTGTAATCTTGACACTTATCGCTCCCAGGTGTAACAACACTGGATACCTTGGTATTCTTGTGTTGTTCTCCTTTTATCACGTGTCCAGTTGGGTGAGGTGATACACTGGCGGGTGTATTGGGTTACGTACCCAGTTGTACCCAAAAGAACTCATAAAAGTAAAAAAGAAATGAAAAAATCAATCTACTATGAACAAAAAAATTTTTATGTTGGTATTGTTTATTTTATGCTATGGATAAACAAATAAAAGATATACTTTCTGAAGCTTTTCATGGTAATGATGCCCACATAGATCCCGTTAAAGTAATTACTGACTTATCTTTTGAACTTGCAATACAAAACCTTGAAGAAGTTCCATCATCCAAGACCATTTGGGACAATTTGCATCACATGGTAATTTGGCAAGATGTGTGTATCAATGCCATTGAAGGTAATGAAGTTGACTGGGAGGTAATTGAAACAATTAATTGGCCAGATGAAGAAATACACGAGGAAGAACGAACCCCAGAAACTTTTGAGAACCTTAAACAGAAATTTGTAGAAGATTCTAATAAACTTAAACAACTTCTTTTCGAAAAAAATTTGGAACAAAAAGTACCAGGATGGAACAATGCTCCTTTATTTAAAGTATTCATGGTAATTATACAACACAATAGCTATCATATAGCCCAAATCATCCAACTAAAGAAGTATTTAGAACAAGAATATTAATGAATTGACTTCAAATCACGTCAAGTAGAAAGATACACAGATTATCTTGTATTTATTTCCGTTCTGCAACATCTGATAAATTTCTCTGTCTGAATAGCTTTTTGGAACTTATCAACCCATTTAATATTTATTATAATTCTCAATTCAGTAATGAGAGAAACAACTACCCACTTTCGCTTCTTCTTTTAAATTATACTTTGTCAGAGTTTTGTTTTATTGAGATATGTTCATTCTCAAATAAACTTCTACATTTATTTATACATTTTTTTTAGACTCATCACAAGATATAATTAAGATAGAAGATTCGGAATGCATTATTTTTGATCCAATCCTAGAGCAATTTAGATAAATAACTGAATATTTGTTGTTAAAAAATTTAGAACACGATTACGATAAGATAAGCTATAATAGTGCTCACTTCTGCAACTCTAAAACATTTGCTAGCAAAAATGCCCCACCTTTTTTCCTTGAGGTCATTACTTACTGCCCAAAAACCAGTACCAAGAAGTATCAATGATAAACAGATAAAGGCGATGAAAAAGAGATTAAAGTTGTAATGTATCATAGAATACACAAATATTCCAATTAAAAGCGTTAATAGAAAACCTAGTAGTGCTAGAGTTGTTCTATGTCCATATTTTAAAATAACGCTTTTAACTCCATGTATTCTATCACCTTCTATATCTTCAAGGTCTTTTATTATTTCATGGCTAACCAATAACAAAAAAGATACGGAATAAAATAGCCAAATTTCCATTAGATGCCAGATTTCCATAAAATCTACTAAAAATAAAGCTCCAAACGGAAAGCCTAGAGAAGCAGCAAATCCCACAGTAAAATTAGCCACCAGTCCATGAGGTTTGATTTTCAAACTATAAGTAAAACTAACACCTAGGAAAAATATCACAAAGAATGGGATAATAGATGGATTTGATGACAAACTTGCTCCAATAATAGATAACAAACTAATAATAATGATTAGATAAATATAGTAAATGGTAGCCTTTTTTTGAGTAAGAACCCCACGAACAATTGGTCGTTTGGGGCGATTAATTTTATCAATTTTATAATCAATCACATCATTGATCGTGTTTCCTGAGCCCACAACCAAGAAATAAATAAAAAATGCAAGAAATAATTTTAATATATTAAGTGGAGATTGTATAAAATTAGCAAATCCAGAAAAACCGAGTGTGACTAAAAATCCTAAAATAACAATAATACTCGCAAGAAGACAATTCATTGGTCTAAGAATTTCAACATATTTACATGAAAAGTTTACCATTATTTTAATTGTACACCCAGAACTCTTTTAAAAAGTTAACCTCCTTCATTTATTGTCATTTTTAGTATGAAAAAGTTTGAATAATTGAAAAATTAAAACTAAACAAATAATCCTTTGGACCAAGAAAATTAATGCTTAGCAGAAAAAATTTGCTTTGCTAAGATCCTAAATACCTCGTCTACTTTATTTCCTGTCTTTG
>CAZHRF010000080.1:0-6980 GCA_964534625.1 uncultured archaeon | reverse complement strand
TGTCATTAAATATCACATATAGTATAATATAATTATTGTATCTAGAATTTCATACTTAAAACTAATTATTAGAGAAAAGTCTAGTTACTTGTGAGAGTTTAGATAATAAAGATGATCTAAAAGTTTAACCAAATTATATGTTTATTTATTATGTGAGTTGTTTTACCATTATTTATAGCAAATAGGCTATTTAATATATTTTAATATGTAATATATTTACAGCAAATACAGAATAATGAGGCTCAACCAATTCTAGAAAACAGTGGCGAATATCAAATAAAAAATAAATGAAAAAAGGCTAAACTTTAATTTAATAATTGATTATAGAACAAAAGTAGGATGATAGCAAGGATTAATGATAAAAGGGCATTAACAAATAACCACAAAAAACTTTTTCTGCCACCCATTTGTTTATATCCTTCTCTATTTTTCCATGGAAAGTGTATATTTGCGCTCCCACGCCATGTTTTAGGTGAGAGATCAAGAAGTAAATGACTCGATGCCCCTACTAAAAACATTGAAAAAACAGGTATCATATTGGTAGAAGGTTCATCTACAAATATCAAAGGCAAAGCCAATAAGCCTGGAAGTAAGATTGAATGGGTAAAAAAGTTTCTATGTGTAAAATACCTTCCTAACTCTAAATCAAAATCTGCTATTTCAGCGCCAATTATAGCCATAAGAAATGAAGTTGTTATCCAAATAGAATCTGCCCACTGGAGACTTCTATTGCTACTCCAGAAGTAGCCTAAAAGAGCAACAATCCAAAAGATGACACCACCTAATAAATGCATAGAACGATTCATAATTCTTACCATATGTACTAGCATATGAAAGGTTATAAAGTTTCGTAAATATTTTATTTTTTCTGTTTCTTAGATAGTGATTATTTCCGAAATAAGTTTTACTTTACTTTACTTGTATGTTTTCTGTGTTTAAAGAATAAAAATTCAAATACTTTTATTATCCTTCTTGTAAACTGTTCTTGCTGCTTCATGAAAAACATCTAATACATTTTCTCCCGTTTTTCCTGAGACTTCATAATAGGACAAAGAATTAGCAGTAGCGTATTCTTTTGCTAATAAACTTTCAACAATTCTTTCACGTTTAAGATCAATTTTCGTTGCAACAAGAAAGACAGGAATATCACCCACATGCTGTTTAATTGATTCTAGCCAACTATCAAGTTTTTCTGGTTCAAAGTTTTTTGTTACTTCAAAAACTAGAAGAGCTAATTTGGCTCCAGAAAAAAAGGCTTTACGTATTTTTTCAACCTTTATTTGTCCTGCTATATCGGTTACTATTAATCCAATTTTTTTCCCTTCAACGTCTATCGCTTTCGTTTTGATATTTGCACTTGAGGTAGGAGAATATTGTTCACGGAACTCTTTATTGACAAAAGAATTAACAAGAGTAGTTTTACCTACAGCAGGATTCCCACAGATTATAACTTTAAAATTTTTAAACAAGGCCATTTCTATCACTCTACAAATCAATAATTATGTAATATAAAGTAATTGGTTTTACGATGAAAGCAAACAATAAAGTATTTTGTTTGCTGTTTATACCAAATAAAATTAAAAAAATTAAATGGAAATCTAAAGGTTCTATCGTTTTTTTGGTTTACGTGTCACGAAAGCCATAATGGACATAACTAGTCCCCAGATAATGTTAAGTATTACTGGCACAGGTAAAATCAGAAGATAGAATATTCCAGAAAAACATTGATCGCATGAATCTTCTGATTGTTTAGCTTCATTATAGCAATTAAATGTGATTAAACTAGACAATGCATTAAGAATTACAAAAAATGTAAAAAAGCATCCTTGAAGCGCAGAAAAACCTATTTCACCATTTAGTTTTTTTCTTTTTATGAAATTATAAAACATAAATATAAAATTCCATGCCAATAACCCACCTAACGCTAATATTGTTAGGTCAAACAGTTCAGAATTCACACTAATTGATTCATCAGAGGCATAGATAATAATTAGTATATACACATTTAAGCCTATTAGAGCAATATCAATTATGGCAAAAATCCATGATATGATATTATAACCCATACTATTTTTCTTTTGAATGTACATAATGTATATAACATACATTGAATATATATCTTTTACTCAAAAAAATTAAAATCATATCTGGAACCTCATAATGCTTTAAGAAGTGTAAGACAGAAAGTATTATGTTATTTGTTTTTTAGTTCTGTTCTGTTATCTTGCTATTAAACTAGTAAGAAACCAAGTATATATTATCTAAAATAAAAAAACCAAGTAGTTTTCGTGTATTGTAATTTTCAGTATTCATTACTCTCTATCAATATTTCTTTCGTTTACAGACTGTTTTTTATTTTTTGTTGATTTTGAATTTCTTCTTTATTCAACAGCGGATTTGTTTCTTTAATGATAGATATTGCGAGTATTAAAGCAACTGCCCCTATTATTATTGGAAATAGGGGGAGTATTAGCAATCCTTTTTTTGATAAATCAGCCAGATACGCCCCTACAAATGATCCAATACTCAGGAATATTATCTGCTCAAATTGTATTAGACTCATTCCCCTTCCCCTTTCATTTTCACTTGTTAAATCTGCCATGATGGCATTAGAGGCTGGAACTTTCAAAGCATACAAAGGATAACAATATAAAATAAAATTCATCACCCAAAATCTCTGGAAAGCATATACTAAAGTAAACAAAACAGGATAACCGGCAATAGCAGCTATAAAAACTGGTCTTCTCCCTTTCTTGTCTAAAATTTGTCCAATAAACAATTGAATTGTCATGCCTATAAAAGTGGCTACTGTATTTGACCAAGCAATGAAATTTTCATCTAACCCTACTGTTTTAAGGTAAACAGATGCCATACTGTTAAATGGACCGAAACTTAGATCTACTATTGCAAGAACTAGTAACATCTTTAGAACATTACTCCGCAAAATAATGTCCTTATATGTTACATCATTTCTTTTAAGCGGTAAATGCGTCGAATCTATTTTTAGTTCTTGTAATCCTCTTGCAATAAACTGTGTTGTTTTTGGATTACTAACAGGTTCAGTTGGAGAGAAAAGAGAGATCACCCCACAACACAAAGCTAAACAAGCACCTATAGCTAAACTGCCCCCCATTCCCAAGTTTTTATATATTGAACCTGCGAAAAGACTTCCCACCATCCACCCACCACTAGCAAAAAGCATTTGATATGAAGAAACTTCTCCCTTCTTTTCTGGAGAACATATTGAAGTAATCAATGCGCTATTCATAATATAATAAATAGTGTGTGATCCCCCCAAAATGTAAATAAGTAAAATGCTCCAAAAATCCTTCCCAAAAAATATAAGCAAAACTAATTGTGATGCCAACAGTATTCTCGAGCCAAACATTATTTCTTTTCTTCTACCGGTTTTATCTGATATAATACTAAATAATGAGTTTGCAAAAATAGAAACAAAACCAGGTAATGCCAATACTATTGCTAACATCAAGTAAGGATAATTATAGCCTGCCTCTTTTGTCAGAATTTCTTCATTCAACCATATTCCAAAAAAAATCCAGAAAGTTGAAATAGACAAGCTATCGAAAGCAAAAGAAATCAATAAAGGAAGCAGATTTTTTGAGGGAAGCCTACCGATAATGTTTTTGTATAAGGTGGTCATTAATATCTGTTTCCTAATTTATTGGTAAAAAAAGTTTTCTTTTAATCTTCTTAAAAGAACATATGAGTTTTTTTAGGCAGTTTTACATTTGGAGAATAATTATATCCTTTCATAGCATACGAGCCAAATAAAAGTATTTTTTTTATTGAAGGAAATATTTTTTGTATATCGGTTACTATTTCTTGTAGTACAAGTGATAACTCTCTTAAACTAGGTGTTAAATAATAAGGTCCATTTTGGCGGATTTTAATTACTTTAATCACTAATGGGGAAACATGGAAGGGGGAACATTCATGCGTATAAAGAACGTAATTTCATCATTCTTAAATTATTGGTTGGTTTATTTTCCAATTATTAATATATATTTCTATCAGACTTGAAAATTATTCTATAGATGACGACAAGAAAATTATAAAAATTTTGTAAAAAAATCGACCCATTTAATATTTAACCGACTCTAATTAGCTCTTACAAAAATCTTAGTCTTTGAATCTCTCCCAAAACAATTATAGATAATCTATTAAATTTCTCAGATAAGTTAAAGACTCGAATCCTTTATTTGTTAGTTTATAGATATTTTTAGTATCATCAGTATCTATCTTAAGTATAAGTTTTTTTTCTTCAAGTTCATTTAGATGCTGATAGATGCTCTGAAGCGATTGTTTTTTTCCTAAAGCACCCCAAAGCCCATACCCATGATTAGCTTTATTTTCCATAATTAGATTGAGTATTTCAAACTTTGTTGTTGAGCTTTTTGAGAGACCCCAGACCACCTTTTTTCGTTTTCGCATTTTGTAGGCAAAAGCATTAAGTGCGTTGAATCCTGTGCCTGTTAAGATCCCCACAGTATTTTTTATTTTTTTATTATCTTTTTCTGCCAAGATGTTTGCTGCACTAATAACTGAAGCTGACGCTGGTTCTATAAATATTCCTTCATTTTTTGCTAATTTTAATGCTTCATCCATCATTCTACTTCCCTCAATTTTTATTTCTTTTCCATTAGTCTCTCTGAGAATTGTTTCAATCTTCTTTTCAAAGATCGGGTGAGATAAAGATAAAGATTCTGCCAAATAAGCGTCAGAAGTTTCTTCAATTGAAACAGCATAAAAAGTCGGAATTGATTCAATCCAATTACAATTTTTTGCTTCCAAAAAGCCTTTATAAATAGAATAGAAAAGCGTACCTGAACCTTTAGGTACGATAAGCTGCTCAATGCTAGGATGTGAATATGCTAATTCCAGCCCAATAGTTTTTTGTCCTTCTATTGTCAAAATATTTTTTTCGGGTATGGCGTTATAATATTTATTCTGGTCGATGTATTCAGTAGCAGCTAATGTTGCTTCATTGACAGTTTTACCATATTGTTTTACCTTGCTTCCATATGCTTTGATCTGCTCTATTTTTGATAATTCTATATCTTCTGGTACATAATTTATAGCTTGTATGTTAGCTGCTGCAGCATATGCAGAAATGCTTATGCTAAATGAACCTGTACTCACCCCTACTAAATGGGATTGGTTGTTATTTATGGCATCAGAAACTATAAGTGTACTGGCTCTATCTCTAAAAGTTCCTGTTGGATTTCTGGATTCCAATTTTAATAATAGTCCTTTAATGCGTTCAGTATTTTTAATATTTAAAACAGGGGTATTGCCTTCATTTAATGATACTTTATATGCGAATCTTGGAAGGAGCTTAGATAACGACCAAAAATTGTTTAAATTTATCTCTTTTTTGGATATGTTAGTTTTTATTGATACCTCAATCAAATCTCCGCATTCAGAACACCATAACTCATTAGATTTCTGCTCACGAAAGCAATTAGTACATACATTACGTGTTACGACCATCTAATTAATATACTGCATTAAACTATTTTTAATCTTATTATTACACAACCACTTATTCCTGTCTTAAATTATCACTTATATTTATTCTGTATACATGCTTAATCTCTTTAAACTGCTCTCAGCTGTTTTTTTGTCATATTTTACTTTTTTAAGCTGTTTTTTCAATTAGAAATTTAATTTCCCAAAAGTATAAAAAAGAACAGATATTACTGGTATATTGTAGTGAGACTATGATTGATGCAATCTATCTAATATCCCGATCTGGCGTCCCTATATACTACTTTGACGTCAAAAAAGGTTCTTCTGAGGATGTTGAAAAAGCGAACCTTTTTTCGGGTATTGTCTCTGCTATTCAAGCTGCCCTTTCAAAAATAGATGTTGGTAGTTTAAATTTCTTTACAACCAAAAAAAGTGAGATATTTCTTGAGGCTACAGAAAATTATGTTATGGCAGTAGTATGTTCTAAAGAGGCTCTCATAGATCCTGTAATGATTAAAGACTTAATGGCCAATTTAATCACAGCCATAGAATTTCATATGCCCAATGATGGACTTATTGCTATCCAACAAAATACTGATAAATTAGTCACAATGGAATTATCTAAGTTTCATTCCCAAAAAAAAGAAAGTCAAGCTACAAAAAAGCTTAAGGACAGCTTGTGGTAATAGTTATAAAAGAAAAGAAGGCACTCATAATGATAACCCAAAACAATATACCTACTTTAGCGCTAATTGTTGAATCTGCCGTGGCTGTTGGTATGATGATTTTAAGCGGATTTACCCTAAAGAAATTTCTCTCAAAAAAAAGGAATGCAACACTTGCATTATCTCTTACATTCTCGTTTTATGCTCTCGGAGTACTCGCTACAGCTATTTTTAAGTTTGTCCAATTCTACAGTAGAATAGATTATACAATCAAACCATGGTCAGAATTAGGTATAATACTCGCTTATTGCTTTTCTGCTATGTCTAATATTTTTATGTATTCATTTATTGAAAGAGTCTATCTTGAAAAAAATGATCTAAGAATAGCAATTTTTTCGCTATTAAATGGATTAACCATCGGATTCATGATTCCATTTGCAAAAGCTGAAACAGGTACATATGTAGAATCCATTCCCGCTTTAATATGGCATGTAATTAATTCACTGATAATTATGGGCATGTTGATATTTTATTCTTTTAGAGAAGTAAAAAGAAATAAAGCGCAATTACCTCAAATTGGATTTATCCTAATTGGAATGTATGGGATATTAATTGCACTTGTTTTTCCTTCGTTTGCACTTGACATTATCATAGGAGATTTGAGGGATACTGCTTATACACCATTTTATTATATAGCATGGATTTTAGCGGGTCTGTCAATATTATCAGGTTATTTAGGATATATCATGCCTAAATGGTTTAGAGACATATTGACAAAATGAAGTCCTTTCACATTCTTCATTTTTTCTTTTGATATTCTTCTAA
>CAZHRF010000079.1:0-9611 GCA_964534625.1 uncultured archaeon | reverse complement strand
AAAATGGAATAATATAATCACAACAGTAAAAATTACTTAAACCCAATATAACTTAAATTTTCTTTTCTTGCTACTTTAATTTTCTTTATTCGTCTATGGGACTTACCAAGCGCACCCAACACAGGTTAAGTGTGATTGAAACAAACCTCAGCTGGACTGTAAGTAACTGTTACTCACAGTTGAAATTTATCTGCCAATTTATCTACTTCGAATTTAAAGTCATACCGTTCTTCTTTTTTCTTGAACCCTATTTTTTTGTTTATTCCTTGAATGGCGTCATATGTTTCTATATTCCCCGTTTTGATTACTTTGGATTCATTCATATTTTCTTTAATATAAAACATTAATGACGCTTTAATGTGTTTTGCTAATCCTTTTTCTCTGCATTCTGGCAAAACAGCGGTCATGCTTTGAAATATAGTATAGGGATGATTTGGATACCATTGTATTGATGTTATGCCTACCATCATATTTTTTTCATTTCGAGCGACCACCTTATAGCTCTTCAATCCCATATTATAGCTGTTTCTTTCATTTTCAATTATGCTCTTTTTATTTATCGTTGGTTTGAAACCTGTTACTTCATCTAAAGATGAATCTCTTATTTTTGAATAAAATTCAGCATATTCTTCAGCTAACTCTTTAGACCAAAAACCATAAGCCTCCAATTTAATTCCAGGATTTTGCTCTTTACCTTTATTGAGCCATTCTTGCATAAGCTCCCAGCTAATCTTATTTAATTTAACTTGATAAATAACAACTTTAGCAATGAATTGACCATTAAGGCTTTCAAAGTATTTTTTGGCGGATTCCGATTGTACACGCAAGTCTAGTATGTTCTTCTCCAGTTTTATAGACTCTTTGACTAATTGCTTAGCTATTGCTTTATAGTACTTCACTCCATCATCTCGCCACTCAGGCAGTATACCCAGATTCAAATACGCTAAGTGTTTATTTTTTTCATAATGCTGTGAACTCTCTTTATAATATTGTATTCTACCATAACCAAAAATATCTCCTGTTTTATTATTGATTATTAACCATAATCTGTCATTAAAAATTGGTCTCTCACGTGTAACTAACTGTAATATTTTCTTTTCAGGAGGTAGCGGTCTTTCTGGGTCATCATTTTTGTATAACGTATAAGCATACTTAAGATATTTATCCCAATATTTATCTACCAACTCTTTTTTATCATATTCCTGTATTTTAAACTTCAAATTCATCGCCAACTAGTAAAATGTTTGGTGTAAAGGTATTTAACTTTAGCTTTTTTCAAAGATGAAAGTACTTGAAGGAACTGAAATTTGAAGAGTTGTAAGAATAGACTGATTTATTATGATGTTTGAAATAAGAAATATGGATTGATCACCTTTCTAGCTGTTCTATCATAGTTTCGATAGAATTTGTTGGCTGGTTACAACTCAGATTTTTGCAAACATAATAAGTTCTTGACTTATTGCGCAAAGTGTAATTTTTAAGATAATCCAACAATTCTTCTATTTTAGATGGAGAATCGGTCGATTTAAAGATAACAATCTTATTTGGAATAAATCTAGCATTTAGTTCTTTAAATAGCATGTCATTTAAATCAATCTCTCCTTCTTGAACTATAATAACCTCATATGAAGAACCTAACATGAAATCTTCCAGACCCAGTAGTAAAAAACCATAAGCTGATGGATTTCGGTTAATTTTAATACTAAATAACTTTAAGATTTGATCCGCCATATCTGCATACTCATTAGATGAAAATATTCTACTCAATCTGAGTAAATTCATTAATGCAACTGAATTCCCTGAAGGGATAGCTCCATCATAGATTGGTTTATCTTTCAATAATAATTCTTCATCATCTTCTCCCGAAATGTAAAATGCGGCATTATTTTCATCCCAGAATAAATCGATAGCATTATCCATTAAAGTTTTAGCTTTTTTGAGATAGTCGGGATTGAATGTCGTTTCATAAAGTTCTATGAGCCCATAAATGAAGAACATATAATCATCAATTTTACCTAGGATACTAGCGTCTCCATCTCTATATCGGTGAAGTAATCGCTCTTCTTCCATCAAATTGTTGAAAATAAACTCAACAGCTCTTTCTGCTAAATCAAGATAATGATCATTTTGGAATACTCTTGCAGATTTAGCAAATGCAGAAATCATAAGTCCATTCCAATCAACTAGTATCTTATCGTCCTTTAAGGGATGAACGCGTGTTTCTCTTTCCTTATAGAGTATCTGACGGATAGTCTCTAACTGTTTTTCTAACTCCCTTGTATTTATATCCATTTCCGAGGCTATAGAGTCTAAACTCTTATCTAAATGTAAAATATTCTCTCCCGTTTTTTGTCTAGTAGATTCTTCAAGAAAATTTCCTTCTTTTTCAACATTATATACATCCACAAGTAATTTATATTGTGCTTCTGATAAAAGATCTTGTAGCTCTTCAACATTCCATACATAGAATTTTCCTTCAACTCCTTCCGAATCGGCGTCTTCAGCGGAATAGAACCCTCCCGCTGAATGGGTCATGTCCCTCGCCACATATGTGAGGATTTTTTCAACTACTTCTTTATACTTGTCATTATTGGTTAACTGATAAGCTTCAGTATATAAAATTGATAAAAGAGCTTGATCATATAGCATCTTCTCAAAATGAGGTACCAACCACTTTTTGTCAGTAGAATATCTATGAAACCCAAATCCAACATGATCAAATATTCCTCCCTTTGCCATCCCCTCAAGTGTATGCTCAACCATTTTTAGTGCTTTTTCTTTTTTACTTCTGTTGTAATACCTTAGCAGAAACATAAGACGATGAGGAACAGGAAATTTTGGTGCAGAAGAAAACCCCCCATATTCTTCTTCATATCCATTTTCTAAAGACTCATAAGCTTTGTCTAAAATGACTTGAGGATCATATGTTCCAACATTTCTATCCAACTCTAAATTTTCAAGTTCGCTTATTATCCTTTTTGCTGTAGAATTGATACTTTCCCTTTTTTCTTGCCATAATTCTATGATATTATATAGTAAATCTATGAAACCTATTCTACCATATTTTGCTGTTTTGGGAATATATGTAGCAGCATAAAATGGCTCTTTAGAAGGTGTCATGAAAATAGATAAAGGCCATCCTCCACTACCTGTCATCATTTGACAGACTTTCATGTATACATTATCAACATCAGGGCGTTCTTCACGATCAACTTTAATTGCTACGAAATGATCATTCAGCAAAGAAGCAACTTGTTTATCTTCAAATGATTCATGTGCCATTACATGACACCAATGACATGTTGCATAACCTATGCTGAGAAAAATGGGTTTATCTTCTTCGAGTGCTTTTGTGAAGGCTTTTTCCCCCCAAGGATACCAATTCACAGGATTTGTAGCGTGTTGTAAGAGATAAGGACTTTTTTCATTAATTAAATGATTGGAGTTTTGTACTTCATTCATGACTATCTATATTACCAATGTCTCTTTTTCCATTTAATAGCTATGATAGAACAAAAATTAAAAGTGTAATTATCTTTTTTGAGATTTATATTATAAAATTAGAGGTGAACAGAATGTAACAAAGAATCTATCATGAAACTGAAATCAGAGATTAAAAAGAGAAAATAAAATGATTAATTAAAATGGTTAATTGCTTTACTCTTCATACACTATCATTTGTTTGCCATGATGTTCAGGAATTTTTTGTAAGCCACACTCTGATCCCATCCAACACACCAATTGATCTTCTTCTTCGAATTTCTCAACATGCATTTGTTTACCACAATGATTGGGTACAGGTTTTGTAAAATCGCAATCTTCTTCTACACATCTTAGATATTTAGTCATATATATATGTTCTCCAAGTAGAATATCACTATTTTTGTTTAAGTATTTTGTCTTTTATCAAATTCAAAAAAGCATGAACTTCAAAGCTCACCTCAGTTATCATTTTTTCATTCTGCTAATCATACTTGGCTGACCGTATTTTGATATTTAAGATCGACTCTAAGATTTATGAAAAAACAGAAGGATAAAAAAGATTTAGAAGAAAAAAACAAAACTAATGTTTCTTCTTCATTATATTTGTAATAGTGAGACCAATTAGACTAACGAGTCCAAACAGAACTTGAAAACTTGTTTCTTCTGTTTCACCATTCCCATTATTTGTATCACCAACTGTAATTTCTCGGGTAATTAATCCCCCTTGGTTACATGTGGCTGTTGCTTTTATTTTATCCCCAATTGAAGCCTCAATTTCTATTTGATATTCTCCGCCTGTTGTACTATCTTGTGACGTATAGGTCTTTGTGGTTTCTTCTACGTCGTTAATAAAGATGGTAATCGATTCAATATAATGCGTGTCAGGATTAGAAACACTATGACTAATAGAAATATTAAGCATGTTTGTTTCAAGATCATAGGAAAGACTCATACTTGATGGGCCATGTCCTTGAACTTGAGCTATTACGGGGAAAAAACCGCCTATAACTAGAAGTAGTGTCAAATATTTTATTTTGGAGGTCATATCTATCACCTATTTCTCTTTTTCTTTATATTTATCAATATGTGCAAAATCTTCAAAAGCCTTTCTAGGACTTTCACCTGTTACACGTTTTTTTTCTGCTTCTTGATGTTTCTCACCTAACATAGAGTAGTCTTCGCTATGTTTACCTACCGCTATTAATGTAATCAAAGTCATTTCTTCTGGAATATTTAGAGCTTGTTTAGCTTTTTGTTCATCATATCCAGCCATACCATGAGCAACCAGCCCTTTTTCTGCTAGCAGAAGCATGAGATGAGCTGTTGCCATACCAGTACCAAAAAGATAATACTCTCTCTCAGCCACATTACAACCAAAATCTTTGTGAGAAAAAACTGCAACAATCATAGAAGCTTTTTTTGCCCAATAATTTCCCCCACTTAAAGATTCATGGAGCGTGGTTAAAACATTCGGATCCTTGACAAACACGAAACGCCAAGGTTGTTTATTTGCACAAGACGGAGAACGAGATGTTTTAACAGCTATTTCTTTTATTAAATCATCAGTAATCTCTACAGGATCTAATGCACGATATGCAGCTCGTGTATATATTGCATCTTGTAATTCCATTTCTTTCACACTCCAAGTAGTTCATTTAACTGAAGCTTAACATCATCAACATGACCTTTGACGCTGACTTTATCCCAAACTTGTTCAATTTTACCGTCTGGATTAATTAAAAAGGTACTTCGTTGTGTACCCATATATTCCTTGCCATACATCTTTTTCTTGACCCAAGTACCAAATAAATCATGTACGGCATGGTCGGGATCACTTAACAAAGTGACTTTTAAATCATGCTTATCGATAAACTTTGTGTGGCTTTCTATAGAGTCTGTGCTTATACCGAAAACCAAAGCATCCTTGTCAGTAAATTCTTCTATATTTACAGAGAAATCTTTAGCTTCCGTGGTACATCCTGGCGTATTATCGCGAGGATAGAAATAAACAACCTTCCATTTTCCTTTATAATCCTTTATACAGTGCTCTTTTCCAGTATGATCTTTCAAACAGAAATTGGGCACATCTTGTCCTTTTTTTAGCATATTAATTCACCAAATAGTATGTAGTAATCAACTGTGTGTATTTCTATTACACAGATATTAATGACGATACATACTCTTTATTCCTTTTAAATACTAGTTTTAGTCAAGTAATTTTTTTTATCTATTGATAACAATCAAATAGCGCTTTACTATTGAGAGAAGGTTATATAATAAAATAAAAGGTATACTATATAAAACGTGGTAATGATAAAAATTTTATATTCCGATGAGTAACATATTTTATGTGTCAAACACCTACAAATGTATCAACTGAGAAGAATACAAAGATTAAATGGCACAATTTAGAAAAACAAGCTGTTTTTAAAAAACTGGCTACAACTGAAGAGGGGTTGTCTTCCGAAGAAGCTAAGAAAAGATTAGAGAAATTTGGGTGGAACAAAATTGAATATGAAGAAAATTGGAAAATTATAAAGATGATTTTAGACCAGTTTAAAGACTTTTTAATCATACTCTTAATTGTAGCGTTTGCACTTAGTCTAACATTAGGAATCCAGCATACAATAAATAGTGGGAAAACTTCAAGTGAAATATATGAATCCATAGCAATTCTTGTTATTATAATTATTAATATCACAATAGGTTTTGTTCAAGAATATAAAAGTGATCAAGCACTAGAAAAACTCAAAGAACACTTTGAAAGCGAAGTAGTCGTAATAAGAGACGGAAAAGAGAATTTGATACCATCATCAAAACTAGTCCCAGGCGACATCTTACTGATTGAAATAGGAGATAACATACCTGCTGATCTCAGATTGATAGAAACGCATACCCTTAAAATAGATGAGGCGTCACTCACTGGGGAGTCTACAGCTGTGACAAAAAATACACAAATTGTTGATCAAAATACACGTCTTCCAGATAGAACAAATATAGCCCACATGGGCACAACATGTGTCTATGGCAGAGGAGAGGGGATTGTAATTAATACAGGAAAAGAAACAGCAATGGGGGAAATGGCGGAATTAACTCAAGTGAAAAAAGAGATGACGCCACTACAAAAATCTCTCGATAAATTTGCAAAAGTTATAGCTGTCATTGTGCTCGTTTTAGCATGTATAATTATGACGTATAGAATGATTGTTTTATTAAATGCAGGACAACAATTCTTAGACGCCCTATTCGAGAGCCTTTCAATAGCTGTGGTTTTATCAATTTCTGCAGTGCCTGAAGGACTGGCAGCCACCATAACAATAACCCTAGCTATCGGGGTGACAAGAATGGCCAAACGCAAAGCCATTATCTCCCGTCTCCCCGCGGTAGAAACATTAGGCTCAGTAAATTATATCTGCAGCGATAAGACAGGAACATTAACCCGCAATGAGATGACGGTTAAAGAAGTATGGACGTTTAGTGATAAAACCATAAAAGTTGGTGGATCGGGCTATCTACTGGAAGGAGACTTTACTAAAGAGGATAAGAAAATTGATCCGATTCACAACAAAACATTACAGCTACTTTTACAAGCAGGTTATCATTGCAATAATGCGGGGTTAATACGAAATGACGGTGAAATACAAGTTAAGGGAGACCCCACCGAAGCTGCTTTGGTTGTTTTAGCTGAAAAGGCTGGATTTACCGAAGCGGATAAAGTAGAACGTGTTCACGAAATTTTCTTTGAGAGTGGGAGAAAAAGAATGACCACCATAAACAAGATTAATGAAGAGTATTATGCCTTCATGAAAGGCTCTCCACCAACGATTATGAATCGTTGCACTAGTATATTAAGAGATGGGAAAAAAGCAAATATTACAACAGACATTCAAGACGAGATAATGCAAGCTAACACAGAGATGTCATCGAAAGCGTTACGAGTACTTGGAGTTGCCTACAAAAAGGTTCCTGCTGACTTTGACCCTGACGACCCTAATGCAATTGAATCGGATATGACATTTCTGGGCTTAACGGGAATGATAGATCCGCCACGTCAGATTGTTAAAGCTTCAATAGAAGAGTGCAGACAAGCAGGCATTACTACTGTCATGATCACGGGTGACCAAAGAGAGACAGCAGTAGCTATAGCGAAAGAAGTTGGGATATTAAAAACTGAATCTGACCTCATACTAAATGGCGAAGAGTTTACAACCTTGACAGATTATGAATTAAAAGAGAAAATCCACCGTATAAAAGTATACAGCCGAATGGACCCTAAAGATAAATTTAGAGTAGTTGCTACTCTCCAAGAGCTAGGATACATTGTCGCGGTTACAGGTGATGGGATAAACGATGCACCAGCATTAAAAAAAGCTGATATTGGTGTAGCCATGGGGATTACAGGAACTGACGTCAGTAAAGAAGTTGCAGATATGATAATTACCAATGACGCTTTTAATACCATAATTAACGCGGTTGAAGAGGGGAGAACAATTTTTAACAACATGAAGAAGTTTATTCGATATGCATTGTCTGCAAACTTTGACGAGATATTAGAAGTATTTATTATTCTTGCATTATTCAAAGTTTTACCACTATTACCGCTACAGATATTATTTCTAAATTTATTAACAGATTCTTTACCTGCATTGTCTCTGGGGGTTGAACCATATGATCCTAAATTGATGAAACAACCCCCCTCTGATAGAAAGAATTTTTTGCGAGACATTTATGGATTTGCGGGGCTTACTGGACTTTTAGCTTTAATTGCTTCATTAGGTGACTTTTTAGTAGGCTATGGTATCCCTCAACTGGGATTTCAAGGAATAGGTAGATGGAGAATTTTAAGACAGTTAGATACTGGCACAATCCCACCAGGCTATGAGTTAAATGACTATGTATTGGCATATGCTCAACTTATTTCGTTTACTGCAACAATAGTTTTTGAGTTGATATTTATATTTATAGCTCGTTGTGACAATGATACATCCTTTCTTAAATCAAACCCTTACAAAAGCAAATGGTTGCTTAGAGCTACGGGCCTTTCGTGGATTTTAGTATTATTCGTCGTATATTTTCCACCCTTGCAATTTGTATTCACCAGTTTCCCACCTGGTTTCTACTATATTCTTGGCTGGTTTGATTGGTTAGTAATTCTATCTTTTACCCTTGGTGTTAACATTATCATAGAAGCATTAAGATATCTACTAAGACACCCAAAAATGCATAGGATCGCAAAAAGGGTAGGTATGGCGGTACGTTATCGTGACCTAGAATAATAGATCGATTATTAAAAAAGAATAAGGATATAACGGATATAATTTACTTATTTAATTTGGAAGAGTCATTCTCTAATCTTTTTTCTGCCATAATTTTCTGGTTATAAGCTAAAAAGAAAATATAAGCGAGAAGATAATTTAATGAAAGAACTTGACTTTTATAGGCTATAATGTGGTTAGCTAAATGATTTTGCTTAACATATCAGCATTTATATTATTTAATCCACACAACATAAAAATTATAATAATGATTAAAGTATGTACTATTTGTATGAAAATTTATTTAGCACAACACGGAGAAACCTTTACTAAAGAAGAAAATGCTGCACGCCCTTTAACTGAGAACGGTAAAAAAGAAATAACTGATGTGGCTTCATTTGTTACCAAAAGTAGACAGTTTGCATTGAATAAGATTTATTATAGCCCAAAAAAACGCGCTGAACAAACAGCAAACATTTTTGGTCAATTCCTTCAACCTGAGGAATGGTTAGAAGAAAATGAAGATCTTACACCATTAGCTGACCCAAGCATTTGGTATGAAAAGATTAGAACATTAAAAGACGACATTATGCTTATCGGTCATCTTCCTCATCTGCAAAAACTAGCTTCATTGCTCATATCTGGAACAGAAGATAATAAAACAGTAGATTTTCAGATGGGTGGCGTTGTTTGTATAACCCGAGACGACGAAAACAAATATGCTGTAAAATGGGCTGTTATCCCTCGATTATTCAAAGAAGATATATTTTAAAGATAGAGAATCATAACAAAAAAAAAGTAATATTCTAATGCTTTAACTTTTTTATTTTTTTAACTGAATGAATCTGTGCCTTTAAGGATGGATCGTTCAAA
>CAZHRF010000078.1:0-9659 GCA_964534625.1 uncultured archaeon | reverse complement strand
CATTATAGATATTGGGCCATTATTTCCAGTTTTTCTTTTTTCTTTTTTCTTTTAAAAATAATAAAACAAAAGAATTAAATAAAATTAATATCAACAATTATATTTTATATTTAGCGCGTATTTCTGCTAGATTAATCTGACCTTGGAGATGATTTAAGATTATATTTGAATCAACGAATGCTTTTATACGCTCCACTCTTCTTCTACCTAAGGAACTGCTTATTTCTCTTTTTTAGTCTCAATGAAGAGGCATATAATTATACAATCATTAAAAACGAAAGCTTTAATTTGAAGATCTGTATTGACAAATAACTCAGAAAGTTCATCTACCTTAGCTTGTTTACAATATTCATAAAAAGATTCAACATCAGGAACACGCATACAAATCTGTACTGGTTTAATTTCATGCCATTTATGCATGGAGAAAGGATGGAGTATATTGTGCGATAATCTGTTTTTTTACGGATAAACTTCAATGAAACATACTCTATAGAGTTTTTTCTCATCATTTCTTTATGGTTTTTTTATAGCGTTTTTTAGTTATATATACATCTATATTTTACATCTTTTTTTGAAATGATTATAGCACTAAAGAAAGATATTAATATCCATAATGAAAATTTACAATCACATTCCCAAGTGGTTCTATGCAAAAATTAAAAATCGAATATAGATGCGATCTTTGCGGTAAAACACGTCTAATGCTAATACCAGAGGCACTTAACAAAAATGTTGATGAAAGGGGATTGAATGATTATATTGATGTACACTCGTGTACAAATTCAAAAGATACAGCAGTCTTACTTAATGTCGACTCTAATAATGTGGTTAGAGCACAACTATATATCCATGCTGATGAAATTGATGAAAAAAAAGAAGATGAATTTGGTATACCTCTGCCTAACAAGGGTACTGATTCAAAAATAATGATAAGAGATCTATATACAGAAAATATTACCGCTATTGAACTTGTTGATAAATTTAGATCCACGAGATATTGTTACAAATGTGAGGATGGTTCCACTCACGAACGTTTTATTATTGATTCCAACTTAAAGTTCATCAAGATAGAGTTGTCAACGAATAAAAAATTAGTAAAAGAAAATGTTGAGAGATGGATGAAAGTAACTGTAGATGCATTAGAACACTTAACATTTTTTGATGAGGATGTCTTTAAATATCTTCTCTCATATTTAGATGCCAATATATTTTATACTTGCCAGCTTGAAGATGAAATAGAGATTGATGCTTTAACTCACGGAAACGTGAGTATAATTAAAACCGAACCTGAATTATTAGAGTTATATGACATGAAATGGAAAGAATTCTATCCTCATTTTCTAGACGGAGATTATAAAAAACTTAGATTGATTATTGAATGTGCATTGGACAATCAGAAATTAACATTATTTGATATTTTTCAATATGTAGTAAAACAAGTAGGGAAATTTTATTCATTCAAAGCTTACCTCGATGATTTGGGTAAGCTAATAGTAAATGGGCTAATTTACATAGAAAAGATGCAATTCATAACATTCACTTAATGTTCAAGAATGAGTAAAGTATTCTGCATTAATTTCGAGTTACTCTAATTTTGTGTTCCATTTAGAAATAAATGCTTCTAATTCCGTAATGTCCTTAGAATCAGTGATCTTTGAAGAATCTAGTTTTAAAAGCACTTTATCTAATGTCAGCTGTTTATACTTTACTGCTTGCTTTTTTTGATATTTCATCAATCTCGTATATATAGTATATAAATTCGTATTTATACTCTTGTAATACTTGGGCTTAGAGGTTTTATGTCGGAACAATTTCAGATAAGTGGTACAATGGATGATAAAGCGAGAGAGAACAGACAGCTATTAAATATAGCACTGGGCAGGAAAGAATTTGAGTTTCGCACAAAAAACAAGAAAAAATATTGAATATAAAAAGTAAAGGAATTATTATGAATAGAAATTGTAAAGAAAAAGCTAACGATCCTTTAATTGGCTGATAATTAAATAATAACAGAGGGAAGTATTGTATGAATAATACGATAAGGAAAAGGCTATTTTTAAGCAGTCCCAACAGAATTGTTTTGGCTATAGCTTTTTGGTGTCTGATGTTTTGAATATTATCAAGAGAGACAAGAAATATTGAATCAATTGAGAAATACAGTACCATAGGAATAAATAGACCAATTGCAAATATTATTCGTTTAGGATGGAGAGAATTGAATAGAGGGATGATAAGTTTAAAATTATAGTAATAAAATGAATCTAACATAACAATAAGACTAACAGCACTAAAAGAAAAGATAATTGATAAAAGTAGGTTTGTAAATAGTGAGACACGTTGTTCTTTGTTGTGTTTAATACCTAAAAATTCAGCAAAATAATCTTTAAAACGTTCTTTATTAGACAAATAAAGCAACAAAGAGCCAACTGCAGCTAATGATAAAAGCCAAAAGAAAGCTGTATCTATATACATCCCATTAAAAAGAGAAGTAAGAAAACCAATGGGAAGAAAAATAATAAATAAAAAAACATGTAAGAGGATCCAAATAAAGTAATTTCTACATGGACGATTTACTTCGAACAACAGCTGATCCTTTTTTTCTTGCTTACATCCTTGTTCCTGTTCTTCATCTTCTTCTTTGTTCTTTTCAAATTCATTTTTAATATTGGTGAAAGGATTTTTGTTAGAAACGAAAGAATAGGATAGCATAATAAACAAAATAATAAAAAGTAACAATGATAATAGATTTGTGTATTCTCTTATTGGATACAGAAGTGTTTCTTGGCGACTATCCCAGACAAAATTCGTATCCATTAATGCTTTTATCATCCATTCAACAGTTGAAGCTACTATTCTTTTATCAAGAGGTTCGAACAGATGTGTAGTCTTTGGCGTAATCAACTTTCTAGCTGTATTGTTGATAAAACTACCATAAAGCTTGCCTACTTCTATTATTTCATCACTATTAAAAACAGGCATGAGACTTTCTCTAACACCATCTATATCAAAAAGCTCATCATTACTACCGATGGCAACCAGTAAATTTTTTGGTTGGGTAGCATTTATTTGGAGATAATCATTAGAATAGACTCTATTTACTCCTCCCCCTATAAATACAGTTGATTTAATAGCATCAAAATCTTTCATTGCAGCTAATAAATTTCCACACCCCATGGAGTGACCAACAACGCCAATTCGTGAATTATCAACATTAGACAGATTATAATAAACATATTCCAAAACCTGAAGAACACCCAGAGAGGAAAACTGAGAAGAAAGAGATCCTCCAGAGTCACCATGGCCATATTGATCTACACTAACAGCAATAATACCTCGTCTGGCTAATTCCAAACCAATATTAGATGATACCTCTTTAGAATTAATAATTCCATGAGCCAATATCACAACAGGATAATATTCTAAATTAGTTTTAGGCGTATATATCAAGGTAGCTATTGAAGGATTACTCTTAACATTAATAATTTTTTTCTCAATATGGATAGTGTTAAATGAGGAATTTATGGAATGGGAGAAAACAATACTTAAGGTTAAAGAAACAAAAATTATAAAAGTAAGCATAGTGCTTTTGTTGATTTTATTCTTCATCTTAATCTACTTATACTGAATTATAATAAAATTCTTTTAAATCAACATATAATAATTTTGCTGTCACATTTCCCCCAGTTTTTCACATCTTTCACTCTTTAATGACCTTAAAAGCACAAAGAAACACATAGCAGCCGAAAGAAAATTACTTCTTCTTACTAAGAAAAAAGGAAAAAAACAAAATATAAATAAGAAAAAAATGTTTCAATCTGTTTTAGGTATCCAAGGTATTAGTTTACTGGTTTTTTTGGCATACGTTTGATATTCTAGATTATTGGCGTATTTTCTATCCAATAAGGGAATACCGCTTACAAATACCAATGTTGCAATTATTGTGAGGGGGCTGATTATTGAAGCTATGGCCCATGGAAGAGGTAAAGACCCTGCAACTATGAATAAACCAATCCATTGTGTAATCTCACCAAAGTAATTAGGATGCTGGCTGTATTTCCATAAACCTTTTTGCATTATTTTTCCTTTATTTGCTGGATCATTTTTAAAGGCCATCATTTGGAAGTCTGCAATAGTTTCAAATAGGAAGCCAAATATCCATACACCTATTCCAATAAAATCTGTTAAAACCCAAGTATTATCTGCTAATCCATTGAAAGCGATAACAGAAAAGTTAACTATGAGAACTAAGAAAACTTGAGGTAGGTACACCATGAAGAATCCCTTCCACCAAGTTGAAGATCCCCATTCATCGCGGAATTTTTTAAACCGTTTATCTTCACCTGTTTTTTCATCTTTACCAAATGAACGAGCAGTTAAGAAAACAGCTATTCTGAGACTCCACAACCCAACTAGTACAGTTATAATCAGTTTTCTTATATTAAATTCACTTAACGTAAGAGCCATTACTGCGGTTAAAAAGAAACCGCCCCCGTACGCTATATCTACACTATTAAAGGATTGTTTAAGCAATCCAACAATCCAAAATAAAACAAATAGAAACACATTGGCACCTAGACACCATAAGAAAATTTCTAGCATCGTCATAAATATCTAATAAAAATTTACTAACTGGTATTTGAAGTTTTGGAATATTAATATTTAAGAGTTTTATAATAGTATTAACTAAAATGTTCTATGTAATGTTTTTTAATCTTCTTCAAACGATATAAGATGGTCTAATGATTGTATAGAACATAATGCAATCTCAATCAAGAGTCAAGAATTTGATGATTATGGATTATGAAATTCAATAAATGTCAAAAATCTTGGATTGGAGATACAATTCAAAAGAATAAAAGGTATTTTAACTCCCAAGAAAAACTCATGATTCTTACTTCACACAACCCATTTTACTTATCAAAAACACATGCAAGTAACAAGGTTCATAGATCACAATATCCTGGGATGCTTCTTTCTATCTCTTCTTTTTCTTTCTTTTAAATAGAATTTTAACTCTTGTTATAACAGAAATCATACAAGTAGAGAGTTATTTTGGAAGCACTAGTTACAGACTAATACTAATTTACAAACAAACGTTTAATAACCTGAATATTTTGCTACTTTAATTGACTATAGGAACAAGTTTTAATATGTTTTATTAAATCATTTAAATGCTGGTGATTCTTATACATACTGCTTTGAGAATGTTTATTTTTGTTATACATTTCGTTTCTCAAATTTTTGTCATAATTTGTTTTTACAAGGCATATAAAAAAACTAAGAGTACAACAAACCTACTTTTCACTCTTTCATTTATAACATTCTTATTAGGCTATATGATTTCTTATATTCCCCATAGTTTACCAAAAGAAGAGAGGTATTATAACACAGTCAGCCTATTGTTTATTGTAACCAATATTTTCATTTGGTTAGGGATTTTAATTTTTACTAATGCTTATCTTTACATACTTAAAAATAAAATCACCCTCATCAGTCATGTACCTGCTATTATTACAGGGTTTATTTTGGCGATTATTGCTGATCCAACAAAAATCAGTTTAAAAGTAAATGAAACATTTGATGTATGGGTCCCTCAATATTCATTCACCCATATTTATTTTCATATACTATTATTCATTATCTTATTATGGACTGTTATTCATGTTTACTATCTTAAGTTAGTTCAAGTAAAGAAACAAAATAAATTCGACATAAGTTTCTTTGCTATTCTGCTGTTCTTATTTTGGCTTATTTCCGTATTCTTTGATTCAATGAGGGTTTTACGTTTTGTGCTCTTACCTCTATCTATTTTTTTGTTCGGTATAGCAGTTAACAAGAATCCTTTAGTTTTATTAATTACAAAAAGCCAACTTCATAGATTGTATCTTTTCACAGAATATCAAATGCCTTTTTATGGATATGATTTTATAAACAAACAAATATCGCTCACCCTTTCATCTACTGAAATTCTTAATGCAACTAAAACAGCGTATTCTGAGAGTCTAAACCTTAGTGAAAAAGAGGTTGACACAATTAGAACAATCACTCAAGATATTGTTACAATGAAATATAAAAAAACAAAAATTCTAATAATAGGAAAGGATATTGATGAAAATATCAAATCAGCTATTATTTATGCACTAAACCTATTACCAAACATCATTGAAAAGAAAAAAATGTTAATTTCACCTGTTCTTTCTGATAAAAAAGTAACATTAATCACTAAAATTTTCAAAGTTTTACTCTCTGATGTTTTGTTTATGGCATAAGAAGATATTTATTCCATTATTTTTCATTTTCAGCTTTAAATATATTTTTAATATTCACTACACAAGTATTCTCAATGAGCCTTAAATACTATGTAATACAAACGCTCGTACTAATTGATGTGATTTTGCTTTGCACATGTGTTTATGTGTTCTTAAGGGCGTATAAACAAACTAAAAGCAAAATCAATTTGTTAATGATGTTTTCCTTCATCTTAAGTAGCTTAAGTCTTGTACCTGTGATATTAATTAGAACTTTTTTTAATAAGCATACTGACATCAATCTTGTTTTTAGTTTCTTTTCTATTGGTAATGTATTAGTCGTCTTAGGTTTAGGCTTACTTTCTATTACTTTCTATTATGTTATAAACCAAAATATTTGCCTGTTATCAATTTTCTCATCCATTTCATGTGGTGTTCTATTGACTTTTCTTTTAGATAAAAATAAAACAACAGTTTTCTATGACCAATCATTAAATATGTGGTCAGCAGATTATAGTCAAGGTTCACTTTATGCATATTTAATAGTTCAAGTAATCTTTTTCCTAAGTATATTTCAAGTCTTATATTACAAAATTATTTTGCAGTTTAAAAACAAAAAAATGGACTTAGGCTTTATAAGTTTAGTTTTTGTTTTTGTTTGGTACTTTACTGCATTTATCAAAAACCCTATTTTAAACCACGCAATTGTTCGTAATAGCATTATTGCTTTGATCGGATTATCGTTTATCTTAAGTGTATACAAGGATCCTCTCGCGTTTCATATAACTAAAGAAGTTCCATCTGAACTAATAATAGTTAATGAAGCGGGAAAAGCTCTTTTCCATTATAATTTTGAAAATAAAACTGTTGATGGAATGACTAAGATTGAATTATTGAAGAGGAGTGAAATTTTATTAGAAAAAAATCTTAAAACCGAATTACAAACTAACTTTGTAAAACTAGGTAATTATGAAATCCATTCTTTACTATTAGGCACTTATAGAGTAATAATTCAAGGAAAGGATCTTGATATCAATATAAATAGAGCCATTTATTTTGTGGTCAAATCGTTCTTTTTAGACAAAAAAACAACTGATTTCAAGGAAGCCTTTAAATATAAAGAAACAGTTAAAACATTTACAGAAAAAATGCTAAAAACATTGAAGAATGTATGTTTAAACTTAAACGACTAAATCTAATAGGCAAACTAGTGATTTGGGAAGAATAGACTCTTCTATATCCGCCCTTTTTTACTTCTCCTGTCCTTAGCTCGAAGGTACAAGTTTGATTATGTTTCCTTCCCTCAGTTGTTTACTGGACAATAAAAAATTAAAAATTTTGATTTAACCATTTTTTTTCTACCCTTGAATGAAATGCTTTAGCCACAATACATCATTTATCATATGGGTATAAAATTCTATCAATATTCCTTCTTCAGCCAATACAAGTTCTTTCCATTGTTCTTCTCTAGTAATATTCATTGTAGAATTAACATATGTTTGTAAATGGATTTCATCAGCGCTTGCAATTATATATTCATCGTTGAAACTAATGTTAAGCACATAAATTGTAAACCCATTGCTAATGTAATATGCTTTTTTAATTAGAGTACCAGTCTTTAAATTATATATCGTATCGTCTTCAGCTTCGAATTGATTTTTATATCTTATTCTTGCTCTTTCTATGATTTTGGATATATCAGTATATTCGCCTATTTCTTCTAAAACAACTTTTGACGTATCTAAAGCATCAATTATTGCAAAATGAGACAATCTGGATATATCTCTCGTATTGGATATCCAGTATATAGGAATATAATAACACGCTCTTTTACCTACTGTTGTGTTTAAGACATAAAATATAGGCATTACGGAAGAATAAAAGCCTCCCGACCTGGCAGAGGGTAAACCTTGTGCTATATTTCCAGCTGTTGAGGTGGAGATATATCCTCTTGATTTGAGACTATAATATTTAAAACCTTCATGACTTGTAACAAATAATCCATCCAGCGTATTACGTGCCCCAATAGGATTGGTAGCCGTAAGAGAAATAATATTATCTGTATCAGGATTTTTGATATATCTTGTATCCTCACTTATCTCGAAACGATCAATACTTTTTCTTCTAAAAAAACCATTTCCAGCAAAATAATTTACATCATTTGTAAATCTTGTATCTCTCTTCTGCCCCCAAACATAGAGCATATATTCAAACCATTCCTCACTCCAAGGCTGTATTACATATGGAGGATATTCTTGGGGATCATCATAATGAGCTATAATTTCTGCTGTTTCAACGTCAATAATATTAATTCCATCAGGAATATCAGTAGATCCAAACACTTTCTTTATCCGAGAAACAACGTATACCCATTCTTCTCTTTCCTCATCATAAGCAGGATAATTTCGCATATAGCCAAATTTTAAATTCGTATTATCCATATAGACTTGAGTGTTTATATTATGAAACCGTGCTAATCCATCTGCATAATTGAAGGATTCTGGCTCTATAATAATAGGTTGAGCATTTGGATTGGAAACATCAACGAGCACTATACCTATAATTTTATTATTTTTTTCAGGAAAATTACGCGTATAAGCATACATTACACACCAGTATAATGACCCATTATAGAGAATTACATTTGCTTCTGCAATGCGGATATTAGAACCAAAACTGGATGAATGCTGATTTGCTTTACTAAAGGCAAACTCTTTTGTTACTAAACGTATGTCAGTATCAAGAGGTTCATTCTCAAAAGGAAGATCATCTATTATCTCAACATTTTCTGACATATATAGCGCTTCACGCATGATAATCGTACCATAGCCATATTGAACTCGTAATATGATAGGTATTGCAATAAATGAAACAAGAATAAATGCCACCATTAATACACCCAATAGGAATTTGGTTGTTTTTAGGATGCCTTCTTTTACAACATAATAATCATCTTTAGTAAAACGTAAATAAACAAAAGCAACTATAATATGGATCCAAAATGTCCATCGAAGGAACATTAACGCCCCCACAACATTCACATGACCAAAAAGTGTAATTGGTACTAATATAGCACCAATTATTAGCAGTGGTCCGGTAATTCCAACAAAGAGTTCCGCCTTGTACTCAAAGTTTATCAGAACAATCAAAATATAAAATAAAAAGGGTATAGAAAGTATTAATAACGATAGTATCCAATGCATTGTATCTCACCTATAATTAAAATCATCTTAATGATAGATCTATTAGTAATTAGACAAAAAGTCTATGATAGCTCAATTAAAATGAATGTTTTTCCTAATCTTACTTCTGTTTTATCTAAAGGGAATATAAATGTTGTTTCTTGCAAAATAGATAATTATTAGTAATAAGAAGTCTCATATCAATCTTAAATACATAAAACTTTATCGT
>CAZHRF010000077.1:0-9699 GCA_964534625.1 uncultured archaeon | reverse complement strand
CTTTTTTTGTTGTTTCTGAAAACTATCTATCTTATCAAAACAAAAGAAAGAGAGATCGTTGTCTTCTTTATTACTGAATATTTATTCTCGTTTTGCTTTTTTATTCACTTTCCTCGTCATGTTCAGTTGGATTATAAAACCATTATTGCAGAGGAACAATTGTGCTCAAAGACCATGCAAAAATAAGCGTACATAATAATGCACTTGGAATTATTAACCTTGATCTATAATAAACATTTATGGAATAAACGTTAAACAGAATGAAATATGGGATCAGAACAGCGAAGAAAAATAACGTAAAAGCCAGATAACCTTCTATTGGTTGTATCCCAAAGAGAATTAGAGGGATATATTGGACTAATAATAATCCCACAAACGGAACAATTTTTACAAAAGTTAGTGCCAATTTTTCTTTAAATTGTTTAGACTCCAATGAGTTGAATAGCCCTTGTAAAAAGATATTGTCTACGATGAAATATCCAAACATAACTATGCCAAAAATTATCACCAGGAATAACCGTTTAAACAAGAATAATGAATTGAATATTGGTATTACTAGTTTAACATTAAAGAATATTAGGTTGTCTGCCAAGATTAATACTCCCACCATTGTTGAAAAAGGCACAAGGATAAGTAGTAACCACTTAAATAAGTTATATTCATCCAATTGTATAAATATCTGGTTTAAGAAGCGTTCTTTAAATTCTTCTCTATTAGTTAAATAAAGATAAAACGCCCCCACAACTGTCATAGCTGCTAACCATATTACTGCTATATCTGCTAAAAAAGCAGGAAGAATAGTAATAAACAATCCAACAGGTGCTATCAAAGCAAACAAAAACATATGTGAAAATGCCCATAAAATATAAGAAAACCATGGTTTATTCGTTGTAGGTTTATATTCTTTGATTTTATCGTTACGATTAAATAAGTTTAGCAGTTGAACACAAATTGCGATTAGAAGAACTAAAAACAGTAAATTCATTATTTCTCTCTGGAGATAAATAACATTCGATTTAATCTCATTCCAAGTAAAATCATTATTAAAAAACGTTTTACCCATCCACTGGATAGTTTCAATTGTTATGTCTTTACTCATTGATTCGAACAAATGGGTAATAGGTGGAGATATTAATAATCGCGCATTTAAATTATCAATTGATCCATAAATTTTATCTGGTACTATCGTTGTTGTGTTAAATATATTCCTTAGATCTTCTTTTACTTTAGCTCTTTCAAATATCTCATCAAAAGCTCCTATGGCTATCATAAAATTTGCTGGAAAAGTATAGTTGAAATTTTCGAATAATGTATATTCGAAGGGAAAAAGGTGCGTTTCCCCCATCCCTATAAATACAGTTGCAATAATATCTTCCCCATAGTCTATTAATGATTCAGCTATAACTACGCAACCAAGGCTATGACCAACCACACCTATCCTTTTTTCGTCTATGTAATCAATAGCCTTTACATATTCTATGGCTTGATTTAAGCCTAGTGTTTTATCTTCGGAATACATACTACCGTCTGAATCACCATGCCCTTCTAAATCAATTGAAAAGGCTACAATTCCTCTTCGAGCTAATTCAAGAGCCATACCGCCTAAAACTTCCTTGGTATTGATAACTCCATGTGCCAAAATCACTACAGGATACTGCCCCTCTGATAAGGTTGACGGTCTATAGAGCAATCCTTTAAGGCTAGGTTCACCATATTGAACTTTTTGTACGGTAATAGCACCAAAGTCAGTATTTAAAAAATAGAAACCAATCATTGTTGATATCAAAAAAATACTTGTTAAGACTATAAACACTAGTTTTAGTTTCATTTTTTTGGAAATTCTAAGATTTAATGACTTCAAGTAAGATAACAACAGAACTCAATATATTGTCTCATTACATCTTTTTAACCTTTATGAAAAAACCATAAAATAAGTAAAAATTGATAAAAATAAATTTACAATTAACCATATGCTTTGATTCTTTCAAATGAATAGTATAATTCCCTTTCAACAAAAAACCAAAAAGTGAATAAATAAAATTGAAGGGACCCTTTCCTCTCGTTAAAGGGGTAATTCATCATATTTGATATAATCAGCTATTAAACCGATAGATTCTGGACCCAAATGACTTAGAACTGTTCCACCTGATCGATAAATTGATACAGGTATTTCAGGTAATTGTTCATTGATGATTGTTTTCATTTCTTCAGCATAGTCTTTTCGTGATCCATATACTACTCTGAACGAGTGTGGTGTTCGTGAGAAATTGTTTGTACTTATTTTCAGACACTCTTCAAATCCCTCTTCAACATTTGTAACAGCTTTTTCAGGTTTTACATGAGCAACATGTTCATCAACTGTTTCGTCAGGTTCCATTGTGACTATAGGTTTTTTTCTCAACATAGCCCCTAAAACGAATTTGGATGTACTTAAACGCCCACCCTTCCAAAGATATTTGAGAGTAGGGAGTAAAATAGTTGTATGTACATTGTATGCTTGTTCTTGAACTATTTGAGCAATTTTCTCAGCCTTTAACCCCTTATTAATTAGATCTACAGCTAGCTCAACTAAATATACTTCAGGGTGAGAAGAAGAAAGCGAATCAATAAAATGAAAATTAACATCTTCATGTTGTTTTTTAACTCTTTTTGCACCCAAGACTGCACTATTTTGACTACCACTCAAGCCTTTTGTGACATTAATGACAATAATATCTTTAGCTTCTTCAGCAATTACTTTATTATATGCTTCAATGTAATCATTGGGGCTTGGTTGGGACGTTTTAGGAACAAAACTAAACAATTGCAGTTTTTCAACATGTAAAAACTTCTTTTCTGGTTCAAATAATTTATAATAGGCATCATAATCGAAATGCTCATCCTCTTTGAACTCTTTACCATCAATAATTAGATACAGAGAGACGACTTCGATATTATTTTCTTTAGCATAATCCCAGGGAATATCTGATGTACTATCTGTTATAATACGAATGCTCATATTGTGAAGAAATGTAAGTAGGTATATAAAGCTATATTTCATCATTTTATGGTCATATAACAAAAATAGTGAAAAGATTTGTAAAAACAAAAATATCATTCATGGTCAACTGTTATATGATGTAATTCTTAAACCAACGAATTTCCCTTACCCTGTTTTTTCAGTATTTTTTTATTCTCCTTCTTCTTCAAATTTAATCATTTTTTCCATAATTCATTGTCAATATTTAAAAGACCTACAATCTACAATTATTTATGAATATTGCATTACTAGGTGCAGGGCTCGTAGGAAAAGCCATAGCTCGTGACCTAGCATTAAATCAAGAGTATAATTTAACCGTTTATGATATCAATTCTAACAATTTAAAACCTTTATCCGATTTAGGTATAACTACACAAAAAACTAATCTCGCTAACTCAACTAGGTTTCAAGAAGCTATACAAGATCATGATTTAATTGTTGGCGCTCTACCTGGTTTTATGGGCTTTGAAACTGTAAAAAGAGCAATCAATGCAGGCAAAGATATTGTCGATATTTCTTTTTTTGCAGAAGATCCGTTCATATTGCATGATAAAGCAACAGAGAAAGACGTACGAGTGATAATTGATGCAGGGGTAGCTCCAGGTCTTAGTAATATTCTTCTAGGTTTCGCTGATTCACAACTTGATCTAACCAAGAGTTTTTCGTGTTATGTTGGTGGGCTTCCCAAAGAACGTTTTTTACCATTTGAATATATAGCACCTTTCTCGCCCATTGATGTAATCGAAGAGTACATACGACCAGCAAGGTTAATTGAAAATGGACAAATTGTGGTTAAACCAGCTCTTTCAGAAAGTGAATTCTTAGCGTTTGAAAAAATAGGAACATTAGAGGCGTTCAATACAGATGGATTGAGAACACTCTTACATACAATGAACCACATTCCAAATATGAAAGAGAAAACACTCAGATATCCAGGACACATAGACAAGATCAAATTCTTAAAACAAATAGGACTTTTTAACGAGAAAGAAATTAATCTTAAAGACATGAAAATCAAACCTCTCGATGTGATCAGTTCTTTGCTTGTAGAACATTGGAAAATGGATCAAAAAGATCAAGATTTAACTGTAATGCAAGTTGAAGTAGAAGGAGAACAGGAAAATAATTCGATGAAATATTCGTTTTACTTATACGATGAATACGATCGCCAAAACAATATTCTGTCAATGGCGAGAACAACAGGATATACAGCAAGCATTATAGTTAAATTGTTAATTGAAGAAAGAATCGAACAAGAGAAAGGATTAGTACCTCCGGAATTTCTAGGTAAAAATGAAGCCATATTTGAGTATATGCTTAAAGAATATAGCAAAAGAGATATTAACATTGAAAGAAGAATTAGAGAAATAGATTGAAAAGAAAGTTAAGTTTAGGTATCAATGAAGCATTTATAGATTCACACAACATTTAAAAAATAGTCTGCGTTTTGTTTTTTATGGCGGATACACAAGGAATAGCTAAACTTTTTGCTGGGTTAGGAGGCATAATATATTTACTTGTAGGTATATTGCTACTAATTGGTAATATACTTGATGATATCTTGTTGACCTTATCTCAAATTTCTCTCATGGGCCAAATAGGGCTTAGTCTCGATTTGTTAGTGAGAGCCATCATTTACATTGTTTTAGGTGTGCTTGTGCTTAGTTTAGGTACAGGAAGAATATCTGAATCCCAAGTAATAATTGGCATTGTCCTGATTATCATTGGTGTTGTAGGTGGCGGTTTAGCTGGTTTATTGACTATTATAGGTGGAATCTTCTTTATCTTAGCTGGACTTTGAGTGAACTAAGAAAGCTAAGAAAGAATAATAACAAACATGTATATTTTTTCCTTATTTTTTTAATTTAATTTTTATCTTTATTTTTTGACTCCCTCCTATTATTTAGCCTTTTTCTCTGTTCTTGCAAATTCTCATCAAATGATATTTTAGCTTAAGAACCTTTAAATCAGAAGGAAAATAATAACAAATGCTTAATATTTAATGAACTATTTTGCCTATATTGTCACTATTTATATGCTTTCAGAATTATTGATATATAGTGGTACTTTTATGTACCAATTTTGGCCAAATGGTGTAATTATGATCAAAAGGAATAAAAAAGCTGTTTCCCCAGTTATTTCTACAATTCTTATTATTGCATTAACTGTTGCAGCGGTAGTCTCCGTTGTGACTGTTTTATATGTTTTAACTTCTAGTGATGATACTCCTCTAATCAGAGTACCAGAAGTTAGTAAAGCATTTGATTACAATGATGATAACAAAGTTGATGCTTTAGAAATTAAAGTTGTTAATGAACCTGGAAGACCATCAGGTCCTGTTGAACTAGTGATTATACGGACAGAATCTGAAGAATTCCATTGGCAAGTAGTTTGGGGAAACGCAAATGTGACTTATCCTAGTTCTTATACTATGATAATATCAGCGAAAAGTTTAGCAGAACAAATAGAGCGTAACACCCAATATTCAATTCTTTTATTTACATTTGAAGGAGAATATATGTCAACATCAACTTTTTCTGGAGCTTCAACTCTCCTTAAAACCGACCCAGTAACAGTTACAGTTACTAATGATGGAGTAGATTATGAGGGCGCTCTAATTGTTTTTGAATATTATTATACGTCAGTGACAGGCGAAAAAAATTGGATCCCGATTGATTTTTATACAGCAACTTCAACTGATTCCGATGGAAAAGTGGAAGCTGATCTCTTTGTCGGAACGTATAGGGTTATTGCTTATACAGGAGAATCTCAAACTGACCCAATTATTTTTAATCGATTTAATGAAGATACAATCAATATCTCTCTAGGTGGAGGGAAAGTTCTTGTAAAAGTGGTAGATGCTGAAGGCTCACCCATGGAAGGCATACATGTTTTTGCCACAGATAAGTACAAAGTTGATTTAAGTGGTGTATCTACAGCAACCAATGCCACTGGTGAATTACAGATGCTATTTTCTTCTGGAGAATATTATTTAAGAGCAACCTATCTCGGTGATGACTATTTTTCAAGCAAATTTACCATTCCCGGAACAACATCTGTAACTATCGTTATTCGAGCAGGAACAATCGAGATTAAAGTTTTATCTGGTGGTGATTTGATACCATCTGGAAACTTGTTTAGATTATATACTCAAAATAATGTTTCAGTAAATAAATACGATTATTCTAATTCAAGTGGTTACATAACATATACTGGTGTTTCTAATGGTTTATATCGTCTAAGATGGGATACACGACCAACTTATCAATGGTCAAGAGTCTTTTCTACTGCTGAATCAACAATTGAAATTGATTTTGGTGGTGGTGATCTGACAATTTTGGTTACAGCCAATGGTGATCCCTTACCTGGTGGCGTATTAACTAGACTCTATTCTGCAACCAATACTAGCGCAAGTAAGTACGATTATTTAAATAGTAGTGGATATACTGAATATGGACCAATTGCTCCAGGTTCATACAGACTCAGAATAGATTGGTTGAATGATCGATATTGGACAGTAGCATTTTCTCATATGGATCCCGAACCAAAAGAAATTGATATCGGTGGTGGAGTGTTAATTATACAAGTTTTAGCCGGTGGTGAACCTTTACCAAGTGGAGTACTAACTCGTTTAAGAGATACAGATAACTCATCTGCTTCACTCTACAGATACACGAACAGTACAGGGTTTGTAAATTATGGTACTATTCCCGCAAGTTCATTTAGACTCAGAGTAGATTGGTTAAGTAGATATTACTATACAGATATCTTTACTCATGATGGGTCTGTACAATATCTTGACATAGGTGGTGGTAACCTTATTGTACAACTTTTAGCAGGGGGACAACCATTGACTAATGGAATTCTTACTCGTTTGAGGAAAGCAGACAATACATCAGCATCGCTCTACAGATATACCAATGGCACAGGATTTGTTAATTATGGAGCTATTCCTGAAGAGGAATATAGGATTCGTGTAGATTGGTTAGGTAAGTATTTCTATACGGAAATCTTCGTACATGATGGGTCTGTGCAATACCTTGATATAGGTGGAGGTAAATTAATCGCACAAATTCTAGCAAATGGTGATCCTCTACCAAGCGGTATTCTTACTCGTTTGAGGAAAGCAGACAATACATCAGCATCGCTCTACAGATATACCAATGGCACAGGATTTGTTGATTATGGTGCGATTCCTGAATCTAATTATAGGATCCGTGTTGATTGGTTAGGTAAGTATTTCTATACGGAAATCTTCGCACATGATGGGTCTGTACAATATCTTGATATTGGAGGAGGAACTTTACTAGTCCAATTGACTGCAAATGGTGAAGCACTTCCTAATGGCATTCTTACTCGTTTAAGGAAAGCAGACAATTCTTCTGCTTCTCTCTACAGATATACTAATGGTACAGGATTTGTTGATTATGGTGCGATTCCTGAAGGAGAATATAGATTACGAATTGACTGGTTAAACCAATACTTCTATACTGAAATTTTCTTACATGATGGAACTGTACAACAGCTTGATGTCGGTGGAGGTTTACTAGTTGTTCATCTAGTAATGGATGGATATTCTATTGATTCTGGTGTCTTAACAAGATTGAGAAAAAGCGATAATAGCTCAGCTTCATTATACCGTTATACGAATGGTAGCGGTATAGTAAATTATGGCGCCATTCCAGAGGGCGATTATAGATTACGAATAGACTGGTTAAATCAATACTTCTATACTGAGATCATAAGTCATACAAATTCAACTCTCAAAGAGATAGATCTTGGAGGAGGATATCTTATTATACAGTTCATATCTGATGGGTCTCCTGTTTCATCTGGTAATCAAGTTAGATTATATATTAATGGTAACTATGCAAGTAAATATACCAATACTAATGCCACAGGCCATGCTGTATTTATTGTTCCAGCTCACACACAGTATAGTGCTCGTCTAACTTATTCTAGCAACTATTACTATACTAACACTTTTGTGCATGAAAGTAATGGAACAACACACATACACGATATCGGAATGGTATCCTCCAGTACTATAAACATAAACTCAGACGATACTTGTTCCAATATTTTTTCTTCTGAACGAATTATTCTTCAAGAGGAAATATTAAAGAGGTGATTTCATGAAAAAACGAGCAACAATATTTATTCTATTTTTAATTTTTAGTTTGGTAATACCATCTGTACCTTTTTCAAGTGCAGATGAGTATTTAATCAACTCATATATAACAGCTTCTCCAACTACTGTAATCGAGACGCAACAATCATTGTTAACCGTATATGTTATTGATGAAAATGATTCTGTAATTGATGAGGCATTCATTGAACTCAATTGCATTGAAGGAACATTTCTGACTAATAGTTCAACAACAGCTACTGGTTTTTCCAATTCTAGTGGAATCTTTCAAGAATACTGGACTGCCCCTAGTTTAGATGTATCAACTGAAAAATTATCTGATGTTAATATAACTGCTGATATCTCTTATCAAGTTGAAGGCGAACCAAGCCCAAGAACACTTACAGTTTTTGTTCTCCTTGAAGTAGTCCATTTCTCGTTAGAACTAGAAGTTATCACGAATACTACAACAATTCATCCCGGAGATTATGTTAATCTTGGAATAACTGTAACTCGTAATTCAGTACCAGTAGAAGAAGCAGAGATAATATCAATATCCATTGATGAAGGAGATCTAATACCTAAAGATCCATCTTTACTCACAGATTCAGATGGTATATTCAATTATACATGGATAGTACCAACGGATATTCTCATGACAACTACCTATACCCTCTTTATAGAAGCGAACAAAGGATTCTCATTCGGTAATACTACAAAAGAATTAGTCATTGAAGTCATACTAAAAAATTTTACAGCTACAATAACTTCTTCCACTACATCAATAACCCAAGGAGATGATCTTACTGTGACTGTTTTAGTTGAAGATGAAGGTATACCCTTTGAAGGAGCAACAATTCAATTTGGTACGACAGAAGGATTTTTTGTTTCATCTGGAACAGATACAGTAAGTGGCTCTTCTAATTCAACAGGACAGATGACTGTTGCTCTCAACACATCTGATATGAATATATTCTATGGAGGAACGGATGTAAACATAACAGCGTATATCGAAGATCCCGACTCACTTTTCAATCCAAAAGAGGTTTATACTATTGTACATGTCGAACCTTTAACAGGAACACTTTCATTTAATGCTTCCCTTTCTGAAGAAACAATAACTATAGGAGATACAGTAGAATTAACAGTATTAGCAGAGATTGATGCAACAGCTGTAGAGAATGCTTCAGTTCAAGTAATTGCGACGGGGGGAACATTTACACTAACAAACACTACTAGTATAAGCGGTAAAACTGTATCTAATGGACAAGTAACTTTTGTTTGGTCTTCAAGTTCGATGACAAAGATAGACATAACCCAACAGATACAATTTTCAATATCAGTAACTTTACAAGGCTATGAAACGCCAGACAGCCAAGTTGTTACTCTAAATGTTCTTCCTGAAACAGATGATCCTTTAACCAATACTAATCCAGAAGAAGGTATTCCTACAAACTGGATTATAGGTGGATCTATTATTGGAGTAGTTGTACTGGGAGCCATAGGAGCTGTTATTGTAATACAAATAAAAGCTAAACAAACATAATCCCAT
>CAZHRF010000076.1:0-10356 GCA_964534625.1 uncultured archaeon | reverse complement strand
ATAGGAACCTACAACACCCGAAGGTCTTTATGAGCCTCTGTTCTTGTTCTTTAGTAGGGTATATCCTTACTTTATATGCTCTGTTGACCTTCATTTCATCCTTCTCTTAGTTTTTCTTCTTCAAAAATGTTTGTATGCTAAAACGTGTATTGTTTTTTCTTCTTTTCATCCCCGCCCTCAAGGACGGGGTTTTCAAGAAGACGTTCAGATAAAATTCTCTTAATGAAAGAATCCTTGAATATTTTCTCAATTTGGAAGTACAAAAGGTATATAAATAGGGATAAAATAGAATAGATTATGCTCCCAGAAAAGTTTGCAAAATGGAAAGGAATTGACAGAGAAAAAATAACATGGCATCCAACAGTTGATACAGACAAGTGCACAGGTTGCGGAATGTGTTTCACGAGTTGTGGAAGAAATGTATATGATTACGATTATAAAAATAAAAAGGCTGTTGTCGCTAGACCCAAACAATGCATGGTTGGTTGTACAAGCTGCGAGGCATGGTGTATTTTCGACGCAATCAGTTTTCCTGACAAAGATTACGTTAAAAAGCTGATAAAAGATGAAAAGGTATTAAAAACGGTAAAAAAAGAATTGGATAAAAAATAAACTTCCGCAAATACATCTTAGTTTTTTCAAAAGTCTACCAAACAGACTTATCAACTTTATCTTGAACTTTTTGCTTATATCTTAAATAACTCGAATAAGTATTAACTATCGCTGAGATCATGATAAATAGCCCACCCCAATTAACAGACACTATCATAAACAAGGGATTAAGAGTATCTAAATCAATCTCTGCAAATAATCCCTATTACATGAATAAACACTACACCACAAATACCTAAGCCTCTTAAACAGTCTGAACGTTGAACGCTTTCCTTCTCAATCCTGATGGATTTCTTTTGTAGTCCCTCTGTTTTTGTTCTTTCCTTACCATTTAATCATCTTTATTTTCTAAAATCATTAGTAAACGTTCGTCTAACTCTCCTTAATTTTTTATCTGGATCAAGCTTTATTTCTGTTTTATAAATAAAATTCAAATCAGGTTTGACACACCCATGTCTCATGAATATTTCATGAATATTTTTTGCAATTTCTTTTTCTATCTTTTTCTGTTCTTCTTTAGTAGTATTCTCATCTAGTTCTAATATAACCTCTATCTTATCTGTTTCATGTTGAATAACATTATACTCTCTAATTTGATTCGATGCTGTAACCACAGATCGACGTAAAAAATCAGGAAGGATCAGCTCTTTTTCATCTGAAGTAGGATTATACCCTAATATAATATCATCTGCACGCCCATGAATTTTTTCGATGACTCTAAAATTTGACCCACAAGGACATTTTTTAGGACTAATGGTTATAAGATCGTTCATTTTGTATCTTATCAAAGGTGTGCCATGTTTAATTAGGTCTGTAATAACGACAAAACCCGGATTACCTGGCTTAACATGGATATTATTTTTGTCTAATACTTCAACGTAGACTGAGTCTTCATTAATATGTAAGTACCCTTCTTTGCATGGTAACGCAATAAAACTTTCTGATGATTTATATGCTTCCATCACAGGACAGTTAAATGTATCTTCCAATCCTTCTCTTACATTAGTGGTTAATACCTCAGCATAGGACACTATCAATAGAGGGGCAAAATCTAATTTGTTTTTTCTTTTAGATCGGGCTAATAATTGTAAGATTGAGGGTGGGGCTGAAATGATATTGGGTTCTAGTTCATTTAATTCTTGGATCATTTTCTCTTTTGGATTCAATGGATTAACATACGATACTTTGAATCTTAGGCCGTTATAGCCAAATCCAGGGGAGAAAACTCTCAGAATAAAAGCCAAATGATATCTAAAAGCAGAGGGAAAGGGAAACCTCATAATGGTCATAATTTTCATCAAAAAAGCTTCACTTTTCGTAACAAATTCTAAGCCTCGATTGCCGCTTGTGCCTGTGGAAAGACCTACCAGATAACCTTTATAATATTGATCAAAATCTCTTGTTTTCTCTTTCTGTATACAGTGCTCCATACATTCTTCTTTGGTTAGTCCTTTCGTATTAATAGCAGTAAAATTATCCATGAAAAGGTTCTTGTTCATAAAAGGTAAACTAGAAAAATTATCGAGATCATAACCTTGATAATATTCTTTGTAAAAGGAGGAATTTTCAACTGCAAACTCAACAAGATTTTTAGTTTGTTTTTGTTGATATTTACGTATTCTTTCTTTTTTCCAACGCTTAAAACGCCACTTAATTCCAAAAATAAAACATAGAAAATTAACCATAAAGTTTCATAAACCTATGAATTAATAAAGGTTTCAATGAATTTTCACTACCTAAAGAGCTGCTTTCCTACTTCATAAAAGTTTCTTGAATATGAACAGCAGATTGGATTGGCAGCAATTTTAGGTTTTATTTATGAATTACCCCACCCTAAAGGAGTGGGCTTTCTGGCTAGACATAGGTAAAAAGATTAAAAGAAAAAAAAGGGAAAGTGTAAAGGTCTATAAGACTATTCAAATCTTATTATATCTCTTCTTTATATTCAGAACTGCTAAACCAAGCAAACTGATGAGAATAGTTAACCATGCAAAGTTTATTCTTTTTGTTTCTTCTTCAGGATAATCATTGGGATCAAGAGGGTCAGTACCTGCGTCAACTTCTTCACCATCTAACCACCCATCGCCGTCAGTATCATTGTTAAATGGATCTGTACCAGCCCTATACTCTTCTTTATTTGTTAACCCATCATCGTCTGGGTCTTCATCAGCATCATCAACAAGGGGGTCTGTAGCATATTCGTGCTCCCAGCCATCGGGTACACCATCTCCATCGGTATCAGGATTGGTATAATCAGTTCCTACTTCAAATTCCCCAGCATTTGTTAAACCATCATCATCAAAATCCATAGCTCCGTCAGAAGCATTTAGAGGGTTTAAATACCACGTTGAATACGGTTGTTCAACATATGTAGTATATTCAAGTCCATCAGATATACCATCGCCATCCGTGTCAGTACCATTAGGATCTGTTCCTATATGTTCTTCTAAAACATCATCTAGTCCATCTCCATCCGTGTCTGGAGGACGAATTGGATTAGAGTCTGTATTGCTAACACGTCTTGCTGATTCACCAACAGCAGTATCATTGAGGATTTCATAGGGACCTGTAGCGTTCTGGTCCATGTAGTAATTATGGCTCCAGCTGATATTGTTATCTGAACCTGCATTGTCAATAACTAACCGATCATTAACTGTCAAGGGATAAGTCCATGGGAAGTTTCTAAAAATATAATTGTCATGGATATCTATAAAAGAGGAGTCTGGATGGTCTATTCGAATAGCATTATTATTTACCTTAAAGGTATTAAAAGAAATGTTGGCGTATGTTACAATACCCCGCCCCCAACCAAAGGCAATGCCCCAGCCAAGTTCAATGGTATTGTTGCTTATTAGTATGGGATTATCAACGCTCCCACTTTGGTCTCTTAAAACTAAGGCATAACGTCTATGCTCGGTTTTTCCTTTCATGTCAAAGATGTTATTAGTAAATTTGAGCGTTCCTTCAATAGAATCTTCGATGAGGACAATATGACCGCCAGAGGCATTAATGATATAATTATCACTGAATGTCAAATTTTGGTCGCCACCTCCCGAACCATAGCTTTCAAATACTCGGGTTATGTTATCAAAGGTATTATACGCTATGTTAATATTATGATGATCACCTTGACCATACTGAATGGCATTAGCCATATTTTGGAAGATATTATTACTAATAGTTGTATTATCATTTAGACCTCTTAGCTGTATTCCTCGACCATATGTCAGATTATTGCCAATTTGAAAGGTGTTTTTTTCAATTAATGAATTATTATTACCGCCTAGCTCAAATAAAGCTCCAAGATTACCGCCAGAGCTATAATTAATTCTATCACTTGTTATTATATTTTCATAGAATGACATATTATGGCATCCACCGATTCCAAGGATAGATTCAAGGGTATTATGAGCTATGATTAAATTTTCTGTATTGCCAAAAGTAGTAGAAACAATCTTTCCATTAGCACCTGATAGGTGATTATATGTTACATTAAGATTAACTTTTTCAACTCCACCCACCGATATGAAAGAAGTAACGTTTATTGCTGTATTGTTGTAGATTATTGTGTTATGTACATAACTAACTAACTTAATGGCTTCGTAGACACTTTGAAAGAAATTGTTTTGAATATAATGTTCAGATTTATCAATTGTAGGATCGTCACCATTTCTTAAGTCAATTGCGCCACCATCAATATTGATAAAAGAACAATTTTCAACTGTTAAGTAGTTAACATCCCTTAAATAAATTGTGTTTTCCCTGCCATTCTCGAATATAGAATTTGTTATTGTTACATAACTAAACTCATCATATCCAGAAGAATGCTTAAGCTCTAATCCTTTTTGAAAGTTGATAATATTTACATTATCAAAGGTAATATTAGAACAATCAAAGGCATAAAACACGGTCGCTGTATTATTTATTTGATAATCTTCTAATGTTATGTTATCTGAATTAAACATAAAAATCTGCCCATATGGGGTAGTGATATTGATATTAGATTGACCATCAATGATAGCTATAGGTAAGCCATTAACTGTTGTACCAGTAAGTGAAGCAGTTCTAATCCCTGTGTAATCTCTCCAAGAAATGGTTGCTAAACCAGAATTTATAAATGTGTTATTTTCAAGACTAGGACTATTATGTGTCGTATCGACACCTCCACCGTTGGTAAAGGTGTTATTTGCGATAGTTAAAGTTCCTTCAGTCCATAAAGCGTTAATCTCAACCTCGGTATTGTTGGTAAAGGTATTGTTAACAATGTATATATCGTCTACATAAGCACCAGAATCGATTGCTCTCGTATTATTGATAAAAGTATTTCCGGTAAATCTTGGTGATAAAGCATTTTCAATGGTAAAAACACCATATTCCTTATTATTTTCAAAATTATTCTCCGTTACATTAACATAGTTAGCTCCAATATATACTGCTGTATTACAACTAACAATAGTATTGTTATCAATTAAAGCAGTATTATCGGCTATATTTGATAGAGTTATACCATTGTCAAATCCCGAGATATAACTATCGCGGATAATAAAGGCTTTTGTTGTACTGACGATTTCAATACCACTTTGACCAGTATTTTCATTCGTTATAATCTGTAAATTTTCAATAACATATGGATCACCTAAAGTACCACTACCAGACGTAGCAGTAGATTCTAATTCAGTATCATCCGTAATATATATAGGTGAGCTTGAAGTATAATGTTTGACCTCATAATTACTAATACCTGCGAAAATACTACTTGAAATCAGATAAAATAATATTCCAACAGATAGACCAGTTATAGTGTATTTTTTAAATATATTTTTCATTAATCATCGCTTCTGTCTTTTTTTTTAGCATATATAATTATTAAGAGGTCTATTTAAGGGTATGCTAACACCATGAAAAGCTTGAAATAGGAATAGCTGTGAATTAAAAAAAATGTTGAAGATCAATGGATTTTGACTAAAGAAATATTTAATGTTCAATTCCAACCGAAGATGATAAAACAAAATAGTACCATGAAACTTAATTCTAAGCAAAACAAGATGATTTTACAGGAATTTTAGTTTATTAATGCTCTGATTTAATTAAAGTACAGTATCTTTTGTCTTTTGTTTTTTTCTTCTTCTTTTCTTCTTCTACCAATCTAAATCCTTAAAGAAATGATGCTTTATTTTAGGTTGAAATGCATGAAAGTAGAATTTTTTTTGGTAGCGAATTTGCTGACCCTAAGAGTTTTGGGGAATTTTTCATAGATAGTTATAATAATAATAATAACAATAATAATAATAATTTAGCTATGGCTATATCGGTAGGAGGAAAAGCAGGTTGTCATTATCATCAAGATTTGAATGAAGATAGTGTCGCATATGCTGTATGTAAAACAAAAGATCAGAAACAATATATTCTAGGTGTAGTGGCAGACGCTTTTTATGGTACAAGAGCAGGAGAAACGATGGTACAAACTGTTATAAAAAAGAGTCGCTACATACTAAAAGAACTAGAAGTAAACTTTACAGAAGAACGTTTACAGGAATTAATGGAGGAAATTATTTATCCAAAATCCGTGCAATTAAAGGAAGAAAATGAAGGGAAGCATTATACGAAAAGAACTAAAACTCAGCTTTCTTTAATAGTTTCAAACAATCAAGAAATACTTTGGTTTAATTTTGGCGATAGTCGTATTTATTCAAATTGGGAAAATGAATATGAGGGATATCAAGTAGCTCCTGTCGTTTATCATCGTTCTTTAGGTTATAAACAACAAAGCATCGAAAGCTTTAGACAAATTTTAAAAGTGGGAAAGGTTGAATGGAAACGCACTTTTACAAAAACAAATAATCCACCTACCATCATCCTATGTTCAGATGGGTTTGCGCAATCTGTTGAACCAGAAGCAAATCCTAAAGAAATTATCAATTGGGCAGGTAAGTTTGAAAGAGCAGATCAGGTATGTGAAAACTTGATGAATAAAGCTTTTGAAAATCAAGCTTGTGATAATTTAGCATGCCTTGTATTAATAAATAATAAAAATACATGAATTTCAAACTTCAGCTCAATGTATATTTTTTCATTCACTACATTTAATTAAATGGGAAATTTTCGTATATGATTATTCCATCTGATAAAATAGTTTTAAAAAATAGATTATTATTTTTCATTCCTTTTTTATATTCTTCTAAATCATATACATGAATTTGCCAGTCAATTTCTGTACTAATTTCTACAGCTAACCCTAAAGCTTTTTCAAAAGATAAATTCTCATCATCATGAACTAGCAATAGATCAAGATCACTTCTGTAACTATAGTTGTTTTTAGCGTAAGATCCAAATAGAACTATTAAATTGCAGTTGTATTGTTTTATCAATTTTTTTTTCCATTCATCAATTTTTTTCAGTATTTTTTCTTTGGATTTTGGATATAATATCTTGACTGAATCTGTATATTTTTTTGGCAATTCGTATCGCTTCCTCTGAATCTAATTTTGTATAGCTTTCTCTTGGAGTTCCACTAACTAATCCATTTGGATATCTAGCTGGGATATAATGTCTATCCAATATTTTACTTTCATCTAAAAGTCTATCGTCTATCTGAATATTATCTGGAAGGCTTTCTAAAAGACGATATATACCATGTCCCCAAACCTCAGCTTTTAATGTATAAAATATTGACTTTACTGCTTTTTCACTTGACTGTTGAGCAGATAAACAAGCCCATTCATAATGCTCTAAGTTATGACTGGCTTCAGCGTGTTCTAGATCATACAATGCTTGTTTCAACCAATCATCCGAACGGTTAGTCATTGATTGATATAAGGGTTTTACTTATTAAAATATTACTTAAAATGTGAAACAAAAGAAAAAGCAATAAGGAAAGAAAAGAAAAATTTGATTATTTTTCAATACTTTATATATCTTTATTTAATTAAGGTAAAACAGTTTGAATGTGATACTATAATGGAAATGGTAAATTTAAGGTAGTGTATGAAAAAACTGGTACCCAATTATCTTATAACCATTGCTTAAGAGCAAAAATAACTTATCTACAAAACAAAGTATTAATTGAAAAATGCAAGGAATATGAAAATCCAGATTCTTCTGATAAAAAATTCTACACCTTCAAGCAATGGGTAGCTGATGATAAAGAACATGCTATTTATTGCGACAATAGAGCAGTTTTAGATAAAATAAAACAGTTCATTACTGATGAACTAAATGGTCAAGCAAGATTCTTAAATTGACTATTTTCCAAATCTGCGAGTTATCCATCAACTTTTTTTCTTATTTTTTCTTATTTTTTCTAATACTTTTTAGTAATTCTTATGAATCAATTTTTTTCTCTTTAGCAATATGGAATCTTCCTAGCGTAGGTAAGTTTAATTATAACCATTTCTTTGTCTAATCTATGAATAAAAGGCTTCGAGTTAAAAATTTAGACCGATGTATCGGTTGCCTTGAATGCACTTATGCTTGTGCAAGAATAAACGAAAAACTCCTGTCTAATTATCGCTCTTCTATCAATGTTAAAGCCAGAGGTTCCATTGAAAGAAACTATGTGGTAATCGTCTGTAGAGGATGTAGACAACCTCCTTGTTTTCCAGCTTGTCCCATTCAAGGTGCTATTACGCCTAGAGAGGGTGGAGGAGTTAAGGTAGACCGAGAGATTTGTGATTCTACTAAATGTAACCAAGAGTGTGTAGAGGCTTGTCCCATCCCAGGAGCAATAACTATTGATCAAGACATTAACAAAGCAATAATCTGTAGGCAATGTTTTGCTTGTGTTCAATATTGTTCAACTGGGGTTTTAATAGCTGAAGAAGCCACAGGAGATTGGTGAGGTGTTTAAACATGATTGATCCACGAATATTAGAAATTAATTTAACAGAAAAAGAATATAGGTTTTATCACGATACTGAACTTTTTGAGAAAAAGCTTGGAGGTATTGGTGTAGCCATTGAATTACTTGATAAGCACATAAAACCCACTATTGATCCCCTTTCCGCTGATAATGTAATTATTTTTGCAATTGGTCCTCTAAATAGTTTTTATCCTGTCGCTTCTAAAACTTGTGCAGTTTTTAAAAGTCCTCTAAATGGCTACTTAGGAGAAAGTTATGCAGGTGGTAGATTATCAACCGCTATGCGCTTTAACAATCTTGGTGCTATTATTATTAAAGGTAAATCTGAAAATCTCACTTATTTCGTTGCTGATGAGGATGAGGTCAGTTTTTATAATGCCAAACCCTTGACTAATATGTATCCTAATACAGCTGGTAGAGTTATTCGAGAAAAGATAGGCAATCCAGGTAATCGTTCACTTGTTACCATCGGACCAGCTGGTGAAAATATGGTCAAATATGCTTGTGCCACTGTCGACCGTATGCGTCATTTTGGAAGAATGGGTTTAGGAGCAGTTTTTGGTAGCAAAAAGCTCAAAGGTATGGCTATTATTGGAGATCAGCCTATTTCTCTTGAGGCTAATACCAAGTATAAAGAATATAATCGTAAGTTTAGAGAGATTTACAAAAAGGTAACAGAAACAGATTTAATGGCTAAATATCACGTACTAGGGACACCAGCAGGAATAATTCCTGTAAATACAATTAAGTCATTACCAACAAGAAATTGGTCACGTAGCACATTTGAAAATGCTGAAAATATTTCTGGAGAAAACTATGCTGATAAATATCTAGTAAAACGTGTTGCTTGTGGAGGATGTCCAATAGGATGCATTCATTTAGGCATACTTCGTGAACGTTGGGATAAAGGCACAGTTGGCGATATTCACAGTATTGCTGTTCCATACGATTATGAACTCATCTATGCTCTCGGTAGTAATTTACTTATTGGAGATCCTTCTAATGTTCTCAGGCTTATTGAAGCTGTTGAACGTGAAGGAATGGATGCCATAAGCACTGGTGTTGTTCTGAGTTGGTTAGCAGAAGCTTATGATAGAAACATTATTTCACCCCGAGATACAAAAGGTAAACTCATTCGTTTTGGTAAAGTAAAAGATTTTCTAGAGATTATACCTATGATTTCTCAGGCTAACTCTGATCCCACAAATGCTTTATATAAAACTGCATCTGAGGGTGTCGAAGCTCTTGTTGAAAAATATGGTGGTAGCGATTTTGGTATTCGTTTAGGAAAAGTTGAACCAGCAGGCTATTGCACAGGTCCTTTTTCCATTCTCGGATATTCTATAGGTGGAAGACACAGCCATTTAGATAATGCGGGATATTCATTAGATCAGAAGCTCCTTCTTAATCCAAAATCTGATGAAGAAGCAGTTAAAACTTTGATGAAAGAAGAAGAATGGCGAAATGTCTTAAACTCTCTTGTTATCTGTCTATTTGCAAGAAATGTATATGACATCGATACAACTATTGAAGCCTTAGACATCCTCAAAATAGAAACAACTAAAGAGAAACTTCTAAAACTCGGGGAAGAAATTCAAAAACAAAGGCTAAAATTCAAAGTCAGAGAAGGGTTCTCAATCGATGAAGTTGAAAAAAGATTACCAAAGAGATTCACTAATGAAATGATGACAGCCCATGGAAAAATTGAGCAAGGTCGGTTTAAAGAGTTATTCTCTATTTACAAAGACATTAGTAATTCGAGATATGAACTAAAAAACAATTAAAACAGATCACATGACATAATCATAGTTCAAATAGAATAGAAAAACTATATTTCTTTTGTAACTTTTTTATTTTCTTGAGATCAAAAAGCTTACTTTGGGATA
>CAZHRF010000075.1:4028-10506 GCA_964534625.1 uncultured archaeon | reverse complement strand
CTTAACCCTCGATTCTATACTCGAATTAGACTTACATAAAAACCTTATAGTTCAAAATCCCACACTCAGTTCTCCTGGTCTAGGCTTTCTCCTTTGGACTATTGCTGTTTATGGTGATCCTGAACAAAATATTGATGGATTATTAAACTCTGACTGGCGAGACTGGTGGAGCGAAGCATCCTCTGATTTACGTATTGCTTCCAGTTGGGGATCAGCTTATGAAATATGGACTAATGAAGCTGAGAATCGACCTATAATGATATCTTATGGTTCCAGTCCTGCTTATGGAGCTTGTTTATTCAACGATACTGCAGACATAGCTATTGTTACTCACGAAAATCAACAAAAGAACGCTTGGCTTCAAATAGAAGGGATTGGATTAGTCAAAGACGCCCCCCATAAAACTGAAGCTCAACAATTTATTAATTGGTTTCTTTCTACAGAGGTTCAAAATAATATTGCAACTTCAAATTGGATGTATCCGGCTAATTCACAAGCAGATATACCTGAATGCTTTGCTGAAACAGCCATTAAGCCCGATTCGGTAGATAATATATTAAATTCCCTTATTCCTACTGCTAAATTAAGTGCAAATATTGAGCAATGGAAAGATGAATGGGAAGAAATTATCATCCAAGGTACAGCTGGAATTAACTTCAGTGCATATCTCTTTGTGCTAGCAGGAATTATAATTACTACAACTATAATTCGACCAAAAAGCAGAAAACCAAGCAATTAAAAAGAGAATCCGCAGTGTCAAATCAATCAATGTATAACCTAAACAAACAAACAATAGAAACTGATAAATGGATCAATAGAGGGCTTATTGTTCTCTCTATTATCATCATTATCAGTTTTCTTCTCTCTTTTTTCTATATACCAATAATAAAAATCCTAAGATATGCCTTTATCGAAGAAGATACCATCACGTCCAAACATTTTATTATGATTTTTAGAGCTCCCCAGAACTTTTCGCATTTAGTATTTACAATTAATCAAGCTATCATTTCTACAGTAATTTGTTTACTATTTGGATTACCCATAGGGTATTTTCTCGCCAAATATGAATTTCCAGGTAAAACACTAATAATTAACATTTTGACTATTCCATTTGTTCTCCCTCCGGTCGTTGTTCTATTAGGTTTCATAATTACTTATGGAGACGGTGGATGGCTCAATTCGCTCTGGAAAACAATTTTTAATACAGAACAAGGTCTTTTATCTATATATGGTACATACCAAGGAATTCTTCTAGCTCATGTTTTTTACAATCTTTCTGTTATTATACGCATGTCTATTCCTGCATGGTTGAATATTGACAGTGAACAAATTAATATAGCTCGAACTCTTGGAGCAAAATCTGTAGTAATTTTTAGTCGTATAACACTACCACAAATACTTAATTATATCGTATCCGCAGCATTACTGGTATTTATTTACACTTTTAACAGTTTTGCAATTGTATTATATTTAGGCGATCCTTTTCTTCAGACCTTAGAGGTTAGAATCTACAAATTGATTAGTACACGTTTAGAGTTTGAGCTTGGTGCAGCACTAGTTTTTCTACAGTTAATTATTAATACATTTGTCGTAATATTCTATCTTTTTTACGAGAAAAAGACTCGTTTGATGGCTAGAGAAAAAGAAAAGACGTTAGTTACAGAAAAGATTTTTTTATCTCTTAGAAAAAATAACTTGAAAAATACTTTTAGATACTTGGGATGGTTCATTTTGCTTGGTATAGTTACATTGTTCTCCATTACTCCTTTGATAGCTATAATAATACGGTCATTCATCCCTAGTAGAGTAGATTTTTCACCCATTTGGGGGTATAAAGTTCTTCTTTCTAATGTTGCTCAATATGGGTTGAGTACCAGTCCCTTACGAATGATTTTAAATACACTGTTGTTTGGCTTTACAAATACTTCTATTACTCTAGTTATCTCTCTTGCACTTGTTTTTGTATTAAGAAACAAATATGAACAACTGAAACGGTATAAAACAGCTTATTCAGAACAATTTCTTTCATATGCCATCATTCTCCCCATGGCCACATCTTCCATAAGCTTGGCAATTGGATTGTTTTTGCACTTTAAAAACACAACCATTTATTCTTCGCAGAGATGGTTATTAATTATTTTAGCCCATGTTTTAATCAGTATACCTTTTGCTACAAGATCAATTCTTTCTAGCTACAATCGAATTGATGTTGAACTAATCAATGTTGCATCAACTTTGGGTGCATCACGGTTATATATATTTAGAAAAATAGAACTCCCTCAGATATGGAAAGGGATAGTCGTTGGTGGTATATTTGCTTTCGCTATCAGTATAGGTGAATTTGGAGCAACAAACTTCTTCTACAAACCTGAATATGGTACATTAAGCATAGGGGTTTATCAACTCTTAAGCAGTCGAACAATTCAATTACCCGCCACAATGGCTACTCTTCTAATTATGTTTACAGTTTTATGTTTTATTGCCATTCAAAAGCTTGGACAAATTGAGTTAAAGGTGTAAATATGGTTCATCTCAAGTTATCAAAGATATATCAAAGATATCAGAAAGAGCTAATTTTGAAAGATTTTAATCTTGAAGTAAGAGAGGGGGAGTTAATGGTTCTTTTGGGTGAAAGTGGCTGTGGAAAATCTACTATCCTTAAAATAATTGCAGGGATAATTAAGCCAGAGAAAGGGGCGGTCTATTTTGGTGATATAGACTACACGCATAGTGAACCTAGAGTGAGAAGGGTAGGATACGTTCCCCAAGCTCAAGTCTTATTTCCTCATATGAAAGTTATTGACAATATTGAATTTGGGCTAAAAGCACAAAAAATACCTAAGCCTGAGAGAAAAGAATTACTTGAACGTACTATTAAACTAACTAATGTAGAAAAATTATTGGATCGTTTTCCTCACCAAATTAGTGGAGGGCAAAAACAAAGGGTTGCATTAGCCAGAGCTATAATTGTTCAGCCTAATATTCTGTTGTTAGATGAACCTTTAAGTTCTATTGATGCTACAAATAGAGAAAATCTTGCGCTTACTATTAGAAGAATACAACGAGAAACCAAAATAACAACCATTTATGTTACTCACAATCAAGAAGAAGCACGTATTATAGCTGACAAGGTAGCTATCATCTATGGAGGAAAGGTAAGGCAAATAGGGGAGATTAATTATATCGATGCAAATCCTAAAAATTTCCAAGTAGCTCAGATTATGGGGTTAGATAATGTTTGGCCAGTTAGAGATGTAAAACAAGTGGATGACAAACTTATTGCAATTACTACTCCACTACTCGATTTTACTTTAGATAAAACCAAGATAACAAAAACCACCTTAACAGGCATTCAAATCCCGACTGAGAGTATAAAGATTGTTGAAGAAAAAAAAGAGGCAAAACGAGCAATTTATCTTACTGGGACGGTGAAATCAGACTTAAAGATAAATAACATCACTAGATATATTGTTGAAGTGCATAAAAATAAAACAAAACCAGAGTACTTGAAAGTAGATTTAGAAAAGAAAAATAACATCGATAACAACAAAGTTGATAAAGAACTACTACTTCAACTCTGTAAAGCAAATTTGGTCTTACTATGAATGAACTTGACAAACGTACAAAGATGCAGATAACAGTTGCTATTATCAGAGAATGTAAAGGCAGTCTCGAACTTGATTGGCAATTAATGCAAAAAGGCTATTCTAATATAAAATACAAGATTACTAGAAAAGATGGTACGCCACTTGCTGTATGTAAAATTTACAATGAAGATAACATTATTTCGCCCATTACACGATTAAAGAATGAGAAAAAAGCCATAGAGATTTTTGCTGGAACATATGCTCCAACATTCATATGGTCCAACAATAAAAAGATTTTAGTCTACAAATACATATCCGCAACAGAGACAACTGAAACATGGATGACAGAGGAAAAACAAAAACAAATAGTTAAAATGATTAAAAACATTCACCAAAAAGGAAAACAACTACATCCAAAAATAGGTGAAATAAAAACATTTTACAAAAATTTAATCCATAAATACAAAAAAGTGTTATACCACGAGTATCCCTCCTTAATCGACAGCTTACAAAAACAATCCACAGACCTATTAGATACCATCTCTGATTACTCTCATGAGTTGACATACATTCATGGAGATTTGATCCCCACTAATTTTTTGTTGCAAGATAATAGACCCTTCTTAGTGGACTGGGAATATTTTCGTCCAGAACTAACAATATTTGACATAGAATATCTCAATTATTATGCAGATAAAGAGCAAGTCGACATCCATATGTCTCATGAATATCCACAACTTACTGAAATATATAAAAAATTAATAGATTCTCTGAATAAATGCTGGTGGCTCAACTACAAAAAGAATACTACTTAAAAAGTTTAAGTTGACTCTTTTTCTAGATAATAAACTAGTCATGTCAGATTCTATCAGTTTATTCTAATTTTAGAAATTAAAGAAAGAATTAAAAATACAAAGCGAAGTACAGAAATGTAGATTATAATCTAAAAAGAACTGTTAATAAACCATTTAATTTTTTAATGGATTTGTTACAAAACGAGATTATAGTATCCTCGTATATATAGAAAATCTTGATTTAACCCCCCCTTAGTGAGGTGAAGAAATGGCTGTAGAAAAAAAATATTACTGGTTGATAAGATATTTAACATTTTGTGTAACAATTTTCATTGCAACAAGCTTTAATATAGGGGGGATATTTGCGGGACGGATCGCATCCTTTTTACAACCACTACAAAAAGATTCACCTTGGCTTTTCTTACTATATCCTCTTTTGCTAACTGCAAAAGGAAACATCAGTGGTATTTTATCTGGCAAAATTGGAACAGAACTACATTTGGGTTCAATAAAACCAACATGGAAAAATAATACACAAAGATTCAAACAATTACTTGGATTGATTTTTTCATTTAGTATATTGAATGTCCTTTTAGTAAGCTTTGTCACGTTTATTTTTGGTTTAATATTTCAAATAGAAGTTGACCTTTTAGCAGTTTTAGTTATATGTTTGACTACCTTCGCTTTAACTCTTACAATAGGCGGCGGATTAACAATCATATTAGCTTTTGAAGTTTTTAATAGAGGCCGTGATCCCGATACGTTATTATATCCAATAATGGCAACGTTCAATGATATTATAGTCTCTCTCTTTTTAGTCCTGCTATATCATTTCTATACTACAAAAAGATTGACTACCTATTTCATAGGTTTACCTTTTACTTTGTTTAGCATATGTGGTATGATTTACTGCTTAGTAAAATGGAGACACTCAATGTTTTTCAAACAATCATGCAAACAGAGTTTACCGATTTTGTTGGTAACTACTCTAATTGCTGGTTTTACAGGAACAGTCTTGTCTTCATTTGAAGATGTCATACATGCTACTATTTTTCTTCTAGTTGTTTATCCAGCAATAATTAATACAGTAGGTGCTCAAGGTTCAATTATTGTCAACACAACCACAACTAAGTTACATTTAGGTACAATAGAAGCTAAACTCTCTAGCCTTAAAAATAAAACAATGATAGTGTTTTTATCTAGTATCATTACGGTAGGAATAATACTGAATGCCATCCACACACTATTAGGTATATTATTTACTCGTGATGCACATCTAACAAATTATTTCAGATATATGAGTTTACTAGTAATAACAAATACAATAGCTTTTGTTATTCTAGGAACCATTGCACTATCTGTGGCTTTTGCTTGTTACAAATTAGGACTAGATCCAGATAATATTGTGATGCCCGTTCAAGCTTCTTTAGCAGATCTATTAGTGACGATAATATTTGTACTGATGGCTGGAATATTACTTTGATTGAATTATTTTTTGTAACATCTAATGACATAAATAGATATATTTCTACAATGTTCTTAGCATGATAAGAGATATAGTTATACTCAACAAATCGGGTATTTCTTTATTTAGCCAAAATTTTGGAGAATGTCATAGTTTTGGTGAGGATCCTCATCTTTTTGCGGGTTTCATATCAGCAATTTATAGTTTTTCTGAATCTATCAATAGTGGCGGTATCTCTAAAATAGATCTATCAGGTGATAAAAGGATCCTATTCCAAAAGAATGATAAAAGGATCTATACAATTATCTGCGATAGTACAGATGATATACAAGCGATGGAAGTTAAAGCGGAAAAGATTAGTGAAATATTCGAAAATGAATACAAGGAAGAGTTAGAACGATTTGAAGGGGATATAAGCTATTTTGAAGGTTTTGGAAATTTATTGCTTGATTTAAAAATAACTCAAAAAAATTGTGGGGGAAGACCAGAATGCGATGGCTGTCCCAATTCTACTAAATCTTTACCCTTAGATAATATCACCAATAAATTGAAAGAAGAAGCCTCTTTATGGCAGAAGATAAAATCAAAATTTCAATAAAGTGAATCATTCTTATTCTTATTTTTATTTTTCT
>CAZHRF010000075.1:0-3928 GCA_964534625.1 uncultured archaeon | reverse complement strand
TTCTTATTCTTATTTTTATTTTTCTCCTTATTCTTGTGACAGGAACAATTAAAGCGGTGTAAAAAATTGTTACTTATCTATGGTATCCCACGCCACCATCTCTTCTTATTCCTTCGGTCTTTACATATAATGACTCTTTTTTTGTGATCTCCGTATGTTCATTTGCCATCCAGTAGTAATAGGGTTTAAAATTGGCTGCAGAAGCTATATTTCCTTCTTTATCCATTATAAGAATCGATAACGATCCAGCATCTTCTTCTAATTCATTTATTCTTTCTATACTCTTAATAGCTGCTTCTTCAACAGTATGACCCGCAGATAACTCATATACAGCCACTCTTGCAAGAGATAGGCGAATGGCAATCTCTCCCACCCCCACACAACAAGCCGCACCATATTTATTATCCGCATAGTTACCCGCACCTATGATAGCGCTGTCACCAACTCTACCTGGAAGTTTAAAAGATAACCCACTAGTGGAAACCCCACTTACAATCGCACCTTTGTGATCTTTGGCTATAACGTTTACTGTTCCATGATGTTCTTTGGCGTATTTAGCATACCAATCCATGAATCCCTTATTATCAACTAAATCTTTAAAAGATTTGTAGTATCTTTCCTTAAGTTTAAGTGTTTTCTCTGTATCATAATCTCTTTTTACGATAGCTTGTTTAGTCATAAAATCTTCATATAGTTCAGCTGCTTGCTTTGTTAGTATGTTACTCTGTTTAAAACCACTCACTTCTGCGAACCTTTCTGCTCCTTCACCTATCAAAAGAGCATGTGGTGTCTTTTCCATTATAGTTCTCGCAATAGAAATAGGGTTCTTGAAATGTTTAATACCAGCAACAGCTCCGCTTTTTAAATCAGCGCCATTCATAATAGACGCATCTAATTCTACCTCACCAAGCAAATTAGGTAACCCGCCTGTTCCTACTGTCCAGTCGTCAACATTATTCTCGACTATCTTAATAACTTGTTCGACAACATCAATAGCTGCACCTTTATCAAGAAGTAATTGAAGACCTTTACTTAAGCCTACATCGGAACGAATAGTCCCTGCTATGGAAATCATGTGAAGAACTGAAAGTAATGGTATAAAGAATTTGTGTTTATGACTTACCACTCTTTAAAAATTATGGCATATTCTAACAATCTAATGGATTCGCTTAGGAATGATTTAATGCTCGTAGATGTAACACAATTAAAAAAGTAAAAAAAAAAGCAACACATATTAACAAATGAAGAAGAGTAAAAGTAACATATTTACTCTTCTATCTTTTTGCTAGATGTTCTAGTCAATATTCTAGTTCCAGGATTATATTTTACTTGTTTAGGATAGAGAATTGCTAAACTAGCTAACGTCTCATTAATGAGCATGGTATTATATTCTTTTTCTTTAGCTATTTTTACTGGAGTAGTCTCTTCTCCAACTTCCATCCTATTTACAATTGCAATTATTTCTTGTGCTGCTTTTGGATTAGCATTCAAAAAACGATTACTTTCGTCTTTTAATAATTTCTTTGTTTTTTCCATCTCTCTAGCATTAATAAATGAAAGTGCTGAAACTGTACCCAATAATATAACTGCTCCTATTATTTGAATCCAAGTCAATCCAAATCCCAAGAAGTAGTAATTTACAAAGACAGCTAACAAAGGAAAGGCTAATTCTGCTAATCCTGCCACTGATGCTTTAGATCTTTTTAATCCAAAGTAGTATAAGGTCAAAGGCAATATTCCTCCTGTAAAAATAGCAGCATATATCAACCCTACATAAACTGTCCAATTCCATCCAATAGTTGGAAATACAGTAACTACTTGTCCAAGGAAAGACAGATATGTCTGATTATATGTCAATAATGCCCCATTAAAAACAACCAAAAAGACCGACCCTCCAATGTATCTGATCAGCGTCAAATCCCAATAATCAACTTTCTTAGTTAACACTCGCCCAAATACAGTACTACCTCCCCAGAAGGTAGCTGCCAACAGAGAGCATATTACAGCAACCAATGCCAGAACATTAATTGGTTGGTCAGAGGCTTTAATATCTGGAAACGAAATTAAAACAACACCTATTAAAGAAAATGCAAGAGAGATGTAAAATTCTTTTGTAGGTCGTTCTTTCAGTATTAAAATTGCAAAAATCAAAGTCATTATTGGTTGTACTTTTTGTAGTAATATTGCTACCGTAGGATTCCCAAGTCCAAACGCAATTAAAAAGAAGAATAAACCTAAAGCCGAACCACCAAAACTGATGAATATTACAGATACCCAATCTAAGGTGCTGAAATTTTTTATTATTTTTTTAAATCGTTTGAATCCTCTAAGACCTAATAGAATCGGTCCTAAAATAAATACGCCTATTAAATGCTCTATTAAAGTCACAAAAGCTGATGTACGTGGCATAGCAAGGTAACTCTCACCTAAGTTTGGTGAATTAAATAAGATGGGGTACCTTACTGGTGCATCAAAAGCTCTAGCTGCGTTCGCGAGTGAAACAACAGCTGGACCATAAGCAGTTTCTTTTTCGTCTTGTATCATAATTTATCACTATCTAATTGTTTTTAGTTTTTTAGCTTGTTTGACAGAGAATATTACCCATTAATAAGGATTGTTTTCCGAATATGAGTAACAAGCCAGTATCTTTAAAAAAAAGTAAAAGACGAATTACATGTTGAGAGATGAAGAAAAATACGATGTCTGAGGAATCGAGGATGATATCGAGGTAGACTAATCTCAACGCTTATTCATTGAATAAGACTATTGACTACTCAACACGTTTCATGATTACTTCCATGTAATCTTTTTTTATTTTTCCTAATTTGATCGTCATGTGTAATTCATTTTCTTCAACAGTTAATGCTTTGTAAATTTCAATATTGCTAGGTAGATTAACTCCAGAGATGTAATTGGTTTTAATGCTACACTTATTTTTTCTTTTATGAAGCGAAGCATCATTTATTTCAACTGTGCCCTCAGAATTAACTAGGAGAAGTTTAACTGTGTCATTGATACGATCATACAAGAAAAACCCTTCTTCTCTATGAATAACTTCATTATCACTATTTTGGATTAAAAAGACTCTCAAGACATTACTGCCAAAAACAGTAACTTCCATTTCAACACTTATTGGTTGATCTTGCAATTTCCCTTTACCTTTCCATTTCCCTATAAGAAAAGAATATTCTTCTTCTATTGATTTAATGTTTACAGCCATAAAAAAGCAATACAGACTCAATTTAAAAAGATTTTAGTTGTTAGGTATGATTATTGTCTCTAACTTTAACTAAACTGTTTTATTTGTTTGGTATTCTTCAATTATTGTTTTTACTATATCTGGATTAATGGCATCGACCTGGTTGTTATCTCTACCCACCATAGCATCAGCAGCCAATAAGGCATTTAATATGGCTTCTTCCGTTGCTTCTACTACAGCTTCAAGCAAGTTTGAAAAGACTGAATGCTGCTCATTTATTATTTTTATCTCTCTCATAGAATCTGCCCTTGAGTTTTCCATTTTATTAATAGTTGAAAAAGCTACAATGACATCCCCCGAGCCATGAGAAGCGAAACCACCAACTCTAGCAATACCTAATGGTGCTCTTTTGCATAACCTATGTAATTGTCTGTTTGTTAAAGGAGCATCTAGGGCTAGTATAACCATAATTGAACCATCTTGCGCTTCATTTGGTTCGTTGGTTCTTGGTTTGGGATCTACTTTTTTTCCTTTAATCATTAAATTGCTTTTTTTGCCAAAGTTGGGAACAACCAGAGCCCCTAAAGTAAAAGCATCTACACTTCTTGAAGCCGTACCTATCCCAGATTTATATCCTAATGCCCGCATACCAGTTCCCGCACCAACGCATCCTTCTTCGAAAGTTTTTGTAGTTTTAGATATCGCTGAAAAAACATGTTCTTTTTTTAC
>CAZHRF010000074.1:0-10587 GCA_964534625.1 uncultured archaeon | reverse complement strand
AACTGCTCAGCGTAACTTCTCTTTATAGTGTTAACGATGTTGGTTTAGTGAACAGGTCTAATTAGGATTTGTAATGATATAATCTCTCCAAAAAATATAACATCGTAATAGTAACTTAATTTTGATTCTTTTTCATTTTATCGACAAAGCGATGTATCGTAAGATTCAATATATCTCACATTTAGGAGATAATAGTTTATTATTTTTCCAAAAAGGCGATAGAGTTAAAAATAGTGTTGACTTGTACACAATAGTATGGAAACAACAACTGAAGAACGCCCTAAAATAGGGGCTAAATTTGTTATATCTAAAGAAAAAGAGTCTTCTGAATTTGATTTTGAAAGACTAATTATTGAACACCAGAAGAAGTTTCCGAGCACAGCTGGTTTAATTGAGAACCCTCGGTATGTAAAGGCATTAATGAACCCATTTAGAAAAATACATCTGTTACCTGTTTGTTTCTTCAAGGTAAAACTGAATACAATTTTATCCCTAAATTGGTTTGATTATGTAAAACTATGGTTTTTTATAGCTCTATTCGGGGTTCCAACAAGTTTATTTTCCATTCTATCGTTTCAAGGAGATATATGGAAAGTTTTAGATGGAGCTACACCAGCTAATGAACAGACCATGATAACGGCAGTGCCTTTCTTGATTATAATACCCATTTTAGTTTCAGTCTTTTTTGCGCTTTTTTATTTGAAATTCACTCATGATGGCTACTTAGGTTTAATAATCGAAAAGAAGGTTGATTGGTTAGAAAGTCCAGTACGTAATTATTATAACAAATATTATGATCGAAAACTGCCCTTCAATTGGCTAATAGTTACGCTATCTATTATTATAGGGGCAGGAATGCAGGTACCCTTAATAATTTATGGGGGCATAAAAACTGTTTCTGCATTTACAATAGTATGTGGTTATCTTTCTCTTGTATTCAACCCAATATTACTATATATATTTCTAGTAGCTGTATATTATTCAATACTTAACACGCGGATTTATTCGGAAGTGTTAAACCAGATTACAGAACGCATAAGTGAATATGTAGAACAATATGGAACATTACTAACAACAGAGAACTATGAAATAATATGGGCTTTAGGTGACACACCAGGTAGATCGATAAGACAACTTGAAAATATCCCTATTGCAGGTATATTATCAACATTAATCATAACTCTAGCCATGTTTATGGGTATAAGCAATCAAATAGCTTTGCCAATTATAGGTATGGTCTATCCAGGAGATGGAACATATGCTGGATTTATGCCTACAATGAATATTCCCATGGTGACTGATAATGCTTCTGTCCCCGTGTTAGTCATGCTTGTATCCATAGTTGTTGCAGCGGTAATGGTTCTAATTGTGATCATTCCATTGTACAAGTTTAATATCAAGATGAAAAAGTTTAAAGTTAAGGCATTGTCCGAATTGGATAATTATATTTACAGCTCTGTTATGGAGTTCGAAGAAAAATATGCTGAATATGCAAAACAAGAAACTATAACAGTGTTTTCTTTAAGAGAATATATATCAGCAATGAAAACAGTACCTATATCAACAGGTAAGATACTAAAAAGTTTCTTGGCAGTATGGATATATATATTGAATATCAGAAGAATTTTGAAAGTATTTGCAGGAGAGGCTAACTAATGTCTTGGTTAAAACGAAAAATATTCGGAAAAACTATCTCTGTCTCTGTTATTGGGGCAGGAAATGCTGGTTGTAAAATTGGTGATTTGATAATTGCCCACTTTAAAGAAAATGATATTAATGTAAAATCATTGGCTATCAATTATACAGATGATTTTGAACCCGAAATAAAAAATTATGGAGAAAAATTCTGGTTTGGAGAGAAAAAAAAGACATCAAATTATCGTATAGAAGAAGCTCAAAAAGATATACAACACAAGGAAGAGGATCTTTACAAAAAAGTGGAAAAAGTCGTATACTATAAAAAAGAAGACATAAAAGAAGGTGAATCTCCCCTAGCTCTACATTTAGTAATAGGTAGTGGTGGTGGAACAGGGGCTGCTGGTTCAATGCTAGCTTCAAAGATGATAGAACGAATAACTGGAAATGCTCCAACTGTGGTATTTATTGTACCGGAAAAGAATGAACCATCCATGATACAATATAACGCATCCAAAGCATTGTATTATCTCGGATTCGGATCTGATGGACCACAATCACCTATCATTCTATTTGATAACAATAAGTTAATACAGAAAAATGAAAAAGATCCCGTTGAAAAAGCAATAAAGAAAAGTAACGAAAGTTTAGCTGAAACTTTAGTAACAACAATATTAGCTGCAATGCAAGAAAGTAACCATGAAGAATACAATGCTGGATTAGATGATTTCTTTAGAGCTATAAGTCATCAAACAAAAGGAATAGGAGTTATAGTGTCGTTAGATAAAACCTTTGAAGAAAAACAAAGATCTAGAAATGTTAGATTCTCTGATATGTTCTTTGAGTCGCTTGAGGAAAATTCAAGTTTGACTGCAGAAATAACTCGTGCAAAAAGGGGTTTCTTGGCTATAACAGCACCCGATTCTTATCAAGTAACTTTTGAAACCAAAAAAATAGCAAAAAGATTCGAAAAGGGTAGTATATCTGTTGCATTAACGTCAATAGACGAACCATTGCTGTCAATAAGGGGAGTATTAATGGGTATTAATCCCGATTTTGTTGAAAGATTCTGGGAACTGCTTAAAACTGGAAGAGATACAAGAAAAGAAATCTTAAAACAAGAAAAAGAGATAAAGAATGCAAAAATTGAGATATATGAACGGTAAGCTTCTTTTTTCTCTTCCACTATTTCATTAATCTATGCAAATTGTAATGGTAGATAAAATGACTTCTAAGATAGCAAAAAATTGAAAAAAACAGTTAAAGGTAGAGAATACTGGGATAAGATTAGTAGGTACCTATTTTCAACTGATGCAAGCATTTATCAAATTCAACTACTAATGATCCTCTAAGTTTTATTCTTGATTCAATTTCAGCAAATCGTAAGTAATATATATTAACATGAATTGGTTTTACATGAACTTTAATGTCTGATAGTATAGCTTGTCCTAAATGTCATAATGAAATACGAAAATCTTCAAAATTCTGTAAATATTGTGGTGAACCCATTAAATTCTGCCCTAACTGCTCTCACCCAAATACAGTAACCGATAAATTTTGTGCTAATTGCGGTAGTGATATTACTGAGGTTTCTGCTCCTGAGAAACGAGTAGCGGTTCCAATAAAAAAAGCTTCTGAGGTGGAAGACTTACCCCCTGGAATGAAAGAAACAGATGGTGATCGCTTAGTTATACCTGATTATATGGAACCACAAAAAGGTGATTATCAACCCAATTGGCAACAAGGAATGTTCTCCCCTCTAAAAAGACAAGAAGATCAATATTATCCAAAAGAAATAGAACATCCATATGAAACAGTGAAACTGATGGGGTTTTTAAGTGGGCCATTACCTACATCAAATGTTTTAGTTAGTGCAATTTCTTCCTTAGCATATGGATGTGCGTTAATAGCTGCGGCTTTCTCTATCCTAGCATTGTTTGGAATTACAGGATTAGACGTATTATTTATAATTGGATTAATATGGGCAAGTATATTAATACTTTCTGCTCCTTTTTTTGGAATATATTATGTTACATCAACATGGTTATACAACACCTTTAATATTAAAAAACCATTAACTGGAATAAAAATGGTAATAAACTATAGTCTATCAGTAAGCATATTATCTTTATTAAGCTTGATAATAGCCCCTTTGTTTTTAATAGAAGCAGAATGGGGAATAATTTTAGGCGGACTTGCATTTATTCTTTATTTAATTATTTTGACGATTGTACCTTTGAAAGCCTTTTTGGCAGATTTGGGATATGTTAAATTGGCATTGAATAAAAAAGGCTCTTCCTCTCTTGATGAAAAAGGCAACAGTTGAACTTAAAAAAACACCTTAATATTAATATAATCGAAATTTATAGTTGTTCTGATAGATATGCGTTTAAATAAGTCTGAAAGCCTAAGAGAGATTTTGCGTACAAGGAGGAGTATTAGAAGTTACAAAGATAAAGATATATCAGAAGATGATCTGCAAAAAATACTAGAAGCTGGTTGGTTTGCCCCCTCAGCAGGGAATAGGCAGCCAGTAGAATATATTATAGTTCGAGATGATTTATTAAAACAAAAACTTTCTGTACAACAGTTTGTTGGAGACGCTCCTGTAGTTGTTGTCGTTTTTGCAGATACCAGAAGATCTGGCTCTAGATATGGAGAAAGAGCAGAAGAAAGATATTTACATCATGATTCGGGGGCAGCAATTCAAAATATGTTATTAATGGTTAATGCACTTGGTCTAGGATCATGTTGGATTGGTGCTTTTAATGACGATAGAATAGCTAAAGTTTTAGATATACCTCAAAACATGCAAATTATGGCATTATTACCAATTGGATATCCAAACGAAGAGCCTACCACCCCAAGGAAAATTCCAATAGAAAAAATCATACATGAAAATAAGTATAAAGAAAAAGATATCGAAGAGCATTTCTATTCTCTTGTAGACTAAAAGAGAAAAAATATTCGCTCTGTTTTTACTCTTAAAAGAACAAAAAGAAATCCCTTTATTTTTCAAGCAGACATGAATATTCAAATAAAGACTATTAGTTAGAGCGAATGCAATTATTTTTGAAATAAAAAGGGTTTAAGGAGATTAAAAACCATATAAATATATTTTAAGCTAATTTTTCGATTAATCTAATTTCATTTGTTTCTTCATCTAAATCAATCAAATTGTTATTTCTTAGATCATGTAACGATTTCAAGACTGCGGCGGGACTAAACCCGGTTGTTTTGGTTAGCTCATCTCGAGTCCATACCTTCTTTGAAGAACTTTGTAGAAGAAGTAGAATCTTTGTGTGCGGATTTGCAGCAAAAACCTGTTCGAACAATATAGAATAAATTGATAACAATTTCTTAATATCTAATTCTTCAGCTTGTTCTTGTGCTATCTCCTCGTACATTTCTCTAAATTTTTGCATCTGTTCCTCAACTTCTCCATAATGTTGTTTGTGGGAATCTAATTCTGACTGTATGGTGTCTAGTTCTTTTTTAAGATTAGAATTCTCTTCTTTGATTGTTTCACCATAAGAAATCAATTTTTCTAATAAAGAAGGTAATCGTTCTAAAAAGTCCTTTGTCTCTGAATATGCTTCTTTAAATGAATCAAGTGGGGTTGTTTGTTTTTCCATAGTCAATAATAGATTCAAGGTTTATTAGTTTTTCGAGTTTTTTATCAAATCTATTTTTGCTCTAGCATAGTTGTATATAGTACTTCAGAAATAGTGCTAAAACACATCGATGTTAAAGAATAAAATGCCTTAAATTTGTTCTGAACATGTTGAGAGCAAAATTAATTTCTTAATTCTGAAGTACTAGTATCGAAAAAAGATTTTTAATCTCAGCCTTACATAGCGATTTATGTATGCTGTAATACTCTGTGGAGGACTCGGAACAAGAATAAGAACAATTACACAAGATTCCTTTCCAAAAGCTATGATTAAAATACAAGGACTAACTATTTTAGAATGGGAATTACACTGGCTAAGGAAATATAATATAGAAAATGTAATATTAGCAGTTAGACATTTAGCCAATTACATTCAAGAGAATATTGGGGAGAAATATAAAACAGAATACGGTGTAGTAAATATTCTATATAGTAGAGAGCCTGAAAAATTGGGATCGGGTGGCGCAATTAGTTTTGGTAAAAACAAGATAAAATCTGAAGATTTTATTATTATGAATGGAGATATAATGACAAATTTTCCCTTGGATAAAATGATAGCAGATTATAAAGAGCAAGATAAGAAGGGGTCAGTTGCAGTAGCAAAAATGCAAAGTCCTTATGGCATTGTAGAATTTGATGATAATGCTATTATAAATAGATTCCGAGAAAAACCACTCTTGAACCATTGGATACATGCAGGAGTAGATATATTTGCACACGAAACACTCAAACTGTTTCCAGACAAAGGACAAATGGAAGATACTGTGTTTATTGATCTAGCTGAAAAGAAAAATCTACTTGCGTATCAAATTGATCCGGGGTATTATTGGAGAAGTATAGATACCTCAAAAGACTTTAAAAAGGCAGAAGAAGAATGGCCTGGCTTAGAGATTTGAACAATCAACTGATTGGGGATCCCAATCAAATCTTTTTTGAGTATAAGCAGTTTCAAACCCTAATCCAGTATACAATTTTTCCGCTGGTCGTCCCTTATATGTTTGAAGACAAAAGATTATGGAAGAATCTCTTTCTAACAAATCACTCATAAAATTGGACATTACGGAGGTAGCATACCCTTGGCGTTGATATTTTTCTGCGGTACCAACTCCATAGAGACCAATAATGTTATCGATTTGAAAAGAACTAAAACAACAAACTGATTTATTGTTTTTGCATCCTACAAAAAATTTAACATCGCGCTCAATTTGATGACTAATCATCCTTCTAAGTGTTTCACGTAAATGTTTGGGATATAGAAAGGATTGATAAAAAACTTCAATCCATATGTCTAAAGAATCTCGGGTGAGTTCTTTTATAATTATTGAGGGATCTGGTTTTAATTTTTGTTTACTAGTTGGTGTGGGAGTCCAGTATTGAACCAAAACACCCATGTCAAAAGGAATGAACCCTCGAGATCTGAGTATTTTAGAATTTTTCATATAGTACTTACCTAGTGGGTGTTTGATAATAATATACTCCTCTCCACCTCCAAAGAATGAAAAAGTGAAGGAAAGAAATTCTTGGAAGTCTTTAACTCCCTCATCTTTTGGTGTTACATAACTATAGGTTTCAATACGTTTGTTTTTGTAGAAGAAACCATATTTATTATCTCTTACTTCTGAATCTGCCATTCTACGATAAAATTCAAATTCATTTCTATCAAATAATTCAACATTAATATTTGGACTAGACATAAATAAAACCTTTTGACAAATATAATAATTAAGCCACACATAAAATTGTTTTGTAAGTTAAAGTAACCCAACAGAAAAATAAAATACTAAACAAAAGAAATTTAAAGAGTCATAGAGTGAGGATATTTGAAGGATATGAGCAAGAAAGAAACGAGAAAACAAGATAAGGAATTTTACCAATCATTATTTAAAGCAATAGGTGGAACAATCATAGTTACAGGGTTTATTATTTTTTGGCTATTTTTTGAAGATATTTCTCTATGGTTTTACGAAAACGTAGCACCTAACATGGAAAAAGGGGGGTTATTAATGTTTAGCATATTGTTTATTGTTCCGATAGTGTGCACAGGATTTTATTATATGCTAGTTGGAGGAATTAGAGCCTATCAGATAGCTGCACCCGTGCCTGAAGAGAAATAATGATAACTAGAATGGCTCTTTATTTTTTTTTCATTTTTCATTGATTAAATGCTCATTAAAATAAGCTTGTTTGTATCTTCATGTTGTGTTATATACTGTTAAAGTTTTTATTTTTGTCAAACTAATTGTTAGTTTATGCTTCAATCATGCAATCAGTCACTTATTGATTGAATTTATAAAGATACGTAAAAATCTATAAATAGCCAAACAGCTTAAAGTAAGTAAATATAAAAAATTGGGGGTAAAAAAATGGATCAAATTGATCCAAAAATTGATCGTATAATCATTAAGATGTTTCAAGATTACATAGATATACAGCAAGGTGAGAGCGTTTTAGTTGCAACTGATTATCCCTCGAAGTTAGATGTTAAAATGAGAGATTTATCTGTAATAGAACGGATATACAATCGTAATATTCTTGCTAAATATATTCACCAAATAGCAAAAAAACACTTTGATAATTCAGAGTTTGATTTTTTAGCTTTTAAATGTCCATGGCAGCATTACCCCCCAATTGAAGAAGATCTAAAAGAAGAATTAAGCAATTGTAATATCTTAGTTTTACTGACAGAATTTACTCACAGGAACTATGTCAGACCAATTCTTGAAACAAAGCAAAATATCCGTATAGTGAATAGCCCAATGATTGATGAATCTGTATTCATGCCTAATGGACCTTTAGATATAGATGTCGATAAAATGGAGAGGGAAGTAATGGAAGTTTATGTTAAATTTAAACAAGGATCTGTAGCTAAAGTATGGACAGAAAAAGGTACGGATTTAACAATTGATCTAAAGAATGTACAAATAGGCTATGAAACAGGAAAAGTTAATTATCATGGAAAAGTTTCCAATTTACCTGGTGGTGAAGTGGTTTTATTACGACCAAAAATATCCGGAAAAGCAACTATTCCAGAAGGATGGATCTCATCCAAAAATCCAAGATTGTTTTTTGAATTAAAAGATGGAAATATTATCAAAATAGAGTCTAAAAACTCTGATAATAAGACGTGGATCAATAATTTGTTAGTGAAAAGAGATTTGTATCCCATACAACAACTTGTGTTTGGATTGAATAAAAATGCTACAAATCCTTTTTCAGTATTAGAATTAGAAAAAATGCTGGGAGTGTGTAATCTAGTTATTTCGGAAGGATTGAAGCCAACGGAAGTTTTTGACTTAGAACATTTTACTGGACATTTTCCCTCACCAAATATTAACTTAGAAATAGATGGAGAGCGGATATTTAAAGATGGGCGACTAGTTTTTTAAAACCATAAATTTTTAAACGAATTTATGCTTTTGTTGTTAATGCTATCCATTTTAGAAGGATGTACAACAATTATAGACGGGAAAATATCATCAGAAAAAGTAGTATTAAATTATGAGGAAAAAATAACAGAACTTGGGGAAAAAGTTAAGCTTGAGAACCTCATAAATATCATCATCTCTCAATCAGGAAGGGAAGAACCAAGAGTTATGAAAATTTCAGTTGATAAAACTAATTTTGTTCTTATAATAGAGAAAAGAGCGGATCAACTATTTGTATTATGCAATTATTTCTTTAGATATGCTGATTTAATAGAATTTTTTATAACGAGAATAAAAGAGATTATAAAAAGCAAAAAAAAGCTCAATAAAGAGCAGATAAACCGGATATTAGCTAAAATAGACGAGGAATATGGAAACCATATTAAAGAAGATCTATTCGTTTTTCTTCCACATATAACAGCTAGATATTTTGAAGACCACCTATCTAAACAGTCCTCACTAAAACAAAATGAAAGTGAAGGATGTATATTGAAATTAATAGAAACAATCGTGGATAAAAATATAGGTGAGAATGAGAAAGCAATAGCAATAACCAAATTAGCTAGTGAAGCACAACAAAATAATCGTGACGCATCGAAAATATTGTATAATTTGTTAGTTTATGCTACAATTATTAATGATGAATTCCTTGTGAACTCTTTATTCAAGGTTATAAACAGTGATAGTAAACGGTTTGGTGACTATTCAAAAGCACTTATTGCAAAAAAAATCTTTGTCAAAGATACAGAACTAGCTCTACAATTAATTCAAGATATTAATGAAGAACACATGAAAAATCTGAGTCTAGAGGGATCTATTAAATATTATCAAGTAAAAGGAGCAATATATGAAAAAGCAAAAATGTATTCTGATAGTATAAAAGAATATTATAAAACTATTTCATTGACAAGCTCCAAATTAAAAATTATCCCAGAATATGCTCTAACTTACGCTGGATTAGCTAATATACAAAGTATGATAGGTAAACACACACAAGCAATAAACGCTTATTCTTTAGCACGTTCAATGTTTAAATACATAGGGTTATATAAACAAGAAGAAGCGATGGAAAACAATATTTATACAATTCGCCGGATTCAAGCACAAAATTATCTGGCTACCGTTCTCATTTATATGAATAATAAAAAATATGAGGGGGCAAAAGAGGCACTAAATAAGGGGATGGAGGCTCTAGTTCTGTTTGTCATAGAGACCCCAAGAAACAAATTAGAGGACGTTATAACCGCTATATTTTCATTGTTAGAACCAATAGTGCTAAGAAGTGAAATTGAAAAAGACGTGGAAGTGCATATGGAAAGAGAAATACAAAAAATATCCAAGATTCAACTATTGGCAAGAGAATTATTGAAAGGAGAAGAAGAAAAAGGAAAAACAATTTCAGCATTGAAAAATTTGATTGAACCAGAGAATATTATTGTGCATACGGTATTAATCATCTATAATGATGGTCGTATGATCGTCTCAAAGAACATAGCAGGGAATTTCGAAGAAAGTAAAGATCAACTCTTCGCTGGAAGCTTAACAGCAATACAAATGTTACTAGAAGAAGCGCTAAATACAAAAGGTATACCAGTTATTGATGCAGGAGATAAGAAGGTTTTGATAGAAAAAGGAGAATATGTAGAACTAATAGTAGTAACAAATATAATAAATGATACCTTGATTGAAAAGACCAAGCAATTTATGGATTATTTTGAAAAAGAAAATCAGCATTTGCTTGAAAATTGGGATGGAGATATGAGACCATTTGAAAAACAAGGTAATACAATTCTTAAACATTTTATTTGAACGTCTTCTTGAAAACCCCGTCCTTGAGGGCGGGGATGAAAAGAA
>CAZHRF010000073.1:4635-10860 GCA_964534625.1 uncultured archaeon | reverse complement strand
TAAGGTAGATACGTACCACCCTATCTAGCACTGCGAGCATTGCCCGAGTACATGGTTGTTGGTCAACTGTCTTTCCTAGAGGCATATGAAGAACAGATAATTTATATATCGCATAATCAATATGTAACGGGTTCATTGAGCATAGCAGTATGTGTTTTTCATTATGTATAGGTAGATCATTTGATCTATTCAATTGAGTATAAGATATCAATGGCTTTTTTTATGGAATTTGTTGGTACACTACAATAAGCTAATCGTATACCGTTTACTCCACGTTTTTTATTTTCTGAAGGAACAGTACCTAATCCTTTTGCTAATAATCTTTCAGCGATATCATTTGCACTATAGTTATTATCAACCATAAAATAAGCAAAAAAGCCTGAAGTGAATTTTACGGGTTTGAATATCTTACTTTTTCTACCTTCTAACTCCTTCTTGATCAATTTATATTTCTCATAAATGATATTATATATCCGTTCATTATCTTTCTTAATTTGTTGAAGTTTAGGTTCATCAGCAAAGATATTGGCAAGAGCTTCTTGGAAACAACGAGGTGAACTTGAAGCTACTGTTCGGGCTCCTTTTGCTAGGAGCTCCCTTGCGTTATCTTTCTCCTTTTGCGATACTTCTATACCAAAACCAAGTGTAACTAGACCTAGCCTAGCACCATAGGCTGTGTATCTCTTACTAATTCCATCGATTTTAATAGTTAAAACATGCGGATTTAAACCGATTAAATAAGGATAAATTGAGTGATTGATGCCCTCTTCATCAAACACATAGCCCTCATATGCATCATCTAATAGTATAACGGTAGGTGTAGTGATGGACTTAATAATTTCTTGTAATTCAACAATTTGTTCATAAGTCGGATTGCACCCCGTAGGGTTATTGGGAAAGTTGAGATAAATACCTATACGTTCATACTCCCGCTCTGTCTCCTTAATTGCTGCAAGAATACTCTTAATGGAAATATCCCCTTGCTCATCCAATAATTTGTAAGTCTTCTCTGTAAAATTTTTATTACTAAAAAAGATATTATCTATATTTGACCAACGATGATTAGGACAGATAAGGACTGAATTATGATCTAAAAACAATGAACCAGCTATAGCTAAACCAGAAGTTAATCCTCCTGCTACAGTAACAGGTAAAGTAGATAATGAATCAGCTTTTTCTCTCAGATTCTCGGGAAAAGATTCTAGTGTATCTCGCTTCCACCCATCAACAAAAGCTTTAACGCCCCTAACATTTGCATACCCAAACATCTCATTTTGAGATAAAGAAGAAATCTCTTTGTGAAATGTAGGAGAAATAAGTAAATTTCCATCATCTTCAGTAGCAGAGCCTATGGTAGCATTAAGAAAGTTGGGGTCTGATTTTTGTTGCTCTTTGGCCTTAATACCCCAAGCTAAAGTACCTTTAGTTAAATCAACTCGCCTATCGATACGACGTCCTTTTTCAGAGAGAAATGACTCATAATTCATGATGTAAATGAAAAAAACTCTGTGTATTTAATGGTAACTCTAGCTACATGAAAAAAGAAACTTTATTTTTGATATTTTCCAACTACTTATGTTATTCAGCTTACTGGTACACTAGTTAAATCAGGTACAATTACTACCACTCAAGCTACTATACTTTACACCATTCCTAATCTAAATCAAGGAAATTATATCCTTCGATGTATAGTGACAAATAAGTATGGAGAGAGCGTTAGTGACACCATTCAATTAACTGTCCTTTATCTTGAAGAAGAACAACAAACTGTGACTGTGACTGCTGATCCAGAATTACCTGAAATTGGAGACTTTAATTTTGATTTATTATCTTCAGCTCTTGGTTTAGGAGCAGGTATAGTCTTCAAAGGGATCATTATAGGTATTATTGCTCTAATAAAAGGCGGAAGCAAAGTTGGTAAGAAAAAACAAAAACTAGAAAGAAGAAGTAAAAACATGAACAATATTAATTTATAATTGTTTTTTTATTCTATTTTTTATTATAGCGGTTCTATTATTCGTATGGTGTTTTTTAGATTTATATCTGCATTTAGCATAAACTTTAACAAAAAAACAATGAAATTTAAAATTTGGAAATGATGAGAAAAGAAAAGCAAAAAGGAAAAAACAAAAGAATTACATATAAGCTGATAGTTTTTCTCCTTAAGAAAACAAATATGTTTTAAAATCCGAATAAAGTGACACCTATATTTCTATTCACCAATGTAAGGACAAATTTTAAATATAAACATTCAAGGTGATAATTGATGAAAGGTGGAGTGGAAAAAAAGACTGTTGTTTTTTTTTTATTTACAGCTATACTTTATTTTTCAATGAGTGCTTATAGGTACCCCTTTTTCGACTTCGCTTTATCTAATCAGAAACTTATTCCGAGTGATGTACCCGATTATTATATCTTTGTAAATTCAGACCAAGATTTTATCAATTATGGATTTCCTGGAAATGGTACTAAAGGTGATCCATATCGAATTGAAAACTTACATTTGGATTTACCTTATAAAACTGCAATTTATATTGCGAATACTAAAGCATACTTTAATATTCATAACAATACAATCGAAAATACCATCTATGAAGGGATTGTTATAGATCGTGTTAAGAATGGAACAGGATCAATACAAAAGAATTTGATACAAAGATGTTTTAAAGGAATTTGGATACATCGTAGTAGTGGTATTTATGTTTATGGCAACAAGCTTCAATATAATATTATTACAGGAATTCAAATAAGTGATGCAACTAAATTATTCCTACATAATAATGTTATATATCACAGTCAATACGGTATTACAATGCTTTATAATTGCACATATAGTGAATTTAGAACTACAGTAATTATTTCTAATCGTGAGTATGGAATACATATAAATGAAAATAATTATAATCTCACTTTTTTTAATAATTTATTTTTAAATAATGGATACAGTTTAGAGAATAGTAGTCAAGTACTATCTAATAACAAAACTATCTCTTGGTTACATAACTACTTTTCAGAGAGCGATGGATATGAACCATACAAAATCGATGGGCTGGGAAATAATATTGATGTTGAACCATTACGTGATGCCCCCGATACGGATGGAGATGGGGTAATAGACTGGATTGAAATAAGAGTAGGGACTGATCCTATCCAAAATGATACTAGTGGAGATGGTTTAATAGATTTTGATGAGTTAACTGTGTATTTTACTGATCCACTGGATTTAGATACCGATGACGATGGAATGCCCGATGCGTGGGAAGTTGAATATGGAATTAATCCTTTGATAAATGATGCAGATCAAGATCCTGATAATGATGGATTAATCAATATAGGAGAATATTATTATGGAACAGATCCTTTTAAGGAAGATACTGATGGTGATGGTTTTTCTGACGGATTAGAGATAAAAATTGGTGCAGATCCGCTTAATCGATGGTCGAATCCTATCACTTACTATTTTTTGAGAATAGCTGTTCCCATTATAACTCTTGCAGGAGGGGCTTTTTTAGCTTTTAATCGTATAGTAAAAGTAAAAAAGGAGAACAATTCGTTGATTAAAATATATTTAGAAAAGTCACAAGTTGAATATAACAAATGGGAGGATTTAATTGAGCGTGTTCAAAAAGTTACAGAAGAGCACAAATCTGATATAATTTTTGAAATTGGCGACATACAAAAGAAAAATGAACTTTTTATTCAAGAGATGGTTGTTTTAATAGAGAAAGCTAAACGATTCCTAAGAAAGCAAATTATTCAAGCTTCGGAAGAAGTATTTCAAAGGTTCAAAGATCGTAAAGATATCTGTCTTAAATTGCAAGAAAATTTACTCAAAAGTGCCCTAAAGTCTCTTCATACCATGTCTAAGAATTCTATTCAATTAATTGTCAAGGATTTCTTATGGGGCAGCTATTTACAAACACATATGACAAAAGATCATGAGGAGAACAGAGCTTTAGTAACTATTCAAGAATATAGTCAATTTGAAAGAAGCTCACTGTATATCAAATTCCATGAAGAATTTAAAAAACAAGGTAATTCTATTGAAGAAAAAATAGAAAAAGAGATTAGTAGTATAACTGACCAAATAACAGCAAAACTAAAGGATGCAGAAGAACTACATACAGATTTGTTAGAACTTGAAATAAAAGACATAACGATCGAAGTAATCAATAATTTTGACAAACTAAAAAGCGATTTAATAAAGTGTATGGAAGACATACAAGATATAGAATTTAAACTGGAAGATTCCAATTTCAAAGAAGAAAAGATAGAAGAATTGCAAAAAACTCATGCGCAGACTTCTTCATCAATTGAAGATATGAATATGAAAATGGAAAAGAAAAAAGAATAAAAACACGCTGATGACAGGTCACCTATCCCAAGTAAGCTTTTTTGATCTCATGAAAAGAAAAAACAGTTGAACTAACAACAGAATATATCGGGATCTAATGTCAAAAAGAGAAGAGATTAATTCTTCCAGCTTTTTTCCCAAACGACATTACCAGTACATTTTTTTTCATGTTCTTAAAGTTCATTAATCTCTCATACTATACTATCATTAGATTCTTTTACTAATTTTTCATGAATATCTTTGGCTGTTTTAGTTCCTGCTATCCCTCCTTTACCTGTTTCACGTAATTCAACGGGTAATTTTTTACCCACTTCGCCCATAGCTTGAATAATTTCATCAGGGGGAATAACTGAAACAACACCCGAACAAGCCATTTCTGCACCAAGAAACGCATTTATTACCCCAATAGCGTTTCTTTTAATACAAGGAGTAATTACTAACCCAGCTACTGGATCACAGATTAAACCAAGCATATTGATTAATACTAATCCAACAGACTGAATAACTTGTTCGTTTGTACCATCAGAGAGATAGGTTATGGCAGCGGCAGCCATAGCAGCAGCAGTACCAACCTCAGCTTGACAGCCACCCTCACTACCACTAAGAGAGGCATTATTACCAATGATACCACCTATAGCCCCACCAACAAGAAAAGAAGATAAAAGAGCATCATCTGATTTTTGTAACATTTGTTGCGCTTTAAGTAAAGTAGCAGGAAAAACACCAACTGAGCCAGCAGTAGGAGCAGCACAAACTAATCCCATGTTAGAATTGTATTCTGCTACACTCATTGCCCAGTAAACTGCTTCTTTCAAATCAGCACTAAGAAAGAAAGGAGGAGAGTTCATTTTTTCGCTCTGTTCGGTTAATTCCTCGATAGGTAATAGAATATGATCCGCTTTACCCTTTTCAATCGAATCAACCATAATTGTAAGATGTTTTGTAGCTTTGTTAATAATTTGCTCACGAGTTTTACCCGTAAAATCGATTTCATCAAGAATAATTACCTCGTGTAAAGGTAATCCTATCTCTTCACTTGCTTTAACTAGATCATCTAAAGAATTATACATTGTCTTCATCATCTCCTAAATTGATAATACGAACTTCAAGAATATCGTCTATTGATTGAAGTTCGTGAGAAAGATCTGTTGGTATTTGTTTATCGACCTCAATCCATGCAATTGCTCGTTTTTTCCTTTTATCTCTTGAAACTTGCATCTTGCCTATATTTATATTGTAGTTAGCAATTAATTTTGTAATCTGACTGATAATACCTGCCTTGTCTTTATGTAAAGTAATTAGAGTATGATGATCAACAGTAAACCCAACAGACATATTGTCAATTGCAGATACAAAAATATTTCCTCCACCAATTGAAGATGCGATAATGCTTACTTGCCCTTTTTGATCTTGTAATACAACCATGACACTATTTGAATGAATGTCATCTCCTAAATCTTTTTTATGAAAGGCAAAATCTAACTGTGATTTTTGGGCTAATGTATAGGCATCGCGTATTCGCTCATCATCAGGTAAGCACCCTAGTACGCCAGCTATTAATGCTTTATCTGTACCATGTCCTTTATAGGTAGAAGCAAAGGAACCATGCAAGTAAAAGTCAACGCGAGAAGGAGATCTTCCAAATATAAGGCGTGATACATAACCAATTTTACAAGCTCCTGCAGTATGACTGCTACTCGGACCGATCATAATCGGACCAATAACATCGAAAAGTGAATTATATTTCATTAATTTTCAAGTACTTCTTACCTTAAATTAATTTTAAACATTCCTCTCACAATAAAAGGTATAGTGTTTATATTTCATTAATTTTCAAGTACTTCTTACCTTAAATTAATTTTAAACATTCC
>CAZHRF010000073.1:0-4535 GCA_964534625.1 uncultured archaeon | reverse complement strand
TCTCACAATAAAAGGTATAGTGTTTCTGGAAACTTTTGTTAGAATCAAGATAAGGAATAAATTAAGAAAAATCTGAAAAGAAAAAAGGAAATGAGAAAAAAGGATTATTTCCTTTTACGCAAGATAATTGTGGTAACTCCAATGAAGCCTAGTGATAATACGCCAAACAGCCAATTGAAAGGTATTTCAAAAGGTAATTTATCAAAAAAGTCATCCTCTTTTGTGATTCCACATGCATTTCCTTCATAGATATTGCCATATTTTGCCTCTACATTTATTCCTCCTTCTCCGTTATAGCAGAGGTCATTATACCCAATGTAATTGTCTGTCGTTCTGATATCATTATCATCCCATACGTATCCTAGTTCTATACCGTACCTACTATTGTACTGAATGGTATTATAGGTGATCTCATTGTTATGCCCAATAAGAAATATGCCTGCTCCATCCCATTCTTGCCATGCCATTGTATTAGTTATTGTATTTCCTGTAATAAGCGCATCATTGGTTGTTGGTTCACTGCTAAACGCTATACCTCTACCTACGTTATTGTCAATTAAGTTGTTGGAGATGTTTGCCTCATTAGCCGCTTCCAGATAGATACCTGAACCGCCTTCATTGTCCATTATAGTACAATTATTAACAGTGACTCCATATGCATTAACTATGTTGATACCAGTAATCCAATTCTCTCCTCCCCAGTTTTTGATAATACAATCTTGAAATATAACTTTACGGCCGTCATTCCAGAGATTTAAAATTTCTACACCATGATAACTATTTCCTTCGGGATTGTTTTGACCGTCTATAATTAACCTTTCAAAAATATACGGATCATCATCTGTGCCTTCACCTGAGACAATATGGTCGTATTTATTTGCAATACTATGGAAACCATCAATACTTATTCTAGAAACTTGACGGTAGTCTCTAATAAGGAGTTGGTCTTTAGCATATTTAGCAACAATTATGCTTAGACTAGTCCAGTCATTAATATCTGTTTGAGTACCCATTAAATATATGAAATCATCCGTCACATGAATGGTTTCCCAATTCTCGTTAACCCCATAATTCGGTACTCTGATTCGATTGTTAAGCAAAGTTCCATCGGTGGAAAAAATAGCAATAGCTGCTTCTCCTTCGTTCTCAGAAAAATCTCCTTGTATGCCATAGAATGCTATATAATCGTCATCACCATAGGTATAATACTTTAAGCTTCCAAGAATTATTTCAGTTTCATCTAATGTAATATGTTTTTTAACATCCCCAAAAGAAGCCCCAATTAAGTATAGTCCTCTAGATTCTGTTGAGTCCAAAATATTGATCCAGATATCGTTATCTTTATCAATTTGAAAATCTCTAACACTTGCTAGACTAGTAAAACTACCATAAATGGTGTTAGACCAAGGAGCAGATCCTTTTCGATATAGTTTGATCTCAGCTGAGTCTGAGGAACCTGCAACACTACTAATAATCCAGCTATCTTGAAAGGCAAACGGTTCTGAATAACTGTATTCATCAAAATTACTGGGGTTAAACTCTTCACTTTGTACTAATGTAGTTGTGTCGACATATGTAAAGCCTAATCCAGGATACGTTTCATCTCCAAAGATTTCATAAACAATAAAAGGCAAATCAAAAGTATCAGATTCTAAGTTTATTACAAACTGTCTAACATGATGAGAAGCACTTGAATCAGAGAAAGTGTAATTACTGACAATATCAAATTGATCATTAACTTTTAACACATCAATCTCAGTTTCAGATGTAGCTTTGTTCTCTCTTTCTAATGCTAAATGAGCATTTCCTGAATTATCAATAAGCCCTCCTTTGAATTCAATATCCTCAGAGAAAGTGTTATTAGACCAAGTACCACCAATTTGTCCTCTAGCCATAAATGCCCCATCATTTGTTGTATTCCTTCCAAACAACATAATGTCTTCATTGTCAGTTACATGCAAATGTTGAAAATGTTCTCCAAAAAAATCGACATTATAAGCGATATTAGTAAAATTCATTTCCCACTCAATACTACCCGTATTCGGATTGAGTTCATATAAAAGTAAATGAAGACTATCACTACCAATATAGGTCAGATCTCTTATTAGAATGAGTACATTGCCATTGTTTAGTATCTGATATTCTTCGAGCCAACCTTGTCCTATTGAATGAAAATATTGTTCTGCTATGAATGACCCTGTATCATAAGAAAACGTATAATAGAAGGGGTTATAAATTTGAAATGTTTCATCTCTTTCTCTTCGATGACCAAAGACATAAACATCGTCATTGTCTGTAGTATGAATAAATTGAATATTTTCATCATATTCAGGTGTTTCCTTATGGTAGGTAGTTTCATCAGGATAAGAGGCAATAACAATATCCTCTGAATAATACGTCATTTCTTCATCAGATAGACAAGCTAAGAAAGTTCCATCAGATAAAACAGTTGAAAAATAAGACCTAACACCTTGATTTGGGTAAAGATACGTCCATTCTTCATCTCCATTTTCATTTTCGATGATTAAGTTTTCATCTCCTAATCTTTCTTCAGTGTATGATAGATTGTTCAAATGGGTAGAAGTTAGAGAGTACACATCTAAATTGTGTGATGACCCAAGAAGCAATAATGTCAGAATTAACAATGAAGAAAGAATAACTTTTTTCTTTTGACCTTTAATAATATTGATCCCCATGTTTTAACATATACAGAAACGATATATAAAACTTGTTTATAAAAAAAGCTTATAGTCTAATAAAAGTAAAATGTTATTCATTTAAAAAGATAAATATATCTGTTCTCAAAACTAATCTATTGGTAACTCAAGATTGGATAGTAAAATCAATCAAGAAAGAACAAGCCCAAGAAAACGAACATATTTTGTAAATTTCATTTCACTCATTGCGTTTTTTTGTGTTTCATACAGCTGCGTTAATAATTATTACTATTAATTAGTTTCAATGATAATGTGGAGACCCTTATCAGCCAATTTCCTAAAGAAACGCTTTTCTAGTTCCGTTTCTTTACACATCCTCGCAAATGTAATATATAACTTATCTTTATGACTTAACATCGAAGCACCTGTTTTTCTTTGAGGACCTAAGCCAGTTATAATACCAAAACGTTCAATATGCTGATCTAAAGGCTCAGGCATTGATATAATACCTAAATTTGATAAAATTCCGGAAAAATAGTTACCACCAAATTTTTTATATAAAAATACTCCACCCAATTTTTTAATAGGTAAAGGTAAGGATCTAATAAAAGGATTTAATTGACCTCGAACATTTCGGGCAATTTGCTTTTTCATAAATCGCTTATCAGTATAGAGACGCATATGATGATGAATTTCGTTTAAGATATCATCGAAAGTGTAATCACCAAGTCTAGGATCTATACCTGGATTTGCAAATAAAGAGAAGTTTCTCATGGTCTTGGAGGGGAGCATACGCCTTAAATCTACTGGGACAACTATTTTGATAGCATGTCTTTTTACCTTTCTCTTTTTTTTCTCTTCTTTATATATCTCAAGTATGGAATCAATATAAAGAGATACTAGATATTCTGTTAAACTCACCTTCTTTTGTTTAGATAAGGATAGTGTTTGTTTAAGGGGTAAAATACCTGTTATTACTAGATGTTTATCGATCACATTATAGGGGAGATGAAATGCTTTTTTACCCATTTTTTCCATAGGAAAGCCTTTCACATAATAACGCTTATAGGCATCCTCATATTCTTCGGGATCAGGTTTCTCTCCAGGTCTCGGAATATCGCCATAGTCATCCGCCTTGATACCCTCAAGAGCAAGATATTCTGCTATTAATGCCCTTAAAAAAGTCATACCTCCATGACCATCAGTTAAAACATGAGAAAATTCTACTGCTATACGTTTATGATAAACCCTTATCCTGAAGGGAAAAACACCTTCTTTCTTTATGGGATGATAGATATTAGGATATTTTACTTCAGGTTCTAGTTTTATTCTATTTTCATTAGTTTGCCAATAGTGCCAAAATAAACCTGTCTTGAGTTCAACTTTAAAATAAGGAAAGCGCTCGATGATATTATCCACAGCTTGTTGTAATTGGTCTACTTTTATTCTCTCTTTCAAAGTGACTGAAAGTCTGAACATGGAAGTACGTTGTTTTGATAAGACTAAAGCAAAAATAATAGCTGCGTTGTCAATTCTATACCAGTTTAAATATTTCTCTTCTTCATCATTAGTCATATTATCGTCATTCCATATCCCTCTGTGATCTATCGGCTTTTCAAGTAATCTATAATACTTGAATGAAAAAATCTATAGTAGAATAAAAGTTTTTTCTCATACATATTTATGCAAAATAAAAAATTTAAAAGAGTGAGCTAAATAATTATATTATAATGTTTTAATTTGTATAGTGAATGATAGTAATAACCTCATACATGATAATATTGTATCTAAAAACATTTATAAATATTCTAAAGCGGTTATATCTATGAGTTCTTTTGGGTACAACTGGGTACGTAACCCAATACACCCGCCAGTGTA
>CAZHRF010000072.1:0-10975 GCA_964534625.1 uncultured archaeon | reverse complement strand
GGCAAAGTTATAATTGGGGCCATTTGAACTGCTTGTAATTCATTTTCTGCGAAATTTGAAACAAATACTGCGATTAATACATGTAACAGACTGTACATCACTATTGCAACTATCAAGAGGAAGAAACTCCCTCTTAATGTTGTACCAAATATCCCTAGACCTACAATAAGAATAACAATTGAAGTTAATACTGCAATGACAAGTAGAGCGAGAGAATATCCACATATTTTTTCTGATGAACGAAGAGGAGTGGCAAATAATCTATTTTCTGTACCCACAAGTTTTTCTCTGATCATTGTTAGTGTTGAAATGAGTAATACTAAATACGTTAAAACAAAAGCCATCACACCAGGTATACTGGTATCCAATCCTGAATATTCTTCTCCTCCGTGTGCAAATGTTTCGTGTACCACAATCCAATCAGCACCAAGTGACTCTTGTAGAGAATTACCAAGTGCATTCATGATACTCATTCTCACAGTAGGATTGGTAGCATCAATATATATTGTCACTACAATAGTAATATTATGATTATAGACAATGCGCCGATACAAGCTTTCCGAAAAATTATTGGGAATGTAAATAGCAGCATAATATTTACCATTGTCAACATCAGCTAAAGAAGTATTATAAGTTCCTTCATGATAGTCTATAGTTTCATCTTGTTTCAGCTGTTCAGTAATATTAGTGCCATAATTAAACCATTGATCCTCTGGTAAAGCATCAGGCGGATAGCCTTGATCGGCATTTTCTATGAGTATAGGAAGATTCTTGAACTCGCCAGAGAGCGAAAATCCAAATACAATCATCACTAGTAAGGGAATAATCAATATCATCGCAAACGTCTGACGATCGCGTAAAAATTGTTTAAGAACCCTATGTGTGACAGTAATAATTCTGGAAACAGATTTATGTCCATTTTCCAGTACAATAGGGAGATTATTTTTATTAGATTTCATTAATTTTCACTCCTGTGCTAAGTAGTAGAAAAATTTCTTCTATTGTTTCTACAGCATATTTGTCTTTTAATTCGGAAGGGGTTCCTTCTTCGATAAGTTTGCCTGCTCGCATTAATCCTATTCTATCCGCTTTCTCTGCTTCATCCATTACGTGACTAGTAATAACTAATGTTGTGCCTTCATCTCGTAACTTTCGAAAATAATCCCAAAAGAAATTACGGAGAATGGGATCTACTCCAACAGTCGCTTCATCAATGAAAACCACTTTAGGTTCGTGAATTAGAGCTGCTGCAAGGCTAACTCGTCGTTTCATCCCCCCTGATAGATTTTTACCCAAGGTGTCTTTTTCATCTTGAAGATGAATAATGTTAAGCAATTGTTTCATCTTTGTTTTGAGTTTATCTCCATGTATACCATATAGCTTAGCAAAAAATCGGATGTTTTCTTTGACTGTTAGATCAGGATAGATAGAATAGTCTTGGGGTGCAATACCAATATCAGGGGCTAATATATATCTATGTTTAACTGCATCCATGTCTAAAATTTTAATTGAACCACTAGTTGGCTTTAAAGTTCCAGTAAGCATATTAATCGTAGTCGTCTTACCCGAACCATTGGCACCGATAAAACCATAAATCTCGCCTTTCTTCACTTTAAGATTTAAGCCATTTACTGCTTTTACGTCGTCTGTTTTATATATTTTTTCAAGATTTTGTGTTTCTATGACATATTCTTGAGAAATGATAATCACCCCGAAAGAACCATTCTTACATACTCCCTATATGTTAAAAAATTATGTATAGTGATAATGTAGCAGATAATTTTTACCTAACCTAGTCAGAATGCCCATCACTTGGGGTGGAGTAGTTCATCAAGCAGAATCAAAGATTACTTAAATTACCAATGTCAGCAAAAAACGATAAAAAAGAACTTTTAAAAAAGGTTTTAAGTCGTGCCGTTCAACTGTAATATGATAGAATTGCATCAATTGTTTAATGCTATTATAGGTTCATTATTGTTTATTGTTAGCTGTACAGCTTTGGTTTATTTGATTTATTTATTATACAAGTATATAAATGAAAAAGGACTAATATTACCCTTTAGTGTAAGCAAAGAAGAGTAGTATGAAATAGCAGATATAATTTCTTACTTGACATGTTTTTAATTTGGTAGAGAGAAAAACACATCATTCAATCACTGAGAGATATAATCCGTCTCCACTATTTTTATGAGAATGAATGAAGTAACAGTAAAGGGTGAGCATCACAATAATTGTCCCAAATCAATCTGTATAGTTTGTCCTTGTATTTTCTTAGTATGCAGTAATAATTCTATTAATTCATAGAGATCTTCTGGATATAATACATCTTTTAATGGGTTCTTATTTTTTTTGTGTTTTACTCTTTCCTTAAATTGTTGATCTCTTTTATTAGCTTCTTTCTTTAAATCCTCAATATGTCTTTCTGTCATTACATAGCTAGGGGCAATAGTATTAACAATAATTTGGTGTTCTGCTCCTTCTAATGCAAGAGCTTTAGTTAACATGTGGATGCCTGCTTTTGCTACTGCATAAGGCAATTTTTTTTTCGTTGGACTGTTGCCAGTGGTTGAACCAAATAAAATTATGTTTCCACCCTTATTTTTCTTCATCGCTTTATAGACCTCACGGCTATACAAAAAGGCAGAGTGTAAATTAACTTCAAGTACTTTAGTAAAATCCTCAGCTGAAAGATCTTCTACCTTTTTGCTCATTAAGCTTCCACCTACAAAATGAATTAAACCATGGATGTCACTATTCACTGTGGTTGCTACTTGTATGGCCTTGATTATTGATTCTTCAGTAGTATGATCGGACTTGACAAAAGTGAATTTACCTATATTTTGATATTCAGACAAAAGTTTTTTGTTTACACTTCTACTTATTCCTATGACCTCGTATAGCTCTAGAAGTTTAGGTACAATGCCTTTTCCTATTCCGCTAAAGGGGGCTGCTACAATAATCGTTTTCATTTTTTCATCTCTATCAATGAAGTAACGTATTTCTATTAAATAATCTTTTCTTGTATCAATTTATTTGTCGAATAAATATAGTGCATATAATAAACAACTGTCAGAAAACCTTTAAGTTAACTCAATGATATTTAGAATAGTAAGCAAGAGATGAACAATTTGCAGACAATAATTGAGGATTTAAAACATTCGTACGATAAGAACAAAATCCAACAAGCAGCCAAAATAATCAAATCGGGGGATGTTGTTGCTTTCCCAACAGAAACAGTCTATGGTCTGGGAGCTGATGCGTTGAATCCTCATGCTGTAAAAAAGATTTTTGCAGTAAAAGGAAGACCAAGTGACAATCCATTAATTTTGCATGTAAGTAATATCAAACAGATATATCCGTTAGTTAGCTACTTTCCTGAAGAATATAAACAGTTGATGACAGCTTTGTGGCCTGGTCCATTGACGCTCCTTTTTAAAAAAAGTGAAAAAGTACCTACAATTACAACAGGTGGGCTAAATACTGTTGCAATACGTATTCCTAATAATCCTATAGCTTTGAAACTAATTGAAGAAGCACAAACACCAATTGCTGCCCCAAGTGCTAATCTTTCTGGAAAACCAAGTGCCACAAATGCAAAAAGAGTCTATGAAGATTTTCAAGGAAAAATCCCGCTCATTTTAGATGGAGGAAAAACAAAGATTGGAGTCGAATCAACTGTATTAAATATCGTAATTGACCCTCCAACAATTTTAAGACCAGGAGGCATTACATATGAAACTCTTAAACAATATCTACCAAATATAACCATCCTAAAAAGTGTTGATCCTAAAATAAGAACAAGTCCTACAAGTCCTGGGTTAAAGTATAAACATTATTCACCCAATACACGCTTAATATTGGTACATGGTGATAAGGCTACACAAGAAACGTTTATCAACCGAGAGATTATTCGATTAGATAAAGCAAAAATAGCAGTTTTGTGTTTACATAACGAACATGTACATAAAAGAGCAGAATCGGTTATCTTAGTTGGAGAAGATAAAAAAGAAATCCAAAAGAATCTTTTCGAATGTCTACGTAAATTGGATGACGAAGACTGTACGATGGCTTATGTTGAATCTGTGGAAGAGGAAAAAGAAGGATTAGCTATAATGAATAGATTATACAAAGCTTCATATGAAATTGTCTACCTTGACTCGTAATTTTCTCTGTAAACTTAAACTCTGATTCAAACAGATTAGATGGTTTTTAATAACGTTTTTATAGGAATATGGTTATTTTAGTATGAAATCAACAAGTGGTGGCAAGCAATGAGAAAACAAAGGATTATAAAAGAATATGAAAGCCTCAGAAAATTACATAAAGAGGGAATAATTGAGCAAGTAAAATCTTTTCCTACAGGCAAAAAGACTATGACACATTTGGCAGTAGGATTTAAAGGACCGAGGGGGACGCCTTATGTGGGCGGCAAATATAAACTAGAAATTAAGTTTGGCAAAAACTATCCCTATAAACCTCCGTTTGTAAGATTGCATACACCTATATGGCATCCTAATTTCTGGCCTAATCCTAAGGAATATCCGGGAAAACGTAATATTTGTCTTGCGTTAGTTGATAATGATTTAATCGGTAAACCTGATGGATGGTCACCAAGTAAAAATATTAACACCGTCATATATTCGATTTTAGCTATGTTCAATGTTGATGGTGCTTTTATCAATCCTAATGATGTTTTTAATAAGAAAGCAGCTATCGAATTTTTGAATAATAAGCGAAAATTTGTCAAGAAAGCAAAATCCATCAACAAAAAATACGCTAAATCATATTGGTAGATATGTTGGTGAAAAAAATGAAAGATGAGGAAAAAGAAACCATCCCTATTACTTATAGAGAGCTGTTAAAAAAAGTTCAAGCGATAGAAAAAAAATTACATATTGAAGATATGGAAATGGAAGACGAAATACCCATAGACGATGAAGATAATGAAGAGTTTGATGCTGACATTACCGAAGAGACTATTTCCATTGAACAAAAACCTGAGATAGTAATCAAGCCAAAAGCATATCTAAAACTATCAAAACACGCTTTATCTTATGCTAATAGGACTATTCCTCAAAAAAAATGGGTTGAGATAATAGGGCTACTTACAGGTTTTATCAAAAATGAAGATACGCCTATTGAACAACTAGTTGTTCGAGATTATTGGCCAGTGACACAAGGTGATGCTGTAAAAGTTGAAATTATTGATCAAAAAATCTTTACTGAAATTGTAGAAAAAATGAAAGATAAACAGTTTATTATAGGTTGGGCTCATTCACATCCTTCGTACACTCCGTTTTTGAGTGATGATGATATTAGAACGCATTTAAGATACCAAACTTTTTGGAATCGATCTATAGCCTTGGTAGTTGATCCTTTAATGATCTCTGAAAACTCGTATGGGTTTAAAATTTTTAGAGTGGCTGAAGATAAACAATCGTATTATGCAATTGATTTTGAAGTAGAAGGATTAAGTACAGAAGCAGCTTATGATTCAATCCAGCTAATAATGAATAAATAGACAGATTAAAAAAATAGTTACAAGAGATAATGAAAATCGGAGTAATCACCATTGGATCTAAATAACAGTAAAACATATCTTAGTTTAGCTATTTTAGGTCTAATGGTAAGTTTATTGTACTTCTTGATAGACAAAGCCATAGAAACAAGTTTACTCGTTTTATACATTACAATCTATATCATAGCAGGATTAAAATTTTTGTTAGAACGTAGTTATTATAGAAGCTATAATGCAATACTAGCAAGTTTACAGTTTATAGTTTTACCTTACGTTATTCTTGTATTTGGCACATATGTTTCGCCTATAATACAAGATAACTTATATTTGGGATTGGCGCTTGAATTGCCTTTTTTTTATATACGAATAATCACAAATACAATCTCTATTAGTCTAGTTGTCCCTCTGTTAATTCTCTCCATACACTTTAGAAATTTTCATAGTAAAAAATGGGCAGCAATGGCAATAAATAGAAAAATAATCAGAAAACAAGCCTTACCCGTTTTAGTTCATTTGCTTTTAACTTTAATACTAGGGATACGATATGTGTTTTTAACTGCAGTATATGATATAACAGCGATACTATTTATCATTATATTTTTCAGTCAGATGTTGATACATTATATAATACCAGCCGTTCGTAAAAAAAGTGCTAGTACATCAAGAAGATCAACAACAAAAAGTAGGACAGGTAGTCGCTCTTCTAACAGGCGCTCATCAAGACATAGACCGGTTTCCACAAGACCATCAAATGGCTATCGAACAGTCTCGACTAGATCAAGTAGGGATTCAACAGCTAGGTCTTCGTCAAGTGATGCTCTAGCTGACAGGGATCCTGGAATAGAAGTGGATAGTACTAGAAGAACTAGGTCGAAAACAAAAAGAAAAACACGTAAAATCAATATTAGACCAAAAGGAAAATTAACAAAAGACGATTTAAAGTGTATAATTTGTTATCAAGATTTTAAGAAGAATGATAAAAGACGAGTGATATTATGCCCTCATTGTAAGTATCCAGCACATGAGGATGAGCTTAATATGTGGTTTGCAAATTCTCATTTATGTCCAAGATGCAACACAAAAATATCTGCTGCATATATCAAACATCCCAAACTAAGAATGAGCACCAAATTTTACGTTGAGAAAGTCATATCTAAAATTAGATAAGAGCAAAAGTATTTTTATTGTTACCATAAAAATATTAGTGCAAGATTTAATAAGATAATGTATAAATTTATACTGGAGATGAATTTTAATGGGTAGAAAATTATATGGTACCGCTTCTTTTTTGATCTCTCTTTCCTTAGTAGGAATAGCGATCTATTATTTTATAGAAGGGAATTCGTTTAATGGAAAAATGTTTGTTTTCTTAGCATTATATGCGTTTATTTCTTTATTTTATATGTTTAGAAGTATTTATTATGTTAGACACAGCGCAACCTTCAATGAAGTGGCATATGTTGTTTTTTTACCCCTAATTCCTCTAATCTTAATTTTGGCTCAAAGCATATTTGAAATAAATGAAGCAATGGTATTTATAACAGGCCAGTTGCAAGGGGAGAATATAGATCTTACTTATTCAATTAATGTGGTAGATATACTCATAACTCCTTATTACATCTTCAGCAATTATTTGTTGTTTAGGAGCTATATTCGTTACCCATTCATAAGATTAACAGGTACAAGTGAAGGTGGTTTACCTCCAAAATTTACAGCTTTTATGCTCACAATAATGATCCCTTTGGCATATTTCCTTACTTCATTTCTTTATCTGAATAATCTCTTTCTAATAATATTTGGGGGATTGTATTTATATAGCGGAATTATAGCCTTGTTTGTATGAAAAATGAAAAACCATTAAATTTTCCCTTGAATTCATAACCATTATTTTGGTATTTTATCTTTTTTGGGCGTTTTTACCTTTTTAGGCGTTTTTACTCTTTTAGGCTTTTTTTCTTCTCTGATTGTTTTTGTCACAGGTGTTGAACGTTCTTTTTGTTCAGTTCTTTTTGGTTCATCTGGTACTGGTTGTGATTCTATAGGTTCTGGAGAGGTAAAAAGATCAGAATCATCATTTGGGAGAGCCTCTTCTTTGTCTTTTCTAGTCAATGGTCTAGACAATAAAGATAATAGTTTCCTGAATTTTGATCTTTCTGGTTCCTCTCTTTGTCTTCTTTCTCTTTTTAGTGCTGTATTCTTTAATCTAGAAACTTTTTTGATTCGTGATTTAGATGGTATTGCGTCTGGTGTATCCTTAGGTGATGATCTAGGGGGAATCAAACTATTTGTTTTATCATTAGCCAACGTGTCTTTCTTAGGTTTTTTATCCTTTATACGTTCTTTAGGTATTTTTTTATTCTTCTTTTCTGGAAAATATTTATGTTTCTGTTTTCCTGGAACTTTATGTTTATTAGGCATTTTAGTTTTTGTTAAAGATTGATTCCTCTCTCTTTCTTGTTCTAAAACAGATTGTTTGGGTATTTTATCATTCACGGGATGAACATTTTTTTTTGCCGGAGGAAGAATTATTTCTTCACCATCTGTAGGAATTTTACTTTTAGAAATTTTTGCTTTACGTTTAATTTCTTTCTTATCTGGTGTTTTAGATTTTATCCTCTCTTTTTGTTTTTTGTTATTTCGTCTCAAGCTGTTCACCAAAGTAGAGTCGACCATTCATTTTGATTATGTGGTTAGTTAAAGATGATTCTGGTACTAGATAAATGTATTCAATTTTAACTCTTATGATGACATTGACGTGCTTTATCTGATTAAAGGAGAAGCTTTATTAGAATAAACGGATAACCTTACTATGACATAACAAAACGAAGTGAAAAACATGAGTGAAGAAGAGGAAAAATTTGAAGAATTGGATTTTGATGAAGAAGAATTTGAAGATGAAGAACCTATTAAATCTAAGACGCCTGCAACAGCCAAAACACCCAAAGGAAAGAAAATAAGTGTGTATTTCCAAAGTACAATTGGTCCAAACCCTAAACAAGAAAAGTTAGTTGTATCTGAAGAAGCACCTATTGCAGATTTGAAATATACTGTTGGCCAAATATTTGGATTACCTCCAGAAGAATTCCATCTGAGTCATGCTGGGAGAACATGTGATCCTGATGATGCTTTGAAAGATTATGGTGTTGAAGATGGGGATACCGTACTGTTGATACCAGTTTCAACAGCAGGTTAAACAAAACACTTTTTATTTTATTTAGTTTTATTTTTTTTTAACTGGCAGGAAAAGATTCCATCTTTTTTTTGGATGATCCTCTAAAAAGTTGAAAGAAACATAATAAAAAACTATTTGAAATATATATTAACATCTTAAAGAGCGTGAAAAAATGAGTAAAGGGTATCAATCAAATTTTTTTGATGAAACTTTTGATAAGGAAGAGAGAAAACGTTTAGATAGACAATTGCGATTACCTGGGTGGAGTCAACAAGCCCTAAAACAATCAACTGTTATTATAGCTGGTGTAGGGGGGTTAGGTGTTGAAGTAGCTAAAAATTTAGCTATGGCGGGGGTAGGTAAGCTTCATCTGATTGATCTTGATTTTGTGGAATATTCTAATCTTAATAGACAAATATTATTTTATGATGCTGAAGAAGGAGAACCAAAAGCTAAAGTGGCAGCCAGGACATTAAAGAAGATTAACCCGTTTAGCGAATATGAATGGCATTACAAACCTTTGGAAAATGTTGATCCAGAAATTTATGCAAAAGCAGATTTGATAATTGCAGGACTAGATTCAGTAGCAGCAAGAAATGAATTAATGAGGAGAGCAGTACATTTTCAAAAACCTTTGATTGATGCAGGAACACAGACATATTATGGGCATGTATATACCTATTTACCCGGGAAAAATGCTTGTTTACAATGTGATCCCCAAATTGAACCAGAAAGAGAAACGCTGGCTGCATGTACATTGGTTGGAATACCAAGAAAAAGAAGTCACTGTTTACTTAAAGGACAACTATTTTTTGAATCGAAATTTAATAGGCCACCGGATACAACGGAAATAAATGAGATGGAGATGGTATTAGAGTATGCGAATAAACTAGTAAAAGAACACTTTCCTGGAGAGAGTGAATTTACAATAGATGAGGCTGTAAAAATGGTTGATCAACATGATCCTACTATTATAACTATTAATGCAGTTATGGCATCAATTCAATCACAAGAAGCGGTGAAAATTTTACACCATCAAAAAGGTATAGAATTAGGCACGATGAATGAAGATTATCTAATATACAATGGCTTAGTTGGTAAATTTTATCAGTTTAAGAAACCTCCAAATAAGAACTGTCAATTATGTGGGTCATTCAAGCCTGATATGATTGAAATAAAAGTTACTCCTACCACGACAATAGATATGATCTTACCTCTTATAAAGAAAGAAGGGTATACCTTTGATCCTGAATATCTACCCAATTTTTGGATCATTGATAGACAAAATATGCAAGAAGCAAAAAAGAATGCTACTCTACAAGAATTAAATATACGTAATTATGAAACATTATTTGTAACTGGACTAGAGCGGAATGGCGAAGAACCAGATGTGTATATAAGGATAAAGTTCCCCGATTAAAGTAAATAATAACCCCTTTTTCTATTCTAAATCGATATTTTAACTTTAGGTGATGAGTTTTAGGAGAATTGATTAAATAAAACTTTTATAAGTAGAAAACCTAGTATTATTTGAAAAAAAATGATAGGCAACGTAATTTTCTGGGATGTCGACACCCAAAGAGATTTCTGTAATAAAGATGGGGCACTTTATGTTGAAGGTGCAGAAGATATTAAACCTAATTTAGAGAAAATGACTCAATATGCAAGGCTAACTGGCATTCGTTTATTAGGTTCTGTTGATTATCATTCTCTTGATGATGAAGAAATAGTGGAGGAAGGAGCAGATTTTAAGAATACATTTCCTCCACATTGTATGGCTGGTGAGCTTGGTGCGGAAAAGATTATGGAAACAAGATCTGATACAGCACATTGGATAGATTATAGTGAGAATCTGTCTTCTGAAAAGATTCATGATATTGTAAATAGCCGTTTTCCTATATTTTTTAGAAAAAATGATACTGATGTCTTTACTAATCCTAATGCTGAACTAATTTTGAGTGAGATTGATCCAAAGAAGATTATTGTGTATGGGGTAGCAGCTGATGTATGTGTCAAGCATGCTGTGGAAGGATTATTAGAGCGACAATATGAAGTTTATGTCGTAGAAGATGCAATAAAAGGTGTAGACAAAGAAAAAACAGCAAATTTGATTAAAGAATGGAAAGGAAAAGGAGCTACACTACGTACAACAGAAGATATTTTACAATCAAAATATACAGAATAATCTCTTAATACTTTTATCCTATTTTTTCATTATGAACTACCACTACCTAAAGGCAGATGGTTTCTTGTTTCAACGAAGTTGCCTCAAAATGAGGGCTTAC
>CAZHRF010000071.1:2134-11062 GCA_964534625.1 uncultured archaeon | reverse complement strand
CTTTTTTTTCATGAATCTTCAAGTTTAATCTAGTTGACAAAAATATTGCTATCTAAGTAAGATGAGATAGCGCTAAAAAGGATACCGCGATGGACAGCAAAATTCATGAATTAATTCAAAAAAATACAATTACTTTTTATTCCTCTTTTATCTATCCAGTAACATGTTTTTCTCTTTCTTCTCTTGATGTCAATCATATTTATTGATGAATTTTCTTTTAAGCTGATAGAGTTTTTCAGTCAAACTTATTTTATAATAATGGGGATTCAAGAAACGTAGATGGCTTGGATCAATGGCATTCATCTGTTCTATTGCTCTCTTTTTTGATTCTTCCCACACTTCTTTTTCTTTCTTATCTTTATATTTCTCCATTAGATCTATATAAAGCGGTTCTGGATTGCATTCATCTAGTTTGTATTTTTTCGTAAACTCAGTATGGTGATAAATTGTATCTCCTTCTTGTGGTGTGTCTTCATTAACTAACCCCATTACATCTGCTATCCAATTACCTTCTGTATCCTTTATTCGCCATAAATTCTTCTTACCAGGATTAGTCGTCTTATTTCTGTTCTCAGAGATTTTAATGACAGGTTGATATTCTACTTGTACAAGCTTATAAACTCCATCTAATGCTGAATTATCCTCACCCTCACCAGTTATTAAGGCAGTTCCAACACCATATAACAAACGATCTATCAAATTTTCAGTAAACTGTTTGTCTTTGTTCTCTCTCCCACCATTTCTTATTTGATTAATGATAGATTCAATTACATATTCATCTAATCCACCAGATAAAACAATTTTTGTATCTTTCAGTCCAGCCTCATCTAACATCTCAGCTGATTTAATAGCTAACCATGCCAAATCACCTGAATCTAATCGAATACCTCGAAGTGATTCTCCCCTTTGTTTCATTTCTAAACCAACTTTGATCGCGTTAGGTATACCTTGGTTTAAAGTGTCATAAGTATCAACAAGAAGTATAGTATTATCAGGAAAACTTCTTGCATAAGCACGAAAAGATTCTAATTCTGTTTCAAAGCTTTGTACCCACGAATGTGCTTGTGTTCCAGCTACAGGCACACCATAAAATTTTCCAGCAATAGTATTGGAAGTAGACGCACATCCACCGATTATTGCTGCTCGAGAACCAACGATGCCAGCATCAGCATGGGCTCTTCTTAGACCAAACTCTAAAACATTATTTTCACGTTTTGTAGCCCGACAAACTCTTGATGCTTTGGTTGCAATAAGTGATTGGTAATTGAAAATATTCAAAATAGCTGTTTCCACTAATTGAGCTGGTATAATGGGGGCACTAATCTGCATAATGGGCATATACGGAAAAGTAAGCGTTCCTTCTGGTACACCTCTAATTTTTCCTTCAAATTTTAGTTTAGAAAGATAATCTAAAAAATCATCAGAAAATTTATTGAGACTGGAGAGATAAGAAATATCTTCAGCTGTATAATTAAAATTATTCAAAAATTTAATAACATCATACACACCACAGGCAATAACATAACTATGTAATCCGGTAAAAGGATTTCTCCTAAAAAATAACTCAAAAGTAGCTTCTTCATCAATTCTACCCGCATCAAAATAACCTTGTGCCATGGTTAATTCATAAAGATCAGTAAATAAACCGCGATTAGTATAATTTATATCAGACAATTAAAACCTTCTCCTTTTTCTAAATGACATTTTTGGGAGTCAAGCAATAAATATTGTGTTTTATCAATACAAAAAATCAGTATAATTTTAGAAATGAAAAGAAGTGAATGAAAACGCATAAATTCATTATAGATTAAGGATCTTATTCTAATCGCTGTTTAATTTTTTTGTATTGATCTTCCGTTAAACCTTTTATTAAAAGCTCTTTATCATACCCTTGTTCATTGAATACTCGTATAATTTCATCTATTCTGTCTTGTTGATTCCTAAATAGACATGTTGATAATTGTAATTCTAAAGGAATAACCTTGATCTTATATCCTTTGTATTCTATCTTTTTTGCATAAGGGTACATGTCTGGTCCATTTTCCCATATATTTCCCAAATTTCTTGATCTCTCAACAGCCCCTTCGTCTTCAATACTTGCAATCTCAATTTTGAAGGCATCAATTAGCCATCTTGCAAAATACCATTCATCCGTACCTTGCTCATTAACAATGGATATAACTCTTTGTTCTTTAGATGATAGCCAATCATCATTGAATTTATCTGTTGGTGAGTGGTCTAATTCATATTGTTGCATTAAATCCGCAAGAGGATGTACATATTCTTGTTTTGTTGCCAATACGTCCAAATCATTTGGAATTATGTTGCAACCCTGCAAAGCTGTACATACTGAACCTACGATGATAAACTCTATATCATTTTGTATGGCATACTGATTAGTATGTTTCAAGAAAATTTCTAGATATTTTTCCCATGAATCGTTAGTTTGGATGTTAACCATACACTCTCAATTTTAACCCGTAAATAAAAAATTTAAACCTACTTACTGCTAACAGTTTACATAGTAACTAGAAGCATTTTGCTCCTTTTAATCGTAAAATATCAGATAGACTATTTCTCTTTCAATAACTTATTTTGAAGCTGGAATTGATGGAGCGGTTTTTTTGTCTGCTTTTTCTTCTATTAATTTTTTGTAATCTATCCATTCCACATCATTCATAATGTGTTTGTAATCCAATCTATTAGATATTGTACCATGTCCTATTGCTCCCAGACGGATAATAAACCATTCAAAAGAGAATGCAAAGTTTACTTTACTCCACAGAACAATGCCTAATTCAAAGAAGAATATGCCAATTATAGCAAAAATAATAGCTATGAATTCATTGGTTACTTTATCTGTTAGTATATTTATACTTGTAACTTGAGTAATTATCCATCGAGGAAGAATCTCATAAATGGTTAAACTATAAATAGAAAGAGCTATAATGCCCCATCTGCGGAAATATCGAGTGACGAACCTATTGCCAAACTTTTGGGATCTTCCATTATATTCAATTAACCATAAAAATAAAACCATAATACCTACCTGTCCACCAGTTAAAATAAGATAATAAGGTAAATCTGGTCTTCTAAATCCTATGTCCCAAGGCATACCCAGCACTATCAATATTCCCCCAATTAAAAATAGACCAAGTGAAAGCAATCCCCCAGCTAAAGGTAATCTTTTCATTTTCTTAGGTTGGGCTAACGCCAATCCAAACATCGAACCCAAGAAAGAGGTAGCAAAGTATGGAAAAAGCGGTTGTAAATCGCCTGCTATCATTGAACCAATCCACGCCTTGAATGATGCATTATATGATTGGAAGTATTCACCAGGCCATGTTTCATGGATGGATGTATCTCCTTTTATCTGCGCAAGATAACTGGTTGAAGGAGTTGCCCAATTCCAATTATCAACCCAAGTATAAACAAAGGGGGTTAATGCTATAACAACTATGGATAAAGCACTATAAACACATAAATTTCTCCAAAATCTGTTATGACCATTATTTCTAATTAGCAAATAGTGAATGAAACCATTAATTATCATGCACCATGCAATACAGTGAAGGGTTTCCATCATGAATAGCCTACCTTTGATAGGAAAAGTATATGACCAATCACCATATCTCAGAGCATGTCCTAAATATCCATGGTACATGAAACTTTCTGTTATATATGCAGACACAAGAATGCCTATCCCCGTTAGTACTTGTTTCAATACTATTTTCTCTGGATTTTCACCTCGCATAGATCTCTTTGTCATAGCCAAAGAGTTTACAGTTGCTGAAATAAGTAAAAAGTATCCTGCCCACCCACCGAGATAAGCCATAAGGGCTATAATAATAATGACAAAAATGTTTTTTTGAAACAGCACATCTAAATCAAAAGCCCAAGATACATCGTAAATATGCTGAATATAATGCAAAAAAACCATTAACCATATTGCAAATCCTCTCTGGAAATCTAATGAGGCAATTCTTTTAGAATTCTTAACGAAAGAGGGTTGTATACTCGTACTGCTCATATAATCACAGTTTAGATAAAAACGACTTGCTTTTAAATATTATTTGAAATTATAGGAGAATAGAATAAGGAAAGATATAATTATATTAGCGGATAGTTAGCTTGTATGTTAATGCTTTATTGGGTATTGTATTATACATCATTGCTGGTATAAACTATTTATTACTCTCGGGTATAATAATGTTCTACGCTATAGATTTCTTACAAGAGAACATAAAATAAGACTATCCCTTTTTTGCTTTTTTTCTATTTAGCCATTTGGTCAATCCTAATATTATTAATACCCTTTTGCTAGTTTATTTAATGTTGGGATATTAATGGAAGATGATATTATTAGAAAAAAAATTATTGATCAGTTAGCGTGGGATAGTCGAATTAATATTGATCCTATAAGAGTAGATGTCAAGGAGCGGGTTGTAACTCTTACTGGAGAGGTTCCTAGTTTTCGGGTAAGTAAAGCAATTGAACAAAATGTATGGACAATTAACGGCGTTAAATCTGTTAATAATAAATTGATAGTGAAACCTGAAGTTGATATCCAAAATATTTCTGATAAACAGCTCTCTATAGAGTTCCATGATAAACTATTTTGGGATCCTGATATCAATCCTGAAAATATTACTATTAAGGCTAATAATGGCTGGTTAGAACTAGATGGATCAGTCGATGCTTACTGGAAACGAGCAGAAATTGAGAAAGCAGCTGAATCACTTAGGGGAGTTAGAGGTGTCACTAACAATTTAAAAGTTGTTCCAAAAAAAACGATAACTGATGAAGAGGTAGGCACATCTGTTCAACGCTCTTTGGAAAGAAATAATCGTGTAGATGCGTCAAAGGTGAATGTAACAGTTAAAGACGGCGAAGTGTTACTCTCTGGAATTGTAAAAGATAAAGAAGCTAAAGATGCAGCACTAGGAAGTGCATATTTTACTGTGGGGACTAAAAATGTTACAGATAAACTTCAAATAGACTTTAAAATTGAAAAAAGTGAGGAATAGGTTTAGGTTTTTTACTTTTTAAAGCATATTATGCTTTCATAGAGCACAAATATATGGTACTCTTTCATATTTTTCAAAACTTTGCAAAGTAATCCACCTTCTTATATCTATCTCTTTGTTAGATTTCCCACCTTATCGGCAGTGGAAATCAGTAAAATTGCTACTGGAACTACTGAATAACATCAATGCCGCTTTAAACTCGTAAAGACAAGAAAAGCAAAAATTATGGCTGTATGATTTCACTAGTAAAAGTTATATTGAATATTTGCTACTTATTACTGATTAAATGTCTAACATAGAATATGGTCTAAGTCTAAGTATCATAGACAGTATCTTCCACTCATCTCATGGTTACAAATTCCTTGAGAATTTTAGTTCAACCACCACTAAGGTCGAAGAGCTATTGAAAAAAAAATGTTCTGTAGATGCAGGAAAAGGCCTACAAAAACACAATTACAACTGTGAACACTATGAAACCAGTACTGGTGTTCCCATTGATTCTTACTCGTTCAGTTTAATAAAGAAGAATAGGGTAGAAATGGTTATGTATAATGCTTGTGATAATTGTGGGAAGGAAATTTTGAAAGAAATTAAAGCTAATTTTAAGCTTAAATTAACTATTAAGAAAGATAATCTTATTCCCAATCTTCAATTAAACTACTCTAAGTTAGGTACTGCCCAAATGACGAATGATTACCTATTTTGGCTAATATTGATTCCTAGCAAGAGTATTATTCTGTATCCTCAAGTCTACCGTTTCTTATTAGACGCAATGCAAACAATAGATCTTGAAGGCGATCATTTTCTGACCTATTTGGAAAACGCTTTTCAAGGTATTTTGACGGCTATGTCACAAGTTCAATTTAAGATAGCCAATCCTGAAGCTTATCTAAAGATGGTAGAAGAAATTGGTGATTTATGGAAACCTTTAATCGATTTTTATATTGAGGGTGGTTGGCATCATCATGTAATGAAACTCAATAAATATGTTTCTCAACGCTTCTTTTTAGCTTATGTAACTCAAGTTCAAGATAAGTATTTCAAAGTAAGAGGGATGACATCAGCTGTAAAATTGAACAGTCAAATACTTGAAACAGCTCAAAAAACAAAGGATGCTAAAACACTTGAGAAAGTCATATTTGACGCCCCTGTGGAGTGTTTAATGGCTTCATCATATTTGGTAGAAGCTTCTCTATTTAACCAATTATTGGATTATTGTGAAAATACTTGGATACCTTTAGCATCTAAAATCGAGGATTATGAGAGCAAATCCCGTGCATGTTTTGCTTTTAGTGAAGCTGCTGGGAGAGTAAGTTATAATCCATACATTATCTCTAAATCCTTAGAGTATGTAGAAGATGGATTGGAGCTTGCTAAAAAACATAAACTAACAGACAATATTTTTATGGGTTTAATGAAAAAAGCAGAGTTATATGGTTTCCAAAATGACCCTAAAGCATTTGAGTATAGAAAAGAAGCTTTATCATATGCTAAAAAAACAAAGAATGAAAAACACATTCTGCAAGCTATGTACAATTTTGCAATTGATTATCAAAGACAAAATAGATTAGAAGAGTCGTTGGAGCAAATATTGGCATTTCAAGAAAAGGTTAAGAAATCCCCTTCTCCAGAATTTTTGCAATTCTATGCTCAAAGTTTACAAATGCAAAGTGATATTTACCTAAAACTAGGTTATCCTCAAAAATCGGCTGAAACAACAACAGAACTAGTTAAACTATTAAAACAACAAGGAAGAAATCTTTCTCTTAGGGAAGAAGACCTTACTTATTTTGAGAATTATACTAAAAAGATGTCCTCTGGACTAACAACAGATGAGTTAAAAGACAGTTTCAATGATATCAATGACCAATTACAAACAAATCTTAACTTCTTAGAACAAAGTGTTCTCCCTCAGTTAGCTATTTCTGGTCCTGAATCATTAGAATATGCTTCATCTCTCATGAATGCAGCCAGAACTAGAGTTATGTTGGATGATTTAAAACAAGCTAACAAGGAATTAGAAAAAGCAAAGAAAATTCACCAGACAAATAACAATTATATGGGAGAAATTGATTGTCTAAGTGCTCAAGCTAGAATACTGTTGAAGAGAAAAAAGACAAAGAAGGGATCCAAATATCTAGATGATGTACTAAACAAAAAAGAGCAACACAATATCAACGATTTAAGTTATGTAATGGATTTAACATTGATGGGCTATATTTTGAGAAGTGATAAAAAGTTCTACGATGCGCTTGAACACTTTGAAAAGGCATGTAAAACGGGTATTAGTCTGGCAGAAAATAGAGGATTGGAAACGACTCGTACCTTATATAGCGGAGTTATTGGGAACACCATAGATTTGTATTGTGAAACAACTCTTATGCTCGCAAAAAAGAGGTCAAAAGACTTTTCTTCTCTACTACTTAGTTGTTTGGAGTTGGTTGAAACCTATCGTAACAGGGAAATAATCAATAAGTTTAACGTTGAACCTGAAATAGAGGGTTGTCCACAAACAAAGCAGCTTTTTGAAAAAGAAAATGAAATAGTTTCAAAACTAGCAGAAATTGATTATTACCTTGAATTGATGAAAGAAAAGGTGGAAAGTGGAGAGTGGTCAAAAGAAGAGGCCAATAAAGATCGATCTCGACTCATTCAACGTAAGGATGAATTAAATAATAAAATCGAGAGAATTAGAGGAAACATCTACTTAGAATGTTTAAATGTAAATCAATTCCCTAAACCTCTAAGCGTCAATCTTCTAGAGCAAATTAACACAATACTTCAAAAAGATGATTCAAGAGCTATAATTGATTTTATTTTAATACCAAAAATAAAAAGCCAGATGCAAATGGACATTTTGGTGGGTTTTGATGCCAAAAACCTCGAAAAGATGTCAGAATTCCTAGAAGAAGATAGCAAACAATATTCAGAGGCGAATCAGTTTACAGTTTTAGCTTATCTAATTGATAAAGAAGAAGTAGTAATTGATCATTTAGATATTGATTCAGACAAGTTAGTTACTCTGTGCGACAATTTAGTGGGAGCCATAGATAAAGGGGAAAGTAAAAGTTTAGCAAGACTTACTTCAAAAATGTATGGGCAAGTTATCCCTAAAAAGATACAATCAAAACTAAACAGTTCCAAGTATGATTCACTTACTATTATTCCTGACAAATTGTTACATACTATTCCTTGGGAGATAATAGGTGATTCTACAGGAAAATTGGGTTTACAGTATAATCTTTCCAAAAGTTTTGGTTTAAACTTATTCAGGACTTGTTTTCATCAAAAATCCCTTAAAGCTGAAAAAGGGACTGACGGAAAAGTTATTCTTTTAGGCAATCCAACTGGAGATTTACCTGGATCAGAACAAGAAGTTAAGAAAATAGCTGAATTATTGAAGAAGAAAAAAATACCTTTTAAGCTTCTTCTTAAAGACCAAGTAAAACATCAACCAGTGCTAAAACAGTTTGGTAAAGCCTATCCGATCATTCATTTTGCGGGGCATGGAAACTATTTGAAAGCCAATCCCCAACTGAGTTTTCTCTATCTTAATGATTATAATCTCACCGCTCATGAAATAGGCTCGTTGAAATCTCCTGCTATGATGGCAATTCTTAGTGCTTGTGAAACAGGTGTAACTAGACTAATTGATGGTGCGGAAATACTTGGATTGATTCGTTCATTACAATTAGCAAGCATTCCTACCGTAATTGCAACAAATTGGAGAGTCTTCGATGAATCTGCAGCTTATTTCATAGAGCAATTCTACAGATTTTATCTAAATAAGGAACCTGTAGGAAAATCACTACAGAACGCTAGGAAGAAAACTGCAGAGAAATATCCTGATTTGGTGCATTGGGGTGCATATACATTATATGAATGAAAAGACAAATTGTAA
>CAZHRF010000071.1:0-2034 GCA_964534625.1 uncultured archaeon | reverse complement strand
TGATTTGGTGCATTGGGGTGCATATACATTATATGAATGAAAAGACAAATTGTAATCTTCGATAATATACAATTTCAGGAGCTCGTACTTTTTGGAGGTTTATCGATCTTTTCTAACACCTAAATTACTACTAGAGTTGGTAAAATAACAATTGCTAAAATAACTATCCATATCCAAATTGAACCAAACATTTTTGTTTGTGTTTTGTAATTTTTATATTCATCGCCAAATCTTGGGATCATATCAAAACTCTCTTCAGATTTGGCTTCTAGGAAGTTAGCTAAAATCACAAGTGGAATAATGATCAATCCATCGAAATTGAAGAATACAAGGGCTAATCCAAGACTGTTTAATATTATACTAAAATATATCGGGTGACGACTGAATTGATATACATCTCCCACCATTAGTCCACTGGGAGTATCTTGTCCTCCAAGGGCTTTACGTTTTTTAATAGTTAGAAAAAGCAATATAACCACCGAGATGATGAAAAGAATTCCTGTAGCTAAAAACCAGAACCTCAAAAATGTTTCATTGGTAAATGTAAATCTTTCTACAATTGATGGGTTTGAAGGATAAATGGCGGGAATGTAGCAAAGTAAATTGTAGGTAACGACAAGAATTACATTTATCCACATATTTTCCATTAATCAGTAAAATTGCTAGTGGAATGGAATATTGGAGATCATGTGATTAAAGTAATAGTATCTAATACATTATGAAGAGCTTCTAAGTGCGAAGTGGTTAGAATGGTACGTGTTTAATTAGTAAAAGTAGATTCTAACTGGATATAACAATTACTTTTTTTAATTCGGAAGTATTATTTTTAGAGAAAGAGTTAATTATGTGTAGTTTTACTTATTTATTGGGTGTAAAATAAAATGACTTACGCATTTAAAGTTCAACAGCGATTTATTTCCTTTTTTGGAAGCACTTATGATATTTTTGACCTTGCTACTGATCAGAAGATCTTTATAGCAAAACGGCAATTTTTATCGGTACCGCCTAAAATATCTATCAAAGATATGGCTGGAAATGAAGAAATCAGTATTCAATCTAATTTTTTGTTTAGAAATAAATGGACCATTAAGCATAAAGGTGCAGTTATAGGTGAAGTAAGTTTCCCGCTGATCCGATTCTTTGGTTTTAGTTTTGACTTAAGTCTTGCAGGAAAAGAGTATTCTGCCTCTAACGTTTTTGGTTATTCCTTTACAGCTATAGATCAAACAGGAAATGTAGGCTTTAAAGTTGACAAAAAATTCCTTAGTTTAAGAGACTCTTTTAAAGTGGAAGTTTTCCCGGGTTTAGAACCAATATTTGGGATTGCTGCCGCTATCGCTATTGATAGTAAATATCATGAAAACTAATTTAACAGTAATAGTTCTTAAATAAGGAAAAAAATCTCAAAGTGATTTTAATACTAGCAATGGGGCTCATATCGACGAGATTTTGCTCCAAGTTAGGTTATAATTGCCCCTTTTTCATTTAAAAATGCTATATCTTTGATAAACAAGAATCAGAAAAATTCTATTTTGGTGTAATATACTGATAGTTTGTTTTTTTGTATCTTGTTTTATGTAGGTGTTTCATCCCCTATTTACATTAAACTAGGAAAGAAACGTAAGCACGGCTTGTATATAAGAAAAATGTAATTATAGACCAAAACACCCATTTCATGGAACACCACAACAATAATCACCCTTCAACTGTTTCATAGGGGGGAAAGACGTACTGTTTTATTAAACATTTGATGATAATTTCTTATTAATAAAAAATATTTATTAACTGGTTATTGTTTTTTAATCCTAATGATCATTTGTATTGGATGCGCAAAAAGGATAGGTGAAGATGAGATATTTTGTAGATATTGTGGTATTAAAAATAAAGAGGCATGTCCTGAATGTGGAAAAGAAACAGATGAAATTCTAAGTGAAGGAAGAAAGGAAGTAATTCAAGAACTAACTCCTGACTAATAATGGTTCCATGGGTTTTTTTGGCCACTTTTGGGTACAAAATGTTGTGTTTATATAGGAC
>CAZHRF010000070.1:0-11143 GCA_964534625.1 uncultured archaeon | reverse complement strand
AGGCTGCTTCGTTGAAACAAGAAACCATCTGCCTGTAGGCAGTGGTAGTTCATAAATTCATCATCGATCCCCATTTGTAGAAATTTTTCAAATTTTGAATAAATGGTTTTATCCGATCTAACATTTTTTTAGCTTTTCCTAGTTATTTCTTTGATAAGAAGTTAAGGGAAACTTTTTTTCTTCATATAAATCCACCCAGCAAAAGAAGATAACAATAAACCTCCAATCAACATTCCAACTACAATAGGAGGAGATAAATTTCCTCTTAAAGAAATCACATGTACAATAATCTTATCTTTTGCATGATTGCCAAACATATTAAATACAATTAGTTTTACTTTTATAGTTCCAGTCTTATTAAAATCATAGTTGAAAGTTATATTATTTCCATCCCATCTTTCAAATTCTACGCGTTTAAAGTTCACATATATAGAATAATTTTTTGGGTGGTCATCAAAAACATTCCATTCTATTGTAACATTTTTTCTCCCCCTAATTACTATTTCTTTTTCTGTTTCTTCTTTGTATATTATTGGTTCTCTGGCAATAATAGGTGAATTATAATGGTAGGCTTCGATTGCATCTATATGCACTTCATCTGTTGATTTAAGTGCTAGACGAACATATCTAACCTCATTAATACCTATGGAACTTAAATCAAATTGTGTATTTCCTTCTCCTTCTCCTATATGTTTGAATGGTTTTGATAAATTGTTGGTTACTAAAACTTGATAATAACCTGAAGGTGAATAGACAATAAAATCATACCCTTCTTTATCGATGATTTCTTCTGACTCTCCCATATCTAATGTAATATAACCATTTGCGTAATCTCGAAATATTCTTACATATCGACCATTTGGTTCCCCTAATACATTTTTTCCATTGCTATAAAAAATAGACATGGATTCAATCAACTCATTCGCATAGGAATCACCAGTTTCATATGCTATTTTTATTGAAAAGTTTCTGAACGATGATTTATAATTAAACCCATCCACTTGTAAAGACAGATTGTTTACTCCGAAATTAAAGATTTCAGGGTTCCATTCATCAATAATCAGACTAATTTGGAAATCGTGTATTGATCCAGAAGAATAGATGTTGTTATTAACAGACAAGGTCCAGTTTTTACCACCATGTACTTCCCACACGAATGGTTTTGATTCTCCCCATTTAAGTTCACTGTGCATAATAATGTCAATTATAACGGGGATAGTTGGAGGAAGAATTTCAATTTGTACACAAGAGATTGTCTTTAATCCTGCATTGTCATAAGCTACTAAACTAATATTATATAATCCTTCATTATAATTAGTGACTGTCCATGCAACCGAGAAATTTTTATCTACCCAAACACTGTTTTTTACTGATTTATCATTAACAAATAATTTCCAATCCTTAGGTGTATTATCGAAAATTTTCCACTCTAAAATCAACGGATCATTCCATGCAATCGTTTGATCCTGTGGTTCTTTGCTGAAATAAGGTGCAGCTAATGGAAATGTCTGTACCTTAAAATAATCATCAAAGAGCATATTGCTTTTATTATAAAAAATAATTTGTAAGTTATGATCACCTAAAGGTAGTTCATTTAGATCATAGTATATATTTTCTCCTTGCCAGATTTGTTCCGCTTCTTTAACATCATTTATAAACAATTCATAACTTAATGGGGATGAAGTAAAACCTTTCCAAGTTATAATTGAATTATTTTGCCCTTTCTCAATTTCTAAAGGACCCTCACGTTCAATATAAGAAGATACAATGCTTAAGTTTAAACTGCTCATCGAAAAATGCCCAGACTTATCGAATAAAAGTAAAGAAACATTGTAATAACCAAGTTCTAAAGGAGGTAACTCAGTTCTAATTAAAGATGCTTGCCAAAACTTGTTAAACTCATGTTTTCCTTGTTCTATGACTGTATCATTTATATATAGGCCATATAGGCCTGAGATATTACTTCTTGTTTTTATATTATAAAAGACTTCCCACTCTATATCTATACTAGTGTTTTCTTTTCCTATAAGTTCATCTTGAGGTGTAATTATAGGGTTAAAATTGAATCTTTCTGCACGATAAAATCCATACTCATACTTAGAGGGAGCAAAATTCATTTCCCAAACAATATCTCCTACTTCATTCACTTCGATTAATCGACTCCCTAATTCAGAATCAGAACCGAACATAAAACCAAATACTCCTAATCTGTTACCATTTGGCAATCGTTCAGCATCACCCCAATATCTACTATAAAGATATTCATGTCCTTCCCACACCCAACTTACATTTGCAGTCATTGTTTTTTCATTTAATGTAATTTCAACAATTCTAGAACGTTCATTGTACTGATTTGTTTTATTATGTAAATCATTATCGAACAAAATAAACGTATCATCACTAATCTGTTCTACGGAATGAGCATGATAAAAAAGAGACTCTTTTGGGTTTCCGTTTTCATCGAAAAGTTGAAAATCCCCGTATTCCCCTAAAGCCCAAATAATTTCTCCATTAATGTGATTTACTTTATAGAAAGTATTGACATTTCTAGCATTGAATATAATTGTCTCTTCTTCTGGATTATAAAAAATACTATTTCCATGCCCTACTTCATTTCCCGTACAATAAGAACACATGTGTTCAACTGGAATAAAATCTTCCGTTTTCTTTTCCCAAATTTTTTCACCGTTTAAAGTATATTCTTCAATAGAATCATGCCAAAAACCTTCTTTTTCATATCGGCTTATTGTAAAAATTGTTTCATCTTTACAATTATATTCATATTCATGTGTTCCTCGAATATTTAAGTTTATCATGGTATCTGTTTCGTAATTCCAAAGTGCTGCACCACCTAGAGCTCCATTGCCTAGTAAAACTGTTGTTGAATTGATGAAACGAGCAGGATAAAACGATGCCATGGCATTGGGATGTAAAGTCTTATTTGCAATGATATCTCCTTCTGTTGATATAATCATGAGATATTTCAACAACTGTCCTTTAGCTCTTTTCTCTAATATTATTAGATTATAACCGGATTGATATTGACCATTTTTTGTGATATTTATAATAAACTCATCAGAATACTTTACTAGTTCGTTTGTTATGGACGAATCCAATTGTTCCATGTTATTTGGTTTTTGATCTTTATTGTTACTGATCAATTCACTAGTATTACGTTGATTTATATCATTAATATTTCCATTAATTTCTGTTTGATTTGAAAAAACATGAATTATTCCCATTTGAGTACTGAGGGAGAATAAAGAAATTAGAAAGAAAAATTCGATAAAACCATGAAATTTATTTTTGAATGTAAAGATTGAAACCATGTTCCCCATTAAAATGTAAGAATGGACTATCTTAAATTTTATTATATATCAATTTCAATTAATATATTATTAATTTTAATATACATAATAATTCACATAAAAAATATGGTTGTTTAATATATGGTATTCACCCCCAAAATTTAAAATACTAACTGTCTATTTAGTAAGCCCTATAAAAATAAAATTTGAACGGAAATCTTATATAAAGAAAGAAAATGAATGGAATAATATAAAAATGGTGATATAATCATTGAATCGAGTCTTCTTACACAAAATAGAAACAGTCGTACCAGACAAATCTTATACTCAAAAATTTGCTTTAAAAAAAATTAAAGAGCTAACAGCAACTTCATTGAAAGACAGATTATTCCTCAATAGAGTTTATAAAGGAACAAACATCAAAAAGAGACATACTGTGATTGAAGATTACGATAAGAAACCTGAAAATCATACCTTCTATCCAAAAAACAAAAGTTTGAAGCCCGAACCTACAACAGAACAAAGAAATAACTTATACATCGATAAAGCAAAAGAATTAACGATAAAAGCCATAAGAAATTTATTTAACAACAATGCTGAATTTAATCAACAACTAATAACTCATATTATTACTGTCAGTTGTACGGGTTTTATGGCACCAGGTCTTGATTTCTACATTGTTAGAGAGTTTAATCTTTCTCCACACATTCACCGCTACCATTTAGGATTTATGGGGTGTCAGGGGGCTTTTCCAGCTTTAAAACTTGCTCGAAATATCTGCCTTTCTGAACCCAATGCACGAGTATTAGTCGTTAATGTTGAACTTTGTTCTATACATTTTCAACAAACAAGAACACTTGATCAATGTATCTCTAATGCCATTTTTGCAGATGGGGTGTCAGCTGCCATTATATCAGCTCATCAAGGAGATTTTAATGAGGCAAAGTTCATACTTCATGATTTTATGACATCTATTGCTAATGATAGTGAAGAGGATATGGCTTGGTATATTGGACAAACAGGTTTTATAATGAAATTATCAAAATATGTTCCTACTATAGTTAAAGACAATATTACCTCGATCATGGACTCTTTATTTACTGTAGCAAATATAACAAAAAAAGATATTGATGTGTGGGCCATACACCCGGGCGGTAAGGCGATTTTAGAGCGAGTAGAAGAAGCGTTGGATATCACGCCAAAAGATTTACAATCATCATATCATATCATGCAAGAATATGGTAATATGAGCTCTGTAACTATAATGTTTGTTTTAGAGGATATTCGCCAAGATTCCAATCAACAAGGTAAGATTTTTGCTGCAGCATTTGGTCCAGGTATTACTATAGAGGCTGGATTATTAGAAAAAATAGACAATTAAATACATTTCATAAAAATGCTGAATGGAAGAAAAGATAAATAAAGCAAACAGAAAATTGCATTAAGTTACTTATCTATAATGTATTGACACTTGAGCATTTTCTTGCCAAATACATCTCTTGAAAGGCATTTATTACAATCGATACATGTAGATTTTTCTTGTCCTTCGATTAGTTTTTGTGGAAAATCTGGTTCAATAATAAATGGTTTACTCATAGAGATTAAATTAATACCGGCACTAAGTAGTGCTTCCATTGTCTTACGAGATCTTATTCCATCAACTAATGCTAATGTAAAATCAGGAATGGCTTTTCTTATTTTAAGAGCATGACCACTAAATGTGGCTTCATTAAGAGGAGAAATATCCGCCCTGCCCCTGTTTTTTCTAACCTCACGGGCTTGTTGCGGTCCACCGCCTGAAATCTCTACAAAATCTATTCCTTCTTGTTTCAGCTTCGTAATAACTTGGATACTTTCATTGATGGTAAAACCATTATCTAATGTAAAGTCATCACAATTAATTTTTACACTCACTAATTTATTGCCTACAGTTTGTCTTACTCCTTTATAGACATCTAAAAGTAATCTCATGCGATTTTCTAAGCTTCCACCATATTTATCCTGTCTTTTGTTTACCTTAGGCGATAAAAATTGGCTGATTAAATACCCATGTGCAGCATGAATTTGTACTCCATCAAATCCAGCGTCCAAAGCCAAATCACACGAAGAACAAAAGTCGTCTATGATCGATTCAATTTCTTCTCTACGAAGTTCTCTTGCTTGCCAATTTTCAGTAGAATAGTTAGAAGCTGTTACTCTTTCAGCCTTTGAAGCCATACCTGCATGATTTAACTGAGCAAGAATTGGGACATCAAAAGAATGAACTAAATCGGTTAACTTACTCATTTGTTCAATATGTTTTTCTGAGCATAGACCAGATTGGCCTGTATGAGCTTTACCTTTCTCAGAGATGTATGAATGACCTTTAATTATTAATCCTACCCCTCCTTTAGCCAATTTTTCATAATAATTTAAAATAGGCTTTCTTAATACACCGTCTGGATCACTCCAATAACTAGTAGTAGCGGAGCGCATTAAACGATTTTTTAAGTTAAGATTAGAAATTCGGAAATTAGTGAACAACTTAGACATAATATTATCTCTTTTATTGCTATTAGTCATCTTCTTTTTATACTTTTATGAATCCCCAAATTTTTATAAAAATCAATTAGTACTTCTGAATTAAGAAAGATTCAAGAGTTTTATCGCTGTTACAGATGATCCCTCAAACAAATATGCCGCCTTTGGAATGTGGGGTATGGTTACTTTTATGCTTTTTTCAATGTCCCTTTGGTCAATAGGTCGTTTTATAAGATCTGAGCAGTTAACAGGAACATTAGAATCTATCTGGGTTACTCAAGCCAACAAATTCTGGGTAGTCTTTGCAAATGGTATTTCAGGTTTTATTTTTATGCTACTAGTTAATATCTTTGTTCTTCTAGGGTTCAGTTTTATCGTTCCTATCAGCATAAACAACGCATGGTTAGGACTATTTATTTTACTACTGGAAATTATTCAATCCCTAGGATTTGGATTCCTCTATGCCGCTTTGGTGATCAAAATAAAAAATGCTAATGCAATAAATAATCTTGTTCAATTTGGAACAATGGTCCTTTCAGCTGTATTCTTCCCCTTCTCAGTCTTTCCAGATTGGATGTTATGGATAAGCAGATTGATCCCTTTTAGTTGGATTATTGACGCTTTTAGATCAACTATGGTGGGAAACAATCCCGAACTTATTACTAGATCCATACTAGGTTTCTCGCCCATTCCTATTGAAATAGCAATAATTTTGGCTCTAAATTTCTTCCTAATTATAGTGGGGTTTTACTTATTTAAACGACCAATCAATAAGGCTATGAATCAAGGACATTTATCACATTACTAGAAGGATAAGAAGAATAGTACTATTCTTCTTGGTGATACATAAAAGCTAAAAGAAAATAAAAAAGAGTTAGACATAGAAAAAGTTACCAGTATAATTGCTACACTGATTTTTCTGCATCAATATTGATCTCTTTCTCGTCAATAGTAACGTTTTCGGAGTTAGAAGAATGATCTTCTTCTTCTTCTTCTTCTTCTTTACTAGTTCCTTTCTTCATTCTTTCATATTTTTCTAATTCGGCATCAATTATCTCATTTAGTTTTTTAACTTTAATAGCTGTATTTTCAAAAGGATCACATGGAGGATCAGATTTACTCAATGGGCAAGTTGCACATAGGTCTATATTTGCATGTGAACCACGTATTTGTCCATACATCCGAGTTGCAACAACAAATAACGCAATCATGAGCACGCGTATCCACCAATTAGGAACCAAGATTATCAAACCACTGTAGGCACCCAAACCTATCCCTAATATACCTCTAAAAACACTTTTTATCCATTTATTTTCAGGTTTGATAACTATATGTAATAACGGACTTACCATAGCTACTACAAACACAAATGCATTGATAATTACGTAATTTTTTTGAAAAAAACTTGGAAGGAGAAAAAAAACTAAAAGATAAAGAGCCCATGAAGAATACATACTTGTACAACCTACACAAAGGTTCAGTTTACCTATACGAAAAAGATGATTTTCATATCTTGAACAAGTAGGGTGGTGTGCTATATTTTTCCAAGCGTTAACTTTCATCATAGCAAACATCACATGAAATGGTGTTATCTTCTTTAATTCGACTTCTTCTGAAAGATAAGGAGTTATTATCTCTTCCTCTTCAATTTCATTTGTTATCTATAACACTTCCTTCATTGACGATATATGAAAAAAAAAAAAGAATTCAAATTTTGTCTCTTATGGAGAACAACACGCAGGTCTATCCTGTGTAGCTCCCGAAAGATACATGTTAATATGTGCTGTCCATCTTGCTAATTTCGTTACAAAGTTGTAGTGCGGTTCCCAATGTTTTTGTGTACAGACGACAGTAAAACAATTAATGAAGCCAGTAAACATTGTAATTATACCATAAATAAAGCCTATAATAGCCATAGAGATTACATATGGTATCATTAATAGCGTTCGGACACATAGAAACTCAAGGCATTTTGCCTTTTGTTTATAATTAGGTAAGTTATTTATTTTTTTGGACATTGTGTTTATAACTCATTTCTAGCATATATAAAGTTTATTCCAAAATCTTCAACTGTTTCTTAAAATTTTTTAAAAAAAAAGAATAGCAACTATTAATTAATGACAACTATATTTGAAAAGGATATAGGTTTATCTTATATTTCTAAACTAAAAATTATTGAGCCTTCAGATTCAAAGAATATCTGCTATAATTCGATTTAGTTATTCAAATCTAAAGCATAATTGTGAGTTATACAAATAAATAAGAGAAAAAAGAAGGAAAGGAGTTATTAAAATTGATATTGTTCTGCCAAAGACAAGTACTTTCTAGCTAAGGTCAAATTTTTACTTGAATCATCTTCATCAGTTGATTGCATATAGGCACTATAATGTACTTTAGCTCTAACATATGCTCGATAGCATTTATAGAAAGAAAGTAATGGATTACTTAATTTCATTTGCATATCTATTTCATCACAGTATGTTCTAACGAAAAGAGTTGATAAGTCATGCAGATTATTGAATTCTAGATCCATGGCAAGAAAGGCAATTTCTTCCAGTACATCCTGTATTCTCAGCATTTTATTAAATTCAATACAATCAAAGATAGTTATACTGTTATCATCATGCAAAAAGATATTTTTTAATTGTAAATCTCCATGTCCATCTACAATGCGTTTATGATCTACTCTTGTTCCCCAAAAATCTTTATTACGTTTGATAAAATCATATACTCTTCCTGCTAGATCCTTATTATATGGAAAACTAGCATATTCTTTCGTAGTTCTAAAATTTTCATCCCATTTTTCATATATGGTATCATGGTAATCAAACTTTGGAAAGGCAACATTTTCTTGATGAAAGTGTGCTATTTCTTTGGCTATTTTTATGATTACTTCATTACTCAATTTGCCTTTTTCTTCAACTATATTGCTTAAAAGCTGTTCTTGAGGATATTCTTTCATTTTGACTAGATATTCAATAATTTCACCATCGCCATTAATCTTTCCATCTTCAGTAAGCGGAACAACATTTAGATACATTTTGGGGGCTAAACGTTTGTTAAGGGTGAGTTCATCTTCACATGCTTGTTTTCTTTTACTCAAGGTGGAATAGTCAAGAACATCACCAAAACGAATGGCTTTTTTCATTTTGTATGCATAATCGCCTGTCAAAAAAACCCAACTAACATTGGTCTCTTTTGTATTTATTGTTTTTTTAGTCTCATGTGGATATGTATTGCGATCTTGTAGGGTTTCTACCAAATGTGCTTTTTTTTCATCTATTTTGCGTTCTACCATTTTTTTCACCAAATCTACAGTTTTGCATCTATTTGACAACAAAACTATTTATACTAATTATTCTTTACTTGTTGCTTTTTTTTAAACTTATCATTACTCAAGTTTAAGAATTAATATTCACAAATGTTGATGTTACTCCAATCATTGCATGTACCATCTATTAATCCTAATCATTGCATTAAACGAAAGAAGAATGGAACAAAGATTTTGAAACTACTTCAAATCATCTTCAGTCAATCTTTCTTTGCAATGTGGACAAATTGAACTTGTTGATAACCATTCTTGAAGATGATTCTTATGCGCATACATGTTACAACAAGGCGTTTTAACAATATTAGGGTCATCAGGTAAGAGATATAATAAGCATATTATACAACGTGGTCTTGGTGATCCGCATCTCACACAAAATTCTTCTGTATAATTGAAATTGTCTCCGCAAGTATAACATTTTATTGTGAACCCTTCTTTTTCTTCTTCTTCTAATTGTTGTGGTGGTTTACTGATTAATGTCCTACTAGCTAGTGATTCAACTTGTCTAAACTGATTTCTTACTGGTGTGTCTCTGTTTATTTGTAGACCGTGAATAGTTGTTTCTCGTCGAATTTCAGAGTCAGTATCTATAGTTGATACATGATCTATAGTGTCTGTATTAAGGGCTATCAAAATCATTCCTGCAGTCAAAAATCCTCCAGTTAATACCAAAGCAATCATGATTAACATAAATATGAGTAAAGTATGCTTAAGAGTAAAGATAACAACGAAAATACTGAGAAAAGTTAACAAACTAAGAAAGGCAAACAACCAACCCAGTAACTTCATTTTTTTCATTCCCAAAAGCATTATCAACTCATAATTGTTTTCTAATTAACATTCAAAGAATATAGTATTTAAACGTCTGCAATTCTTATTATGAAGAAAATAAAAGTAACTAATGGTATTATATGCAATGACGATAAAAAGAAAACACTAAAGGGAGAGAGGATGGAAAGATTATCAATCATGAGCCCTTCTTGGATTGAAATACAGCTCTTTTTCACTCCAATCTAATTCGAGCTTTTCTCCAGATTTTTGTAGCATTCTGATAATTATTTTCAAGCGATTCTTGATGTCGTCTATAAACTCTATAATCGATGCGAAAAGAACAATGGTTGTATAAAATCTTTTATTATTTGTTAAACTGTCATCATAAATTTCTATTTCATATTTTCCGCCTAAATCTAGTATTTTCCCATCTATTTTTGCAACAATTTGATCATGAATGTTTTTAACATAAAAGTCTGTACCTAGAGTGAACCGATTATCATCTATTTCAAAAGTTTGAACTTCATCAGTTTCACTAGACATTAAAAGATCAAAGCCCCATACTTCACCTTGGGTAGAAAAAAAGTTTTTATGCGGAACTTTTTGTAAGTAAGTAACATATTGAGAATTGTCATAATTCAATAAAAATGCAGGTGTGGCTTCATTACTTACTTGAGAGAGCATTACACTCCTCCCAACTAACAGCTGAATCGAACCACGCCAATAATTACTCTGGGTAAAGGCTTTAAGAATTAATTTGCTTTTAAGATAATCACTGGTTTTCCACTCATCTTTTCGATATGCAATTGGCCCCCATTCTTTGCCATCACGTGTAATTACCCCTACAATATCACTATCTTTTGACCACTGTCTATCTTTAGCTGATCTTCTTTCATGTTTGAAGAGTCGTATTTTCTCTGAATGAAGTCCTGTTGCCCATAAATCAACCACAAATTTTGTTTGAACTTTACTCAAATCTTTTTTTTCTTCTCCATTTTTGGACATGATTATTCACAACACTATTCACATCACTACAACACTATATTAAGATTGTTAAAAAACTAATAGAAATAAAAGGTAGTTAAATCATTATTTGTTAAATCATTTGAGCATAAAAAATTGTTCACTGACACATACTCATTATTTTTTAGCTTTTATAGAGAAGACCAATGGTAGCATATTTTTCATTTTACCTGTTAAAAACCACTTGTTTTTG
>CAZHRF010000069.1:0-11149 GCA_964534625.1 uncultured archaeon | reverse complement strand
CTTTTTTTAGATTGATTAGTGAAAAAAGTTTTGACGTCTTCCTTTCTTCTTCATCCCCTTAGGCCCTTCGCGCAATAGTGCCTAAAGTTAATTATTCTCCACACCTTAGACGTATCGGGTCATTCTATCTCTTATTTTGCCCTTTTAGTAAATCTGAGATTTACACTGCGCACTATTATATTCCGTAAAGCCCAGCACACCCTGAGAGCCTAAAAAACGAATTAGCGCCTATTCCAGTGAGGGATGCCCGTCATAACAAATTTACATATGTATATGTATTATGTATTATGTATTAAATTCGAAGATTACAGTCAATATCTGATTTGATTGTGGATTCTTTTTAGTCAGAATTTATCAATCCAAAATCTTCTCGAGATTCAAGATACGATCTCCAAGTTTTTTTGTATCTTTTATCGCTTCAACATCCTTTTCAATTTCCCCTGCGTTAAATGCGATTCCAACAACACCTCTATTACTAGGAATGATTTCATGTTTAAGGAAAAATGCATTGATTGCAGTTATTGCACTTTCGGCCCCAAATCGCCGTCCTACGACTATAGCACCTCCGATTTTATTTTTCAACAATCCCATCAAACAATGTGTTCGATCTATAAAAGCTTTCATCTGAGAAGACACATTATTGAAATAGATCGGTGAGCCGAGGACAATAACCTTACTTTCAAGAAGCTTGGGTATGATTATTTCTTGCATATCATCTTTAATGACACATTCGCCTTTTCCACGGCAATCCATACAGGCATGACAAGAATCGATCCTATAATCGGATAATTTAATCATCTCACCTTTTATTTTAGAATGTAGTACATTTAGCAGATAATCGGTATTGCTGCTTTTTCTTGGACTGCCTGAAATATATAAAATTTTCATAGATTAACAATAGAAAAATAGACTAAAAAACCTTTTCAATAACCAGAATTTAATGGAGAACTGATTGATTAAAAAGCTAAAAATAAATGACGGAGAATTTTCTTAAAATTTGACTATTAATGAGTGAGATTGTACAATGACCTTGAAGCAAAAATTGTAAGTAAGTAACACTCATTTTTAACCTTATAATGATTCATGATTCATTTAAATACTAACTTTAGCTATATTTTAAACATTAGTGAAGAAAGTTTTGACGTCTTCATTTCTTCTTCATCCCCTTAGCCCTTCGCGCAATAGTGCCTAAAGTTAATTATTCTCCACACCTTAGACGTATCGGGTCATTCTATCTCTTATTTTGCCCTTTTAGTAAATCTGAGATTTACACTACGTACTATTATATTCCGTAAAGCCCAGCACACCCTGAGAGCCTAAAAAACGAATTAGTGCCTATTCCAGTGAGGGATGCCCGTGATAACAAATTTACTAAGAAAAAAATTTAAAAGAAAAAAGATTAAAGATTCGAAATTCTTCAATCTAAATTATTTTTTCATGTTGTTCTGATTGAAAGTTTTTTGCAGCTTGATACATAAACTCATGCATCATTTCAATTGAATCAATACTTATTCGTTCATTATTATTATGTGCAAGATTCGCTATTTCATTTCCAGGAAGAAAAGCTGTAACAGGTGCAAATCCATAGGCCATACTACCTTTTTCTCTCCAATATCTCGAATCAGTCGTTCCCGATAGTATAAATGGTACCAATTCTGCTTGAGGATCTAAATTTTTCATTGTCTGTTGAATACTGTGTGTTAAAGGACTATTGAATGTGCTTATTGAACCCTCGGATTGTAATTTAGGTTGAATAAATACATCTTTAAGATATTTTTTGCCAATAGCTCTTTCAAGCTCTTCTTTTGCTTCTTCAAAAGTTTGTTCTGGTACTATACGTGAATCCACTGTTAATTCAATTTCATCGGGAATAATATTGGCTTTTTCTCCCCCTTTTATCATCGTTGGACTGAACGTTTGTCTCACCATAGCGTTAATAAATGCAGCTTTATCAGGCATGATCATTTTTAATAAAGGATAAATGACAGAAAATACATATTTATTGCCTAATACTTTAGGAAGCCCATAAGCTTCTATAAACTCCTTATAGTTTTGTGTTATTCTAATTTTAGCAGTATATTTACTGATATTATTAATAATCTTGGCTGCTTTGACAAGGGTATTTTTTTTATTATTTGGTACCGATGCATGTCCAGGTGAACCTTTTATTTTAATATCCATCCAAAACGGCCCCTTTTCTGCATTACTAAAGACATATTGTGTCTTATTTTCAGTTGTCTTTATGGGGATTCCTCCACCTTCATTAATGAGATAATCCGCACCTACTAGATCCCAGTGTTCTTTTGTAAGAAATTCCGCTCCATATTGCGCTCCTTCTTCTTCATCCGCTTCGCAGATAAGAATAATGTCACCTTCAGGTTGAAAACCTTCTTCTTTGAGTCTAATCAAGGCTATAACTTCTGAAGCGACGGTAACAAGACAATCCAAAGCCCCTCTTCCCCAAATACAACCATCAGCTTCAATTCCCGCGAAAGGGGGATGCTTCCAATTACTGGGATTTCCAGCAGGAACTACATCTAAGTGCCCAAGTAAAGCAAGTTTAGCAGCATGAGGATCTTTACCCGGTAGTTTAGCTACAACATTTAATCGTTTATCATGTCCTTCTTTATGTAAAAGCTCTGCTTCAATATTATGTTTTTTCAAGAGACTATAAACTAATTTAGCAGCTTTTTCTTCATTAGATGTAGGGTTAACCGGTTCTGACTGAATCAATTCAATCAGTAAATTTTTAGTTTGGTCAAGCCAGTTCATGTTATTTAAAAAACAGTTTATTTTTTCTTAAAACTATCGGAAGTACTAATGAAAAATACACTCTAAAGGGGACTGGGAGTGTCCAACATGTGGTACAGTTCATGACGGAGATGTTAAGGCTTCAAGTAACTTGTACTCTGAGGAATGTAGAGTCCTTGAAGGATCTAGTGTATCAATATAATGTATTGTCGGAACGACAGGAACTACAGACGACGCTTGTTGAGAAAAAATAAGACCTCAGCTGTTTAAGGCTACTTTGATGAAGCAGGAAACCATCTGCCTTTAGGTAGTGGTAGTTCATCTATTTTCACATTTAGTGCAATAAGAAGTAAACTCTCCAATTTCTTCTCCACAATCAGGACATATTTTCTTTTTATCTTGCCCTTTATCAGCTGGATATCTAGTAGCCTTTTTTGTATGTATTCTCACTATTTCTTGAAATCCGTTCCAATTCATATTTTTAGAATAAAGAGTTGAATGCGGTTCACTTTCTTTTCTTTCCATCGTGTTTATAAATTCTATTACATAAAAAAGCACCATTATCAATGTGATAACATAGATTAAGAAAGATCCTATTAATAACAAAGAACCAACAATTGGTTCAATCAAAAGTATAAAGAACCCAAATATTCCAACTACAAAAGCGATTCCAAATCCTATTAGTAAAGATAATATCACCTCACCAATCAATTTGAGGGCTGTTTTATATGCTTCTATGAAGTCTAATGGGTTTTTTCCTATACCACGTGATGCAGCATATAATAAAGCTGCTATAGAACCAACTGGCCAAAACAAAAGTGTTAAGAAAATTAGTAGTCCTCCCAATAAGTAATTTTCAAAAAGAAGCTTTGTTCCTATAATCAATAGAATTATGTTAATAAGAGAATAAATAGCTGAAGAGAGGATAAAATGGATAGCTTGGATATAAGCACTTTTAATTTTGTCTCCTGTTGGAGTTGTGTGTCGGTAAAGATGAGGTGAATACAATTGAGCAGGATAATTTGCTTTTTGTGGTTTGTTTTGGTTATAATTTAGTGATTGATTTGTGCAACGAGGAGGAGGATTAGTTGCTTCAGATTGATCTCTAGTTTGGTCAAGTTTTAATTTATGACCACAATGTTGACAAAATTTGCCCATTTTTTTAATTTTTATACCACAATTATCGCAGAACATTTTTATCACCATTAGTTAGTATGCAAGGGCATAACAACTAATTTATTTATAGTAATAAATGTTTATCTATCTATCTATATAGTATATAAACATAACGAAAATAACCCTTATTTTCTTATCTTCTGGTATTAAATAATTACCAGCTGCCTTTTGCTTTATTGCTAAAGCAATTTTATCAGCATACAGATCTCATTCTGAAAATTCCTAGATAATGCAGAAAGCAACCAAAAGAATAACGACATAAAAAGCATCTTGTGTTCATTTTAGCTTGATCCATTCTATATTTCCAAACATATCATAGTTAAGCCTATAGGACTTCCTTTGAACAATTAGCGATTGGAAGTTGATAATTATCCATTCTAAAGAGCAAATGAAGTCTATTTTTGACCAGAGCCATAAAAGCAAATCATAGCATAAAACAACAAATATTGCAATGGGGATAATTAAAAGAACATTATTAATAACTCCATGATGCAAAAGATTAATCTCCACGCTGAATAAACTAGACAATAAAAGTGTAATAATCCATCGAGGAAAGAGTTCGAATATTTGTAAAACGAAAACAGATAAAGCAAGTATAGACCAACGTCTAAGATATTTTACTGGGAAAGATCTCGCAAACTTTTCTGCTTTATTGGAATATTCAACAACAATAAGTGTAACTCCAATAGCATGAATTTGTCCTCCAAGTTGTAATAAGTGCGTGGTGAGAGCAGTTCTTTCATCAAATATATCGCTTCTTGAACTTTTATTCATAGGATAGGCTAATTATTAATTTTAGTGATGAAATCTCTTCTTTTGCTTGATGAGAGAATAGATTAGAACAAATGAATATTTGTTTATGTTACTATATAACTAAAGAAATTAATTTAAATCGTCTTTAATAGTTTATCTTGTGGCTGTTCTATGGCTGATAAACACCATTTTATAAAAAAGATAGTTATGCTTGGTGATGAAGGCGTTGGTAAAACTTCTTTGGTCACTCGTTTTAAAGAGAACAATTTCAATCCCAACTATCTTGCTACAATAGGAACAGCGATCACAAAAAAAGAAGTTGAACTAGATATTTTTTCTGTCTCTCTTGCTATATGGGACATAGGAGGGCAAGAATTCTTTCAAAAATTTCATCCAGAATATTATAAGGGCTCGGAGGGAGCTTTAGTAGTGTGTGATGTTACTAATTTTAGATCTTTTGAAAACTTGCCTAAATGGGTAAAAGGCTTTCGTGAAGTAGTTGGAAACAAATTTGTGATCTTCGTAGTTAACAAAATAGATTTGCAACAGATTGAAGTGCAAGAAGAACATATACACAATATGGTAAAGCGTTTTCCTCACTCTCGGTATAAGTTTACTTCAGCCAAGGATGGTACGAATACAAACGATACATTTATAGAACTAGCGAAGATTATTATGAAGTCAAAATATTCAGAATTGTGATAATATAATCTACAAAGTCAAAAGTCAAATTGCACATCATTGGAATCATCTATTATTATGGTTGTCTTCTTTTTATGCATTTATCATAATCTAATTGATTTTCCTAACATGCTTAGTTCAATCTTTTTACTCTTGCTCACTTTCATTAATTACTTTAAAAGGCATCAAAAAAGTTAAATTTAATTACTTTGCAAAAAGTGTTTAAAGCTGAATTTCAGCAAGTTTAGCTTTGTTCGCTTGTACTTTTTCCTTATCTAGATCATTGAGTTTCCAAAAGATGAATGTACCAACTAGGACTAGAAGTGATGGAAGAATAGCTAAATGGATTTTAATTCCTAAAATAGCTGTATCGGATTGTAAAGTGGCATGTTGATCAAATCCTGTTAAAGCATGAATTATCCAAAACGAAATCGCTTGAACAGCATAAGATAGTCTCCCAAAGAAAGCTCGAAATCCAAGAAATATCCCATCGTTTCTCCTTTCCGTTTTTACGACAATTTCATCAATAACGTCAGCCATAGCTGGTGTCATTGTTAACCAAAAACCACCAAATGCCATACCCCATAACCCTAATGCAATACTAAAGCCTAATTGAGTATTTAAGAAAGTCATAGGGAAAGAAGAAGCAGCAATAAGTAAAGAGGCAATAGTCAAAGATTTTTGATTATTTTGAATCTTTTTAGCAACGTATAACCAGATGGGAATAGAAATAAGAGCTCCTACCAACATTGCTGCAAAAATCACTGTTGTCTTGCTAACATCAAATAGGATATACTTTCCTACATAATGAACAGAAGCATTCATGCTCATTACTCCTGCTTGGTAAAAGAAATAGAGAAGAATAAATGCAAGAAAGTTTTTGTGCTTGAAAGCATTGAATAATTGAACAAAAAATGGTTCTTCAGTTTGAGTTTCTTTTTCCTGTTCTTTGGCTTCCAAATATCGATTAATCATATCTGGGTCCTCTCTTACGCCTGATATAAGAAAAACAACCATTATTATGCCAACCAAAGAAAAAATAACCGAATTACGAACATATGATGTTTTCACGCCATAATTCACAATAAAAGTGGGTACTAAAGCTCCAGCAGCTATGCCAAACACACCGATAAACGTTGCAACACCTGCTACACTATTTCTTTCTTTTTCATTTCTGAATTTATCAGGAAACGTACTTTGATAATTCACTTCCCATGTAGTAAAAAGAAGATCATACAAACATGTGCTTGCGACCATCCAGAGAAATAAAGCCCACTGAATATCTTGATCTATAAGAGATTGAGGAACAGCAAAAATTAGTATGAAGCTGAATACCCAAAAGATGCTGCCAAAAATTATCCAGGGAAATCTTCTCCCCCATTTCTTAGCTAAAGGGGTGGGTTTTTCAGTTAGAAATCCTATTAGAGGATCATTTATGGCATTCCAGATACTATAAATTACAATGCCTAAAGCAGTCAACCAGCCTTTTAACCCCACTTCAGTTTCAAAATAGAGGAACACTAATGCTGCAAATCCCCCTGTGAAAAATTCTGCTTGAAATTTACCTATACCATAAGATAATTTTACGCTCATTTTGTGCTCTTTAAATTCTATGCTTTCCCTATCACTTTCAGTATTTGACATTTCTTCTTTCATTTTTACGAATACTCCGTTTCATTTTATTATTCAGAACATTTCAGTAATTCTTGCGACAAACTCGTCATGGTAATTAATAATCAAATTGGAATACCTTTTCCCTCATTTCTTTTTAAAGATTGCTAATTTCTCTTGTCAAAAAGTTACATTCAAAAAGCCTTATTAGCTATACTTTAAAGATGATTTAAATGAAAAGACCAGTACTAGAAGGAAATAAAGTTGAAAAATTAATTACTTTTATTTATTATCGAGATCTGCAAAAAGGTATGCATTTTTATGGAGATTTTCTTGGTTTTCCATTGGAAATCGATCAAGGTTTCTGTAAGATCTATCGTATATCAGAATCTGCTTATATTGGTATTGTAGATGAAAAAAAAGGCATGCATAAATGGCATGAAATTAAACCAGTACAGATTTGTATGCGTGTTCCTGATGTTGAATCTTTTTATGAATATTGTAAACAAGCTAAGGTAGATGAACTTTCTGAGTTATTTGTCAATACAGATCTTCAAATTAAAGCTTTCGTTTTTAATGATCCTGAAGGGTATCAAATAGAAATACAAGAGTCTATCGTATAAAACTGTTTTTACTATTTTATCATTTTATTATTTTCTTGTGATAACATAAGCTAACTCTGGGACAGTTGACCTTATTATCAGCGAGTTTTTTATTCTTTTTTCATAACTTATGAACTATTTTGAGCTTTTTGAAGTTGTATCTCAAAAGCAACTTGTCCATCTTTATTTTCTTTTAGTTTAATTTTACCATTCAGTAAGGTTACATGCTTGTTAGTGATGTACATGCCCAATCTTATTTTGTCTTCTTTCGTATAACTTTCTTTTAGTATTTTCTTTGCTTCATCTGAAGGTATCTTTTTACCATCATTAGCAATTGTTAAAGAACACTTATCATTCTCTTCTTTCATATCGAATTTTACATGTTCAGATTTGCCATGTTTTATGGCATTGTTAACAATATTATCAATTACTGAATTTAATGTTGAATTGGCTGAAACCATACAATTTCCGCTGATCTGATAATCTATATTATACAATTCTAAAACCTTTTCAATTGCATTTCTAAGTGATATAGGGTGTAGAGTAGTGGTCACTGTAGCTTCACTTGCTATTAATGAGCTTAATCCTTGAAGCGTTTCAACTGTCTTATCGATGAGTGTCAGGGATTTTTGCAAATATAACTCATTTTGTTCTTTTTGAAAAAGTTGGAGATATCCATGAGTTAGAAAAAGTTGATTTAGTAAGTCATGCTTAATTGTTCTATACAAAGTTCTATGATAATCATACATCGCTTTGATTTGCGTGTTTTTTTCATTCAAATCATTAAATATGATAGAATAAGGATTTCGAATGCTTTCATATATTATCGCCCTATAAATTAAAAAGGTACTAGCGAAAAAAGATAAATGGCCTATAATGTTCAAGATACCATATACATCGACATATAGAGTAAAAGAAAGTTCACTAATTATCTTGAAAACAAGCGAAAAAACGACTAAATTTTGTATTTTTTTTCTTAATGGGTTCAAAATAATCAAAAGAATAATAGAAATCAAATAAAGTGCAGAAATGATATACTCACTCACGATTTTGAATAAAGTTAACCCCTTGTCCTCTATATAACAAACTGGAAAATGACCTGTAAAAATAAGAACTAACATGGTGATAGTCAAGGAAGAGAGAACGACAAAAGTTATACTGATATTGAGTTTCCTATTGATAAACAACAGAGCAAAAAGGAATGAACAAGCTTCCAAGTAACGAGCAAAGACCCATAGAGAGCTAGGGAGATTAGACATATAATTTGGAAAAATGTTTAACCCTTTATAAGACAAAGTGTGTAAAAGTTGTATACTTGATATAAAGAGATTAGAAATACCAATAAACAATAAAAAATCATTTTCTAAATATTTTCTTCCATTCCAAGCAATCACTGAAATCAGTATCATAACAATAATGATCAGCATCTCAATTAATGTATGAAAAAGAAGAAAGTTTCTTAGAGCTAACAAAAACAGTCCTATTCCAACAATAATACAAAGAACGGAAAATATAAGATAAGATGGTAATTTTTTCATTCTTTCGCTCTCTCTCTGAGAATTTTCATATCAAATAATCTAAAAAGCACTACTATAAAATTATTGTGAAAAAAAGATTAAATTATCGCCTATGATGTTGTGTAAAGAAAAACAGCTAATGAATGTGCAAGGTGAAGTGAAAATGATCATCATTTACTAAATACGTTTTTAATGTAAAAAAAAAGGGGGGGTTTCAAGAAGACGTTCACATAAAAATAAAGCATGAAAATAAAAAAAATCACATTACATTTAACTTGTATTTTCAATTTCCTCGACGGACTCGCTTATATAGAACCTATTATGAAAAGAATACCACCAACTACAATTAATAAACCTGCTGAACCACCAGCTACTAATCCTATAATGGTAACAACAATTCCAATAATAAGATCATTCCTAATTATAGGTCCAGTTTTAAATAAATATTGAACTTGCTCCCAAACTAATAGAAGCACAAGTAAACCGAGTATAATCATTATGATCCCAGCAAAAATATCACTTAAGAATCCTAGAACTGATCCTCCTACAACTCCTAAACCACCAAAAAAGGTTAATATACCCTGTACAACTAAAATTATTCCGCCAATAATGCTATCAATGTATCCAGCACCTTTGACATCAATCGTTCTAACTACCATATTATAAGAGAGTAGCAAATAATAATAAACATATTGCTTTTTTTTTCACGTTAGGGATAAAATTACTGAAAGATACTTTCCATTTGAGGACAATTATATAATTTATCTTTTAGTATTCTTTTTTTTCTCTTTAAATTTTTTTCTTGCTTCTATTACAATTTTGTCTGGTCTTTTCGAGTACTTCTTATAAAATTGTCCTAACTTTATTACATTGACGTTACTCTCAATTATCTCTTTCAGCTCCCTATTTATTTCATAACCAATAAAATGCCTAAAACTACTCTTGCAAGCTGTTGCTGTCGTTCCATTCCCCATAAAAGGATCAAGAACTACTGAACCAGGTTGACTACCAAAATCTATGCATCGTAGTACTACTTTTATAGGTAGTTTGGTGGCATTCTTTTTTATACCTTTATGATATCGTCTATTGATGATCCATACGTCTTCGGGATAATGTTCAATTTTGTTGAAAAAATAATTATTCTCATCTTTGACAGCGAAGAGTAAATGATAATGTGAGCTAACAAATTTATGTTTTGTAAATGCTCCAAATTGGTACTTCCATATGATATGATTGACTGTTGTAAGATTATTATCATCTAACGCGTTTAGTACATCCTTTAGATTTGACCAACCACTAAATAGCCATACACCAGCATGATCTTTCATGATCCTTGGGAGCTGTTCTATCCATTTATAGGTGAAATCTTTGTAATTTTCTATTTTGACATCTTCATATCCCGTGACCACATGGTCGCCATTTCTATTATACAATGCTTGTAATTTATTAAAGTCTAATCCAAAGGGAGGATCTGCAATAACTTGATCAATTGAGTGTGAAGGAAGACGTTTCATACCTGTAATACAATCTTCATAGTAAATAGTATCTAAAACTAATTCATTCTTTTCCGTTTTGGTTTTATTATATTCTTCCAAGGCTTCCTTTTTCTTCCAATCATATGTGGGTTTAAAATTAGCTGCTGCTTTATGTGGAATATAATTAGATTTTTTCTTAGAATATCTTTTTTTTCCTCTCTTTGACATGTTCTATCAATCAATTTCACTCATTATTAAAAAAAGTATTCCTATGCTATTTTGTAAACCGCTCATGAAAGTACTTCCGAATTAAGAAAATATTTAAGTGTTTTATCCATTAAAGCAAATTTTAGCATTTCTATCTTTAACATTATACAAGTAAAGTACTATTTCGGAGGTACTAATGAAAAAATAATACAAGTAAAAGAAAAAGAAATTAAATTGCGATTAATGACCCAGCAAAGTAGTTAATCTTTCTGACTAGTTTTTCTTCTTGTGTATTTTTCTTCTGGTTTTGACTTTTGATTGGTTTTTTTTCTGCCATTTTGTTTTCACCAATATATACTTAGCAATGGTCACACTA
>CAZHRF010000068.1:0-11168 GCA_964534625.1 uncultured archaeon | reverse complement strand
AAAAATAATCATTCCTGCACTCGGAATGATGGGATTTGTTCTATATGCAATAGTTCATTCTTTAAAGAAAAAAGAGCTGAAGGTTAAGTAATCCTTCACCTTCCCTTTTTCTCATGTAGTAAACAAAACACTTTTACATAGAGATTTATAAAAGTAATAATATTCATGTGTTGATATTCTATTTAGTAAAACAAACGTACTGCTATATCTAATTCTCATGTGTTTTAATTGATTTAAGTGTATAAAGGGTTGCTTCAAACAAATCGTTTAAATATGATAGTATTCTATAAAAAAATTGATAGACTATTCATCAACTTAAAGTGATACGATGTTAAAGAGCGCACAAATTCGCAAGGTCAGTATTCTTGGTACAACAGGTAGTGGCAAAACAAGTTTTTTGAGTAGTGTATTTGGGGATTTTCATAAAAGCGATGTGGAAAGACGAGTAGGCGCAGAATCCGCCGATAATTACGACTTTATACCCATTAAAGATTCAGATTTCTCCCAGAGTACTACAACTGTTTCACTCAATGTTGTGGATTCAATTATGTGCCTTACAACTCATAATACGGTTGTTCTTGAAAAAATGAAAAACAAGGAAGAAATTGATTACACACACGTAGATGATGCATATCAAGTGGTGTTTAATGATCCTGCAGGGCAAGATAGGTTTAGTTTCATGCAAGAAATAGCAGTAAAAGGATCAGATCTAGTCATAATAATGGCAGATGGTACTAATATATCTTCACTTCAAAAAATAGTGGAATATATCAGCCTTGTGAAAGATGAACGTGAAAGAACAGGCAAGGAGATACCCATTATGATATTTGTGAATAAAGCAGACCTAAAGAAAAAAGGAGTCTATCTTGGTAAACGTGTGGCAGAAGATATTGCAGATTCAGAACTAAATGAAGCAATACCTATTTACGAGACATCGAATTTGGATCCAGCAACATTCTTGGAACCATTTAGAATGATGATGGCGGAATTAAATTAAAGAATCTTTTTCGAGTATAATATTTGTTAATAGAAATTGAAGTCATAATTCTAATAGTATTCATTTCCATAATTTTAATAAGAAAAAAGAAAATATAGACGTGAAACATATGAAAAAAGTGAAAAAAATAAGATTCAACATTAATCAGTCACGAATGATTAAAAACCATCGAGACAACAGAAAAATAAGCGAGGAAGCCATCCTAGAACGGTATAAGCGTGTTATGCACTGGATATACAAAGGTTGGCAAAATAACCATGGAAAAGATAGTGATGTTGATTTTTATACTTATTTTAAAGCTGCAATAAAATATGCAGAATACAAAGATAGATTGGATAGACGGAAAGACGATATGATAAAAATAGAAGAATTAGTACAAATACTTAAAGATGCCATTATAGAATATAAGCAAGATTATTCCGAATTGACAACATATGAAGATCAATTAAAAGAGATGGGAATTAAGTGGAAGTGAGGATAACATGAGCAGACGAATAAAGATCCGTAGCAGTACAATGTTTAAAATTAAATTCAAAGACAAGATGCCAATTGAAAATGAAGAACAGTTTGTACAAGATTTAGTGAATTACATAGGTTATTTTGATCATGTTCCAGAAAAAATACAAGAAATGGCAATAGAAGAAATAGAAAAAGAAAGAAAAGAAATTCAAAAACAATTTCTAGAATTAAAAGAAGAGTATTCAGAACTATTAGGAGACGCAGCAAAAATCAGATTTAAAGCAAATAGTCTATATGATCAAAATAGAGTTATAGCGTTAACTACAGGATTATTAAGACAAAAATTATCAAGTATGAAGAGAGCAGGAGAAGAAACTCCATTTGATATGGATGAAGCGATAGAATTTGCACGATATTTCGTTAATAGATACATATCTAAGGAACCTGAAACAGAAAAAGAAATACCAGATCCGATGATATTTGAAGATTGAAAGGGAATACACCAAAAAGAAAAGGAAAAATAATCGGAAATGACCGTGTTAACTGGAAATTTCTTGATTCTTCCTACTTCTTTTTTTAGCTGAGATGGCAAAAAATCCCATTCTTTTAGGTGGAAGTAGTTCACAGAACGTATTACATATGCTTTTATCTGGTGAATAACCTTTTCACAAGGTTATGAAACGGTGTATTATTTATATCAATGAAGAAAATGAAGAAAGAGCTGAGAAACAATTAGAAGATATTTCAGCACTAATATATCAAGAAGGAGAGAGGGAAATAAAAACAATTATTCGAGAAACAAGTTTTAGAATTAAAGATCCAGAAGAGAGAGAAGAATTTGACCATATATTGCAGTTGGCCAAAAAGAACCAATTTGATGAATTGTGGATATATGATGCTAAATCAGTAACTCAAGACTTGGATCTATTAGGTTATGTTAAAATCTTGTTGAAGAAAAGAGGAATTGTATATCAAAATGTGGAAGAAAAGAAAAAGAAAAATGCAGAGTTACCACCGAAGTTAGAAGAAACACAAAAACAGCTGAAGAAATACAGGAAGAATAGATACAAGGGCATGAAAAAAAGGTTAGAACAAAAAAAAGTAATGTCTAGACCGCCTTTTGGCTATAAGGTAGAACAAGGAGAATTAGTAGTTGATGAAAGTAAAAGAGCATTAATAAGGCGAATATTGAGTGAAGTTGACAAACCTTTTACAAGCCTTAAAATGCTAAGTGAGAAATACAATTTATCAGTATCACGAATTAGACACATTAGAAATAATCCCATCTATAGAACAGGAGAAGTAAGATGGGCTGGAAAAATAGCCTATTATGTTGAACCTATTGTACCAGAGAGCAATAATCAGAAGTTAGAGTTAGATGAAGGGTCATAAGAAATTCTTACATAGAATAGATTCTTTCAATTAGCGAACTAGCGAGATCAACAGAAAATGAAGGAACATCCGTTACATACCCCTCCTCTGTAATATATGCCGTAATTAAATCTCTTGGGACTTTTTCAAAATAATAATTAACAATTTTTATCCCTTCTTGTTCTATTTCCCATATCTCATGAGATCCCCTCGCTAGTATTTTGATGTCTTTAGGGCGCATTTGTTTTTTGAGCGTAGAGCTAATAACAATAAAAGGGATCGACAGTGATTTACATACTAGTGCTAGCGGATAACTGCCTATTTTATTGATGCTATCACCATTGTGGCATATAGTATCCGCTCCGATAATCACCACTTCAGGTTGAAATTTTTGTAACAACCTGAAGAGTTGAAGAACGTGAAAAGGTGCATATATTCGAATATGTTTTTAGCTCATTAATTCCTTCTTGAATCACTTGTTCATCTAAATCGACTATTGCTCCTTCTATATGTCTAAAAACCTTTTCTCCCCTATTATGTTTTCCTAAAAATTGAATAAGGAGTAAGCAAACATTTCTGAGAACAGTCATTTCGGGGTTGACTTGTATTATTTTTTTAAACAAGGGAAATAAATCTAGAATTTCCTTGGGATTGTCTTCTAATTCTCGCTCTAAACTTTTTAAAGCCCGGAATACAAGCTCTTGAGCACCGCTAGTGTTGTCATTCCGTAACCTTTCTATTTCCTTGTTAAAGGTAGCTGACATGTTAAATTCATTTATAAAAAGGGAAAGATGTATATATATTCTTCTCTTGAAAAAAAGATTTAGAGCAGTATTGGACCTCTTTCAATAATCTCAACGATGTCTTGAAAAGTACCTCTAAAATCGCCGATCGTTTCTAAAAACCACGTTATACCCGCTTTTTCATAAAATTTGAGGTGTGTAATTTGTTCTTCTCTTTTTTCCCTTGGAGTAAATCCGACTTTTATAATATCAAATTTTCTTCCCTTAGGTAGAAATTGACTAGTATAGTCTTTCACTTCTTGTATTTCATCAGGAGTTAGTGGTTCTTCAAATCCTACTTTAAGAGGGATGATGCCATTCCCCCATCTAGCAGCTCGTCGGAAAGGTTTCTTATTTGGCCATGTACCTCCGAACCAAATGGGGATATCTGTTTTAGTAGCTTTTTCTGGCAGAAATTGAGCTTTTTCTATGTTATAATAATCTCCTTGATAGTTAACTTCCTCACCTTTCCAAGCAGAAGAAAGAATTTCTAATTGTTCTTCTTGCATTTTAGCTCTGATTTTGATGTTAGGTTCATGACCTAACCACCGAAACTCATCATCAATACCTAAACCAAGCCCTAAAATTAAACGCCCACCAGAAAATGATTGTAAGGTTAAAGTTTCTCGTATAAGTTTAGACGGATCCCTACGAGGAGAAGGAGTAACCGATGTACCTAAGATTAATGAATCTGTTTTAGATGCCATTGCGGTTAAAGCTATCCAAGGATCAACAACATATGTGGGTTCTTCAGTTAAGATGTGATCCCATAAAAAAAATCCTTGCCAAGCTGATTGTTCCGCTATCTCAGCAAGTTCAACTAATTTATTTGGGTCACCAAATGTTTTACCAAAATTGGGTGCATAAAGTCCATATTTCATAGAGATTTTAATGTTCTTTATAATTATAAAGACTTGTATAAAAAAGTAATAGTTTGCAGTTATTCATGATCCTTCTGCCATTTCCTTCTCATTTATTTGATTATACCCAAAAAAGGATAATTGCTGATTGATTAATTCAACTACCTTATCATCAAAATCATGGGTGAGATGGATACAATTTGATGGAATGATAATTTCTTTCCAACTATTGAAAAAAGATTTAGTAAGATCTATATCCCAATCACGTAACATCATATCTTTTTTTAGCCTTAGAAATAATACGGGTATGTTTTTATTGACTTCTAGTATATCTTCCGTATCCTTACCAAGATCTCTTAAACATAAATTGAATTCTTTTTTCATTCTACGGGCTCCACTATCTCTGATACGTTGAAAAGCTTCAAAAGATGCTTGTTTGGCTTTATGCAGGTTAAACAAGTTAACAACAAGAGAAATAGGAAAAGAAATAATCAATGTAATAGCGAAAAGATAAATAATCGGAATAGGCATACGGAATATAAAATTAAGCGCCCAATGAGGAAAGATTCTTCTTGATGCACCAACTAAGACTATACCTTTACAATTATCTAGTTTTTCTTTTTTCATCAGCTCAATAATTAATGCTCCTCCCATAGAATGACCTGAAAGAATAAAAGGCTGGTCTTTTGGGATTTTGGATTTCAATTCAGCTAAATGCTCTTCTACAGTATATCGGTCTTTATTTGTTGTCCAATGAATATTTTGTTCACCAAACATTTTCGTGTAATCAGGGTATTCCCTATTATAATTTGAAAAACCTGCTACTACTATTATTTTCGGGAATTCTGATGCCATAATCCATCCGCATTCCCGTTACGTAGGGTTAATATAAATCTTAGTATTTTAAATCAACTTGTGTTTCTCAAGTGGATTATTGTGTAAAATGTCCTTGGTTTAAACACTAGAAAATAAATCTAAGCCTAAATATCGGAATCAAGTAGATTCTTTTTTGAATACTAGAATTCAATAGAAATTGAAATTAATTGAAATACATTCAAAAATTCATAAATCTGGCTACATAAGATTTTTTACTAACCTTTTTTTCTAATCTTATAATGGCAAAAAAACCTTCATACTCCATTGAGAACTATTCTATAGCAAAAATGATCCTGGCTGATTATAACGATGTTGCTGCTAGTTTTACAAGGGTAGCTGGATTAGTTGAAATTGAAATTACTCGCGCAATGACAAGGATTAAAGAATTAAAAGAAAAAGAGCAAAGTGATGTGTCTTTTACTGGATGGGTTGTAAAGTGTTTTGCAAAAGCTCTTACGGAAAACAAACAATTAAATTCCTATAAATGGCGGAGAAAGTTAATTTGTTTTGATGATGTAGATATATCTATGATAATAGAAATAACATCATCATCAGGAAAAAAGATTCCTTACAACCATGTAGTAAGGAAAGCACAAGATAAAAGCGTAAAAGAGATAACAGAAGAAATTAGAGTCATAGAAAATCAGTCAAAAGAAGAAAAGAAACTTTACGCAGACAGATCAAAATGGACAAAAGTCTACCGATTTATTCCCCGTGTTATACGCAAATTCTTCATAAAAAAGAAACTTCTTAATCCCTTCTCTTTGAAAAAGCTAATTGGTACAGCAGGAATAACCTCTCTTGGTATGTTTGCTCAAAATGTTAGTGGCTGGGCTATTCCTTTTGCTGACAGTACAGTTAATATTGCTGTTGGTGGTATTAGTACTAGACTAATCCGAAAAAATGAGGAGATATTTGATGCAAAATTCTTGTGCATGACATTCCTTTTTGATCATAATGTCGTAGATGGTGCCCCCGCTACGAGGTTTATATCTAGAACAGCAGAATTAATGAGTAACGCATATTTTCTTAGAGACATTAATAATAAGGATGAAACAATCTGATAAGATAGGATGCGTTGTGATAAAAATTAAAGAAAATACCTTTTTTCCTTAAAGTTTGAAGAATACTTAAGATAACTCTAAAAATACAATACAAGAATCACAACTAAGTATTTATTAATTCTCACTTAACTTCTGCTCTAAATGACAAATTTCTACTTCATTCTTTCTTTAATTGCAGGAACACTCTATTATGTTTTATACAATTATGGGTTTGCTCTTGAAAAACAAGCAATAGATGAGATTGATGAAGTACAGAAAGCTAATTTTTTCTCTTTACTCATTTTACTAATTAGAAATATGAAATGGATGGCTGGTTTATTATTAACTATGATAAGTATAGTGTTTTATTTTATCGCATTAATCTGGGCACCGTTAATAGCAATCGCTCCGCTAACAGGAATAGGATTGATCTTTTTAATTTTATATGCTCATGGAAAAGCAAAAGAAAGATTCTCTCTCGCAGAAATATTAGCAATTATAGGTATAGTTGTTTCTATTTCAGTATCTTCGTACATTTCGTCACTTTACCTGACTAAGTTAAATTTAGATGATTGGAAAGCCTATATTAATACATATGAGTCATATATCTTTATAGTAGTGATATTATTTATAGGTGTAACAATGCCAATATATTCAATAATACGAAATATGCATTTATCCCCAATTACATTTGGAGTGTTTTCGGGTATAGCTTCTGGCTTACAAACGGTTGTTATGAAAGGATTGGTCCTATACCTTACAGCTACTGTTTCTATCAGTTCTAATATCTTAAAAATAGTATTGTATATTATCCTCTTCCTTCTTACAGCTTTATCTTCAACTGGTGGATTACAGATGGCTTTCCGAGAGGGAAGAATATCTACTACTATGTCGCTTTATAATGGGTTAATGGTTATTGTCCCCATAATGTTTGGTGGAATTGTGCTAGGTGAATGGAAAAGATTAAACATTATTCATGGTCTCTTTTTAGCACTGGCTATAACAATAATTATCACCGGAATAATTGTTATTTCAATAAAACATAATCATTACAAAGCCGCGTCTACAAGTTTTTGAGTAACTTTTTCAAGCTCATCTAACGAATCAAGAAGTCTTTGATTAACTAATTGGGAATTTTCTACTATCAGTTCTCCGTCTATAATTGTATTACTAATATCATTTCCATTCATTGCATAAGCAAAATGGCTCATTACTGCATCTTCTATTTTACTTTGTGAAGGAGAAAGGTGAGGTTTTTTAAGATCTATCGTTATTAAATCCGCAAGTGATCCCACTTCAAGTGTTCCTAACCCTTGCCACTTTAGTACTTTAGCGCCACCTATTGTGGCTAATCTAAAGATATCTTGGGCTTTAACAATTGTGGGGTCATGATGATATCCTTTGTAAAATAGTGCCATATAGCGAATAGTATCAAAAATGCTTAATGTATTATTGCTAGCTGGCCCATCTGTTCCTAATCCTATACGTTCAAGTTTAGGTAACATCTTTGGTATGGGGGGCATGTGATTACCTAATTTAGAATTAGAAAGAGGATTTAACGATACCCTAACTCCACGATCGGATAGTAATTGTATATCCCTCTCTGTTACATGAATACAATGAGCAGCAAGTAAATTATCATCTAAAATGCCTATTTTATCAAAAAATTCCACTGGAGTATTAACATCAGGAAATTCTTCTGCCTTCTTTTCATTAAATTCCTTAGAAATAGCCAATTCATCAGTAGGTTCTGCTAAATGAGTGTGCATCAGAAACTTTTCTTTTTCCTTATCTGATGAGTTGTTATGTTCAATTAAAAGTTGATGTATTTCTTGATATTGGGAAATAGGTACAGTATACGGTGCATGAGGAGTAATTGATCCTCTGATCCTATCATTTACTGTGTTATGAACTTTCCGTGCGATCTGAAAAGCCTCTTTTGTGGCTTTTTCATTAGCTAGAATAGGTGCACCAAGCATGGCTCTTATCTTTGTTTCTTCAATAGCTTTAGCCTCAGACTCAGGAAACCAATACATACTATTGATGGTTGTAACGCCACTTAACGCTGATTCAATAGCACCAACCTTAGCACTAATTAATACATCATCAGCTGTTATGTGTTTTTCAAGTGGCCATATGTGTTCTTCAAGCCAAGTATTGAGAGGAAGCTCATCTGAAAGTCCACGAAACATGGTCATACCTAAATGAGTATGAGTATTAATCAGACCAGGTATAATAAGTGAATGTTCGTTTCCAACTATCTTATCTACGCCAGAAAGTTCGGATTTGAGTTCAGAATATCTGCCAACAGAAGTGATCCTGTTATCTTCAATTAAGATTAATGGATGATGTATAACATGAAATTGAAGATCAGAATCATAAAAAAAAGCGAGTTTACCTTTAACAGCTATGTTCATATAATAAAAAAATGTTAAAGAATTTTAAATTTTATTGATGATACGAATACTTTATTCACTAATAGAAACTAGATATTAATCATCTAGCACTTCTCTGATTTTTTTCATTCCTTCACTCCAAGTTAAGTGAGAAAATTGGTTCGCAATAGGATAATGGTCTTCACAAAACCATTCAGCGTAAGGAGGATGTTCAACCTTGTTTTCTCTTTTCATTCGTTGTTCCCATTCCAGATTATTTTGTGTTTTTTTAAAATTGATTAAACCACCACGATCAAAATCTTTTATGAAAGCATTACAGATAGTACAATAGGGGGGTTTCATACATAATAGTTATTTGATAACCATAAAAAATTATGGGTTAAGAATTGAAATCAAAAGTTCTAGTTGAAGAGGGATATTTTCTCTAAACCTTTTTAATATTAAAAAAAATAGTCTAATAGAGAAAAAAATGTCAATCGTCTTTATGAGAGTATTAGAATCTTCGCCCTCACGCTATGACAGAGGAATTAAAATTTTAACCTTAGGTAAGTTAGATAAAATATATGACATTGTAGGAAAAAAAATAACTAATAATTCAAGAATTCTGGATGTAGGATGCGGAACTGGGAAATTATCAGTTAATTGTCTGAGAGGTAAACAGGCTGTTACTTTAATTGGGATCGATATTAATCCCCAAATGTTAGATTTAGCAAGGGAAAGATTTGATTCTCTTCCCCTCGAAGATAAAGTTGAATTCAAAGAAATGGGAGTAGCTGAAATTGATCAATTCGAGAACCAATCCTTTGATTACGTTGTCAGTGGATTGTGTTTTTCCGAATTATCTGAGCACGAAAGAGAGTATGCAATTAAAGAAATAGCTAAATTGTTGACTCTCAAGGGAAAATTAATCATTGTAGATGAAGTTAGACCAAGAACTTTTTATAAAAAGATGCTATATTGGATTATTAAAATACCTCTTATCATAATTACATACCTCATTTCACAGACAACAACAAAGCCCCTAGACATCATTCAAATACAAGACTATTTACAACAGAATCGGCTTGAAGTGCGATCTAAAGAACTTTTTCTCTTTGAAAGTTTAATAATCTTAGAAATAGGTGCAAAAAATGAAAAGGTTTAGATGGATTACTTATGTCTTATACTCTATGTTGGAAACATTGATACGCTTTTTTCCTGTATCAAGTAAACCTGGAATTCGAACCATTGGACAACCCAACGAGTTTTCTCCTGTTTTTCTTACTGTAAATTATCATTTAACGGTACTGAAACTAATGAAAGTATTAAGAAATATGGATTGCTATTTATTAGTAGCAGACACCAAAGGTATAAATGTATGGTGTGCAGCGGCAGGAGGACATTTAAACAATCATTCTGTTATTTCAATTCTCAAAACAACCAATATTGAGAATTTAGTCAATCATAAAGAAGTAATACTACCGCAACTAGCTGCAACGGGAATTGAACCAGCTAAAGTAAGCGAGAAAACTGGCTGGAAAATAATCTGGGGACCGATTTATGCAGAAGATATTCACCTATTCATTAAATCTAATTATTCGAAAAAAAAGGTTGAATCTAGAACTCACTTCAAATTCTTAGAAAGAATAGAAATGGCAGTAGCTTGGTCCTTTCCTATTTCTATACTAGTTGAGATCATTGTGTTGATATTTTGGATCAACGAATGGTACATGGGGTTAATATTAAGCTGGATGATACCTTTGATGATATTCGTATCGTTTCCTCTCTATAGCAATATCCTAAGTGAATACGAAAAATCAAAAATACAGATCTACTTATATAAATTCCTCGTGATTTTGTGTTTTAACTTTGTTGTCTTTCTTCCTTTAACGTACTTGTTGATTAGAAAAACTGTTAGTTTTCACTTCTTTTTGAGATGGAATATAATGTCTTTACTACTAGTTATCTCTGTTATTATGGAGCTTAAGGGTACAACGCCTATCTATAAGAGTGACACACATGACAATAAAGATTGGATAATTAAAATTAATCTAGATAAATGTCGTGGAATAGGTGTGTGTATAGATGTATGCCCAAGAGACTGTTATCAAATGAACAAAAATACTAACAGAGTCAACATGGTAAATTCCCAATTATGCATTAAATGCGGGGCATGTGTAGTACAATGTCCATGTGATGCTATTTACTTTCAAGATAAAGACGGTAATAAGATATCTCCTGAAACGACACGTAAATTTAAACTCAATTTAATGGGGAAACAAACAACGATGAGTTAAAGTTTATATTGTACTTGTATTTTTTCTAGTTATGAACAATACTGATAATAGACATGTTATTCTTTTAACAGGTGCTACTGGTGGTATAGGTCAAATTACTGCTCATTA
>CAZHRF010000067.1:0-11462 GCA_964534625.1 uncultured archaeon | reverse complement strand
GTATGTCAATAGTATTACATTAGTGAGATGAACTCTAAGGTTTATGAAAAAAAACCTGAAAAGAAAATACTGCTTGTTGGTCATAATCCGAATATGACTGATCTCCTACATTTATTAGTGGAAGACAATAGCGTATATATGAATGAATCAGACTTGGCAATTATAGAGTTTCAGAAAAAAAACAGAAAACTCAAAAAATATTATACTTGGAAAGAATTGATTGCGTTAGGAGAGCAGTAAGGGGAGATTTATATCGATAATTCAAGATGGTTACTTTCTTATACTGCAAAATAGAAAAAACAAAAAAAATGTAAGTACTTAATTTTTTTATAGTTCGCTCTTTTCCCCTAATTATGAGTAATGGTTTTACTAATAATGCTGAAGTGATAGAGTTTCTCAAGCAGGAATATAACCATCCTTTTACTGGCTGGGATTTTTCGCACATTCGTGATCGAATGGTCTCTTATCCTTTATCCTTTTCTTATACTACTGAAGTTCTTTATCGCATTCACAAAGTTGATTCAGTTTTGGATATGGGCACTGGGGGAGGTGAATACTTTGCTAATAATTTCCAACCTTTTCCTAGACATACATGCGCAACTGAATCTTATGAATCAAACATTCCCATAGCTAGAAAACGATTAGAACCTTTGGGTGTCAAGGTTTTCCCTTTTACAGATGATAAAGACCTCCCTTTTCAAAATGAAGAGTTTGAACTGATAACAAATCAACATGAATCCTACGCACCTGAGGAAGTATATAGAATTCTTAAGCCAGGGTGTGAGTTCCTTACTAAACAAGTTGATGGAGATAATGACATGGATCTCCAGGAATTGTTGGGGGCACCAATAAAGGACTCAAGTTGGCATTTGGCTCAAGCCATTGACGAACTTGAAAATGTTGGGTTTAGGATAAGAAAAACAGCACAGGATAAAAAAACAACCAGGATATTTGATGTGGGAGCTATTGTGTATTATTGTAAAATTGTTCCTTGGGCTATACCCGATTTTAGCATAGAAAAATATAAGAAAGAATTAGTATCTCTCCACACAAAAATACTTGAAGAAGGATTTATCGAAGTCAATAACCCAAGATTCTTTATTATAGCAAAAAGAGATGAACACTAAACATATTATGCTTTCAGTTGGTCTAAGAAAGATATGTTAAACAAACCAATATCGTTAAGACTATAAAGAGAAGTTACTCTGAGCCTGTCCTACAAAACAAAAGTCAACGTAACTTCAAAAAGGGCGTTTGTTTAACTGGTTTTAATAAATCAAAAAAGGGTATAAATTTTTAACGACAAAAATACTTAAGCGTGTCAAAAAAATAGGAAAAAAATACGGAGAAAAAGTGGTTTAATGCTCTTTACTGATTTTTAGATTCTTCTTTAATCTTTTTCTTTGCTGTGCTAATACCTAGTAAGCTATAGAGGGCACAAAAGCCTGTCACTCCTGTTACTAATAGAACTATAGCTATTACCCCAAATACTGCAAAGAATATCCATGATTGTGGATTGTCTAAAACTATTAAAAGTACAATACTAGCTATCAAAGATAATGCTCCTACAACTAATCTTATTATTCGATCAATATATCCTTCATTGGTGTTAAATTTCATATTTTTCACCTATGAATAAATGAAGAGGTATTTTAAAAAGTTTAGGAATAATCGAGTGAAGTCTTTTTCAAAAGATATTACAAATTATTATCTTGATTGTTTATTCAATTATTCTAGGGTCAAACATTTTAACTAGTCTAGAGCAAAAAGTTTCGAAATTAAGTTTAAGGCTAAATATAGATGATCTGCATTTGAAGAATCAAGTGATAATATGACCATCTTTTTCATTTTGTTCCCCTTTCAATCCCTTTTTGCATAGATCTTTCTAGTTTTTTATTTTCAGTTATGTAATTATAATTTTAATTCCATCCATGTTGCATTCAAAACGTGCATAACCATTAAAGTTTAAGGGGCGTTTTCCTCCGAGTAAACTAACCCTATGTAAATCAATTGTAACCACAGGAGTAGATTGCCCTTTTTGATAGAAAAAAAGTTTTGCCCCAGGTGCTACGGATCCTTTTACTTCGATCGCAGTAACTCTTACTTTTTCTTTTGATTCAAAGAATATTCCTTTTGTTGTTTTACCTTCGAATATTGTCTTCTTTCCTTTTCCACCAGTATGTATATCTTTCATTGTTTTACTCATAAACATAGTTCTTTTAGGACGACGCATTCCTCGGCTGGGAGTACTACTAGGGGGTGACGCCTTTAGTATCGCATTTCGAGGTTTGCTCAAATCTAAACCCCAATTTTCTGGGAGCGCATTAGGAACAACAAATGTTTCAACCACCTTTCCCTCTTCTTTAGTAATAGCAACAAAACTTGTTTCTTTACTTGCCAATCCAAACTCTAAAGCCACTTCAGCCAACAGGATATCAAGATTATCTCGTGTTAATTTAAGGATATTATCACTATAAATCATATCAGCATTACCATGAAGAGGAACAGTATAACCAATAGACGTTAAAAGTTCATCCAGTTTATCAAAATCATATCTGGCATTTATCAGGGATTCTAGGTAATTAACTCGGTGAATACCAAAAATGTCTTTGACAAATTTGTTAATATTTTTAGGTTTGACTTCGACATGATCCATTTCTTTATCATCAACTAAAAGAGAGAATGTAACGCTGTCATTTTTTCGGATTTTAATTCTACCCACAGCCCAACGAGACATATCTTTGAGTAAATCTCCTAATTCTAAGTAATTTCCCTCATGTAATCCTTGGGAATGTTCAACTGGTGTATTTTGTGAAGTTTCCACTTTGACTCGTACATTTCCCAAAGGTTCTTTCCAATAACGAGAAATAGTTTCAACAGCATTAATCATATCTACTTCAGCAGAGCTACTTAAGAAAAAGGATATACCGCCAGATCTTCTTGCCATTTCAAGGGGAATATACGCATTAGGGGCGGTGTCTACACATATCATTATAAAACGTTGTTGTAATTCTTTCATTTGGTCTGCGAGTCTAAATAAACGTCCATAATCACTCACTTGCGCATCAGTAATAATAACATTATAAGGAACAGACCCATTGTTTTTGTGCTTATAAATACACTGTTCAATAGCAACACCCAGATGTGTACCTCCTCCGCCATGGTTGGCATTTAGAAAATCATCTAGGTCTTTCTGCTTGTTAATTTCCGCCCACCATATTCTAGTATCAAAAACACACACATGTACTGTTGAAGCTAAATTCTTAACGTCTAAATAAGTCATACGTGCCACAAAATCGGATATATTCCATTTTGACCCATCTTGTGATGGGTACCCCATTGATCCTGAATGATCGATGGCTTCTACAAATGACAATCTCTTTACTTTATTACTAGCTATTGGTGGTTTAGCAAGCACTAAGAAATAAAGATAATCAGAGTCTGCATAAGGAAAAACAGTTAATGATGGTTTTTCTTTTCTTTCTAACTCAAATTCCAATACCAGATCCTTGTTTGGTATAATGGAATCAATCTCTAATGTATCTCCTTTTTGAACAAACGCATGAGTAGACGACGTGGTTTTTGTCACATCAAATAATTTTAGTGCCATAGAAAAGCGATGTTTGGGATCTTTAACCACGCAAAGAGGATTACCTTCAGCATGTCTTGAACCAAACTCATCATCCCTTACATACCGCGGGGCTGTTGTTAATGGCAATCTAAAAGTATAACCTTCATTACTAGGTTGTAAAATCTGAACATAATGAGTCTTAACCTTAACTAGTTCATCAGGATGGATCCCAGCAATTTTTAGGGTAAATACATTAGGTGAACCCCTAGAAACAAGAGCTGCTTGCTTGCCCTCTTCTTTTGCTTCTTCATATTCCTTTTCAGCTTTTTTACGCTTCTTTAAAGTCGTTCTAATGACTCGAGAACCGAATTCCACTTCTACATCCTTAATGGCAGCATCACCAGGTAAGGAAAAACGGTAAAGTGCTTCAATTGTCTTATCATGCTCTTTTTTAGTGAAAAGAAACTCTTGCTCTAAATATAAATCAGCTAAAGGAGGAGTTATCTCTCCAGTTAAAGTGGTTTTTTTAAGTGGTACAAATAAATCTTTTTTTATAATTAAAATGGCATGCCCGGGGGGTGAATCGTTTAGATAGGTTTGCATTATAACTCACCAAAGTTTAATATGTCTTTTATTGTCCTAAGGTTAATATAACGAAAGCAACTTATAAACCTAGCATGTGTAATACATAAAAATTTTAGAAGAGGGGCTAAAGATTGTTTCACGCAAACATAAACATTTTGTCAATTTTCAACCTTTATGTCTTCGATTGTGAGAATCCGACTAATTCGTTTCTGATAGTTCTTTTCGACATCAACAAATTTGGAATAGAAAGGCTCATCAAGGGAAGGTAATTTTTCTTATTCCTCCACCATTCTCTTTTTACGATTGAAACGATATATTATATAGTCAAAAACTTTCAGATCCCTTTCTTGAGCATAGTAAGCAACCATATTAAACAGAGAAATCAAAGGAAAGGCAATTATCATACCAAAAAAGATTATCTTCGTTCCTATAAAGACTTTACCAGAGAACAGAATAATTAAGATAACTGGAAGGTAGATAATATAGAATGCCGCCATTCCAGTAAACAAGATATAGAATAACTCTAGAATAAAAGTGAATAGATGAAGATGTTTTTCGCATAAAAATTTGAATGCGAAATATAAGATAAACAAGCCACCTAATACCCAGATTATAGAGAAAATGAATAATTGGCTAAAACCAGTATTGTGTTTGGACGCATAAATCAGTGCATAACCTACAATAGTACCAAAAAAGGTTAATTGTACCAACCAGCTAATACTAAAATATATTTGCTCTTTCAGTAAGTACTTCTTTGTGTAAGTTGGAACTTACAAATAGTATATCTTTTAGTTAGAATCACATAGATACATCCAACTAGAATTACAAAAGTTATTACACCCATACATATGGGAGTAGTTGCTAACACCTCATTGCATCCTAAAAACAATACGAATTACTTCTGTATCTTCTTATACTCATCAATGTCAAAAACGAGTTTTTTGTAGTTTTTAGGCAATTTTCTCTTTATTTTTCTGTCAGCAGTAATTAACGTTATATTTTCTTCTATCGCTAGTGCAACATAAGTAGCATCATACATTGTCAAATCATGATTTAGTGCAATTTCAATCATTTTATTTCTTGTTTTATCTACTATATTTGATACTATAATGCCATAATTTTCAAGGCTTTTCCCTATCATGTTTAATTCCATTTCATCAAATGTAAAGGTATATTTCAGGTTATTTAATACTTCATAGTGTAATAGAGAGGGAGCTATTAACGAAATATTACCAACTATAAATCTTCGCATACTTCATTTGCTATTTCCGCTTCTTCTTCATTTATAAACCACTTAGTTACTACACTAGCATCAATCACATACATAGTCATTATTTCCGTTCCTCCCTAAACTTTCTAATAATCTCTACAGTATTTATCGCTTCAGATCCTTTTTTACGGACTTTTTCATTAAGCAACACAGCTTTTGCAAGATTTTTCTCCATTTCTTGGTCTAACCTTCTTCTAATGGCTTGTCTAATTATTTCACTCCACTTTAAATGGGCGTGTTTTTCCATTTGTTTCTTTAATTCTGGATCTATTCTGACACTAATTTTTGAAATAATAAACAACACGACCATACGCATTATAAATGTATATACTAAGAAACAGAGATATGTACATGACTTTCTCCTCAAGATTTTTGATTTAAAAGTATTACGAAAAAATGAGGAAAAACGGGAGAGCAAGCTTATCCCAGAATGCACTTGAAAAAAATCAATACAACAGGATAATAAACTTTTAGCTGTTATTATTTCTCCTCAAGAAAATATGGGGATTTTTAAACGGGGAGAAAGTCACATGTACCATGTCGAAGAGGATATTAGTTGCTTAATTTGGAATAATTGTTTTTCCAATAAAAAACGCTGTAATTCAAAACCTCGTTTTTTTAAACTGATAACAGACATTTCTTATCCAATAACCTGTGGAGAGAGAGCTCATATTGGCAATCCGTTTCACATCCAGTCTTTCTTCTTTTCCGCTCGCTTTTCCATGATTTTCAATATCCGCTCCAGCAACAAGATAGTGATAAGATAGTGAATTATATTTTTTCTAATGAATCCAAGAATAATTGTAATGCTTTTTCTTTTGTTTCTCCCCAAGCGAGCAGTCCGTCTGTATGCCCTAACAAACAAACAGGTGCTTTTAGTTTTGACTGGTTTCGATAGGTTTCTTGTATAGCCCTAGCCATTTCTGGTGTACCATATGGGGCATCTTCGGGTGTTGTTGTCATCCCCAGTTCTTCATACTTTTTCCACATCTCTTTATGATGCGCATGTATGACCCAATTTATCTCTGGAGATATAGCATAGATGGCCGCATGTGTCAATGATTCTGATGACGGTTTAGTCTTTCCTTTTGATATGAGTCTATTAGTATCAATGTCATAATCTAAAACCAGAGCATAATCTTCTATAGCAGTTTTTTCTTTTTCTCCCGTTTGTGAGCCAGTAACAATGAACTGGCCATTACCAGTATACCTTACGCTTACATTACCAAAACCCACATTGGGTGTATCGGGATGGTCTGAAGGATATACTCCAATAAGATTAAGTTTCCACAACCTATATCTTAACTCGATAAGGGGATTTACTTTCTTTTCAGCTATTTTCATATCAGATTCTCTATGGTCGAGTTTGTACTTAATTACTCCTTCCTTTGGCTCTGACAGCAGTTCAACAATCAATTTCCCAAGTTCACTATAATGATTTAAACGCGGAGCATCTTCTTTCACTTCTCCTTTTTCTTCAATCGTGGCATGTATACCTTTCATCCCCACAAATTCAGCTACTTCTACGTCTTGTTCCCAATTATCACCTATCATAATACAATCTTCAGCCTTTGCTTTCAACCTATCTAGTGAATGAAGATAAATATGGGGATGGGGTTTTTCTTCTCCTGCCTCTTCAGAGGTTATTACTGCGGTAAAATAATTATCCAAGTTTAACTTGTGAAGTTTACGAAATTGGATCTCTGCATCCATATTGGTAATGATCGCCAGCTGATACCTTTTCTCCAGTAGACTTGACAGTGAATTCTCTACTCCTTCAAAAGGTTCAACATCATCAATAAACGTATCCCAGTAACGTTGTGTTAACTCTGCTATATGATATGGTTGTGAAGATTGGAAATCATTTTCTACCATACCTTGAAAATAAAGTACTCTAGAATGACTACCTACTGTCCCTTTCAGAAATCGTTTCACATTCTTTCTGCTTCGCATATACTTCGCATAAAACTGGTCAAAATTATCATCTGTTATTTCAGACCAATATTCAAACGCCCCACGTAGACCTGCTTCGTGTCCTTGTTTATAGGAATATAAAGTCCCATCTAAATCAAAGAAGATGGTATTTTTCATATATTTATTTGTTACTCATTTCTATTTTAATCTATGGAATACACAACTAAACAGATGGTTATTTTATTCTATTTATATAGAACTCCATAATCCTTTAAAACCTCCATAAACACTATTATGATGGTGAACAATATGACTAAAAAAGAAGTTGGTGAAGTCTTTAAATACTTCGTTGAACCCAAAGTTGCGGCTATTAATGTTACTAGCAATATCAAGATAGGGGATAAAATACATTTCGAAGGTGCCACAACAGATTTTTCCATGGAAGTCAAATCTATGGAAATAGACAGAGAAGAAGTTGAAGCTGCTAAACCGGGTGATTCTGTAGGTATTAAAGTACCTAAACGAGTAAGAGATGGAGATAAAGTCTATCTAATTTCTTAACGGATCTTTTTTTTTCTCTTACTCTCATTTTTATTTTTTTTTATGGTTTTATTTTTCTGCCAGTTTCCAGAAACTCTTCTTATGGTAATCATGTCGTTCTATTTTTTTCTCTTTTTGCATCTTTTCCAACATAGCTACTAGTTCTTCTTCCTTCATTTCGGGAAAGAGTGCATAGATTTGTTCGTTTCTTAGAGGATGTCTTTTCACTATGCTTAATATTTGCTCTTCAGGTTTTGCATCTTTATCCACACTTTCTATTAACAATTCTTCATAATGTGCTATACTATCTGCATCTAGTATATCTTGGGCTTGTTGTAATTTTTCTGTTTCAGGTATTTCCACATTTTTTACTGCAGGTGGTCGTATTGGAACATTTATGAAAATCTTATCGGTTCTTATTTCATCTATTATTTTTCTTATACCTTTTATTACTTCTTCTGAATCATTTAAATCTTTTACCAGCATAACTTCTAACCATAATTGATTGTTATACTCTTGACTGAATGTTTTTAGTCCTTCTGTTACTCTCTCAAAGTCTAAGTCTTTATGTGGTCTATTTACTCGTTTCCAAATCTTTTCTGTTGATGCATCTAATGTTGGTAAAACCACATCTGCTTTCATCAAATCTCCTCTCACTTCTTCATCATAAAATAAAGCTCCGTTGGTAATAACGGCCAAGGGTAATCCTGTCACTTTTTTTATTTCTTTAATCAACTTACCCAACTCTTTGTAGAGAGTGGGTTCACCCTCTCCTACTATTGTGACATAATCGACTTGTTTTTCCTGTTTTAAGGCATCTTTTACTTCTTTAATTATTTCCTTTACTGGAAAGAATGCTTTTCTTTCATTCGTAAAGTTAGTTGTTTTTCCTAATTGACAATATACACAAGCATAATTACAGGTCTTTGAAGGTATAGGGCTTATACCTAACGATCTGCCTAACCTTCTCGATGCTATTGGACCAAAAACATACTTATAATCCTTGTTTTTCATTTAAACTCAATTACTCCTGTTAATTTAAACTCAATTTAAAATTTTCTTATTATAAATATTGTAGTATTAAGATGATTGAGAAAGATATTATAATTATATCAAATTTCGTTCAATCTGTTTTTCTTTCTTCTTGTTATATAACACCTTTATACATCAACCAATCAATTATTCAAAATACTCTAAAGTTTTTTTCTTTGCTTTATTCACAGCAGGAGGTAACTTATCGAAGGCGAAATCTAAAATTCTCACTTCATGAGTATCTAATTCAATTACTTGATCCCTTTCTCCATCAGTATATATCTGTAAATGGGTTGTACGTTTTATTAAAGAGAGAAAAACACTTTCTAAAAATCCTAAAAGCGTACTTTTGGAATCTGAAAAATAATTTGGTTCTAGTGTAAACCCTAATACATTGGGATTTAATTTGTCTTTTTTATCATTAAATACTCTTAGAGGAAAGTTATTTCCCACACCACCATCAACAATTGTAGATGGAAATTCAGTTTGTTGCATATAATGTTTAAAATTTCCATTTTCTGAATTTGCCAAAACCGGTTTAAACACCAAAGGTATACTAATAGACATTCTAACTGCATCAGCAACGCAGAGATCTTTAAAACGTTCATTATCCCTAAAATACAACAATTGATTAGTGGTTAGATCAAATCCCGTTAACACTAAATCTACATCCAATATCTCTTTAAATTCTCTAAATGTACAATTATATCTACCCGTTTTCTTTTGAATTAAAGCATCAATTGTTTTCCTGAATTCAGCCCCTAAAAACAAACCGAAATCATATTTTAGACTATTGGACGCATCTAATGATGAAGATAAAATAATATCTGTGGCTGTTTTCATTGTTTTATTATGAAAAACATCTTTGATAGTTGGAAGAAATTCTAAATTAGCATCCTTGTCTTTCTCTTCTTTTTTTTCTTTTTCGTCTCCTTTCACTTTCTCTTTTTCTTTCTTTTCTTTTTTTTCTTCGTAATCTATATACCATTTAAAAAGTTGAGAGAAGAATCTGTAGTTAAAATTCTTTACAAGCTCTGTTGGCTTTTTTAACATTTCTTTAAATATTGATTCGTCGTTTTTTGCTTCTTCATACTCTTCTTCTATTTCAGCTCGTGCCTTCTTAGAATAGAAAACATGATCGCCAAATTCAGGGGTATAGATCGTGGGTTTTATCTCGTATTTTACAGTGTCTAATATTTTACTCCCCAAATCGTCATTAATTATATAATCTAACTGTCTCGAATTATAACCACAAGCTAGCAAAGTAGCTGTAATTGATCCCACAGAGGTACCAGCTAGACCATATATTTTGTTGGTATCTAATTTACCATTATCATATGTTAAAATGCCTAATTTTTCAAGAGCCTCAGCCACCCCGAGATATGCAATTCCTTTACCGCCGCCTCCTTCAAAAATCAGATATCTAACATCATCTGTATCAACTTTCATAACAAAATAAACAGCACAATTAAAATATAAAAATCTTTACAAACAATACGGAAAAAAGGGAATAGAAAATAATATTATTTATTTAAAAGGGTAGATTCGGAAGAAATGTCAAGAAATTTGAAAGCGTTCCATAAAGACCGATTAGACTACCAATGAGAGAGTAGACCAACATAACTGTCATGTGTACGCTAGAGATATTTAGTCCAAATATGGCTTCATATGTATTTTTGAACACATTAACGGGCATATTTATTTCCTTCAGTATAGTATAGTCTTGCTCAATTTCTATGCATATGATGTTGGTACTCTTATTTTTCCATATGGTTGGAGTTATGTAAAACGAAATATATATCTCTTTAAGATTAGGGTCAAAATTAATTATCCTTTCTAATGGGCTAATTCTAGCGAAATTCCCAACAGCAATAGGGCGTATAATGAGTGGTCCAGCCTTCAATCCTTCTACTTTAGTTGTGGCTTCCATAAGATTAATTCCCAGCCTAGAGTTAATTAAAGCGAAATTTTTTGCTTCTTCTTTTGAAACCTTAATGTGTTCAACTTTTACATCAGGAGAATACAAATCAGTTTCTGAAAGAATAACTGTTAATTTGTAAAAATCGTCTACAACCATATTTTTGGGGATTCTGATGTTAACGTCACGAGTAAATACAGATTTTAATTTTTCATCTGTTATTTTTTCTTTTTCATCTGTTAAATCTATACTGATCTCTTCTTCTTTTAGAGAGTCTGCTTCATCCAAAAGATCTTCGATTTTATCACTTCTCTGTTTAGAACGTTCACGTGACATTTCCGGAGATATAGTTGAGGGCAATGTTTGTTTCTTTTTCTTTCTGTTTCCTTTTATCTTCTCTTTTGCCTTACTTAATAGTGTAAAATTATAAGAAAATATCTTGTCTCCTATATTTATTCTACGTGCAGAAAGACGAATAGTCAAAGCTATAACAGCTGTGATAAGAAAAAATATACCGAGTATAAATGAGATTACATTCATATTAGTACTACTTGCTTTTTATATTTAAAATTACCCGAAAAAAAAACACTGATTGTAAAAGTCCCCTATGACATCGCCTCCCACTCGGTAAT
>CAZHRF010000066.1:0-11597 GCA_964534625.1 uncultured archaeon | reverse complement strand
GGAGACTCTCGTTGTTAGAAAGTGTTTACGGAAATATGAAAAAAAGTTAAAAGAATAAGGAAATAGACTATTAAAGACTTTCATACAATTTTACAAGTCTTTCTCTTTGACTATCTCTTCTATATTCTGGTAATAGCATGGGTGAAAATCTTTTTCTAGGTATTTTTAGTTCTTGGAGTTTTTCTGTTGTATTTTTCACATGGTCTAATGATAGTTTTCCCAATCTACCTGTTTTATATTCGTTTGCAGCTGTAATTCCTGCTCTTCTTCCAAAAACATTAATTTCTAGGAGTGAATTACCCATCAAACGGTTCTTACCATGCACACCGCCAGATACTTCTCCTGCTATGAGTAATCTAGGCACAGTACTATGCCCATCCTTATCCAGTACTACTCCTCCATTCTGGTAATGTAGAGTTGGATACACCAATATAGGATCTTTTGTTATATCTATGTCAAATCTTTGGAACATTCTATCCATTGCAGCCAAATTTTTCTTTATTGTCCCTTTTCCTTTTATCTCTTCTATCAAAGGTGAATCTAGCCACACTCCTCTTGTTCCTGTTGGTGTTTCTATGTAATTATCTGTTGATGTACAATTTTTAATTATCGAAGCTGCTTCTATGTCTCTTGGTTCTAGAGGATAACAAATTTGTTCCCCATTTGAGTCTAATACTTGACCCCCTAAACTTCTTACTTTTTCAGTAATTAACAGCCCTACAATTTGTTCAGGAAAAGCTGCTCCTGTTGGATGGAACTGATTCGAGTCTAAATGAGCAAGTTTTGCACCGGCTCGATAAGCCATAACTACTCCATCCATTGTTGCTCCATAATGATTAGTTGTTGGAAATCCTGCGACATGTAATCTTCCAAATCCACCAGTTGCAAGAATGACTGTGTTTGCCCTTACTACAAAGTATTGTTTCGTTTCTAGATTATATAAGATTGCTCCTGCTACGCTTCCAGATTTGTTTGTTAGTAATTCAATGGCTGGACAGAATTCTAATATAGGTATCTCTTGATTAACGAATTCATCTCTAACTGTACGTAAGATCTCCAAACCAGTATAGTCTTTAGCGCAATGCATTCTATTTCTGCTTGTTCCACCACCCGGGTTTTCAATAAATGAACCGTCTGGATTAAGATCATATTGAACTCCGAGTTCTTTATGCCATTTGATTATTTTCGGTGCATCTTCAACAAGTGCCTTTACGAGTTCGGGATCATTTGTAAAGTGTCCTCCACCTAGAGCATCCATGTAGTGTATAGCCGGTGAATCTACTGGTCTATCTGCTGCTTGTATTCCTCCTTGAGCCATAACACTATTACAATCTCCATGTCTAAGTTTGCTAGACACAAGAATATCTTCTTTTGGTACTCCAGAATATAAAGCCCATAAGGCAGCAGAAGTTCCTGCACCTCCAGCACCAATAATTAGTATTCCTACATCATAATCTATTACTGAGAGGTCAATATCATCGGGATTAATAACGGGATACGCTTCGAGAACATCAGCAACTTCTAATGGTACTTTGTCTCCTTTGTTAGGACCATAAGAAATTTCTCGTTTTAATTTAGGATTAAAATCAGGATGGTAGTTTTTTAGTACCTCATCTCTTTCTTCCAATGACAGATGTTCAACCACTTCATTTCTTCTTTTACTTCTTGTTTTTTCTACCTTTTCGATAGATTTTCTCATTTCTTCTGTATATCCATCAATTAAACTCATTATCATCACTTCTTTTTATTCGACTCTTTATCACGACTTGTATAACGTTTCTTCAATTTATCCAATGGCATTGACATTAACTCGTCAAATTCTTCATCGTATTTTTCTTCTTCTATCTCTTTGATTCTTTTATCAAGATATTCTGGTGTTTTCATTATATGTTTTCCATGTAAGCGTCTAGCTAGCTGTGCCACATGATATTGAGGTATCTCTGCAGGGCATCGTATTGCACATAATCCACATTGAATACAGTCAAAGCTTTCTATAGCACATTTTTCTATTTCACCTTGAAGCGCATATTGAATATAATCCATAACTGAGATATTTTGGGGGCAAACTCTACTACATGCATTACAGCTGAGACATCGCGCTACTTCTGGATAATGTCTCAATATTGTGCTAGCTGAAGGATTTAGCTGATCTATATCGTAGTTCGCTTTACTTGCAGGTACAAAAGGTAGTTGGGTAAGCACCATTCCATCTTCTACAAGTGTTTGACATGCTAGTGCCGTATATAACCGAAAATCATTCTTTTTCCGGTATACTGTACTACACGCACCGCAGAAACCTGCTCTACATCCTGAACCTCTGGTAAATTTATACCCTGAATACTCCATAGCCTTCATTATTGTTAGTGTGGCTGGAACTTCATATCCTTGACCCATTACATATATGGTCACTGTTTCATTCTCATTTGAGTTTGATTGTTGTCCTTTTGCTTTAGCCATATTTATCACATTAATCCTAATTTTTTAAGTAAAATACGGGGATCTATTGCATGATCATCAAAATGATTTACATCTTCTTTTTCCCCTAACGCAATTGCCATTAATTGAGTAAAGTAAAATATTGGAAGCCCTTCATTATCTCCTTTGAGCATATGGGTTTGTTTCTTATCTAGATTAAATGCACAAAGCGGACAAGCTACAGCAATTGCATTGGCACCACGTTTTTTTGCAGCACCAACTATTCTTTCTACTTGTCCTTTAACCGTGTCTTCTTGATCCAACACATGATAGCTCCCACAACAATATTTGAAATAAGGTGAACGAATAACTTCTCCCCCTAAACTAGCTATTGTATTTTCGAGCACAGAAGGTTTTTCTTGGTCATCAATCTGTGCTTCATCGGGATGTAATAGCATACACCCATAATAAGGAGAAATTTTCAATCCTTTCAAAGGTTTCTTTACCTTTGCTTTTATTTTATTAAAACCTATCTCGTCTCGTAAAATTTCCAGATAATGTTTAACGTCTATAGTTCCGTCATATTCTTCTTGATCTTCTTCCAACATATAATTGATTGTATCGAGTTTATCTTCATCTTCTTTCATTTGTGTGTTAACCACTTTTAACGTGCTATTACACATTGAACATAATGTTACCACTTTTCCAGGGCTAATTTTTGTCTTCTCGATATGGTTTTTAGTTCTCCCAAGAATTCTTACTGGGGCTATTCTTTTCATTAGGTTATCTTCTGTCATCGTATGAACTGTACCACAACAGTTCCATTTTTCCAATTCAACTAACTCTCCACCTAACGTTTTAGATACAGCAAGTGCAGAATCTTCAAATCCTTTAGCATCTGATTTTAAGTTGCATCCTGGAAAATAAGCATATTTTGCCATGTTATCACTCCGTCATTTTCCTAAAATTACCTACCAAAGCAATATTAGGTAATTTGTCTAATACTTCATCCGGAATATCAGCAATTTTAACTTTTTCTGGATTATCTCGTAAGATAGTCTCCCTTATTGCTTCCATTAGTGCAGCTACATCAACATTTCTAGGACAACGAACTGTACAAGTCAAACAACTTGCACAAACCCACATTGTATTAGCATTGAGCACTTTTTCTTTTTGTCCCATCTGAATATAGTGGATGATCTGGTTCACTGTCTTATCCATCTTATGACTGAAAGCACACCCTGCACTACATTTACCGCATTGATAGCAGCTGTAAATGTTTTGTCCGGAGATTTTTTCTATTTTTTCAATAAAGGCTTTTTCTTCCTCTTCAATTTTAATGTATTCTGACATTTGTTTTTATCTCCTTATCTTTAATTTTCATGAGTAATGAATAAACTTGATCTACTATTTTCTTGTAATTATTTTTTAATTGGTTAGAAATCTCATATGTAAATTCGTTCGCTTTTTCTATCTCTATTCCCACAAGAGTTATATCTTCAGGAATATCGTTGTAAAGTTGTTTGGCGAATTGTACTGCTGAAAAGAAATCCATATTATGGAAATCAGTTGTATGCAATGTATCTGTTAAATCATCTGGTGTAAAAACAACTATTTCCCCTACTTGCTGATTCTTTGTCATGATAGCATCAACAATTATAACTTTATCATATCCCCTAAAAACCTCCACTAATCCGATTCCTGATAGGGAAAGATCAGGCAGTACATCTATATTTTTAGGTAGAGGATAGTTAGCTTGAATCTTCTCTACTACCTTTATTCCTATCGAATCGTCTCCAACATAGGGGTTTCCTAGACCAATTAAAGCAATTCTCACTTTTCTCGCCTAATAGTTTTTATCAATTTCTTGTCATTATCGTATATTTCTACTACTAAAGGCATTTTACCAGGTAGGGTATGTGTTGCACATGCCAAACAAGGATCATATGCTCTAAACGCCATTTCAATTTTATTCAACACATCCTCATTATATTGCCCTTTATTTATCATTCCTTGTGCTGCTTGTTTAACACTCAAACAGATTGCAGAATTGTTATTTGTTGTAGCCACGATAATATTTGCTTTGGTCACTCTTCCTTCCATATCTGTCTTATAATGGTGATAAAGCGTCCCTCGTGGTGCTTCAATTACTCCTACTCCTTCACCTGTAATTGATTTTTTACTGACTTTTGTTCTATAATTCTCTGAATATATTTCTGGTTGTTCAGCTAATTCTACCATTCGTTCAGCACAATAGAGTATTTCGACTAGTCTTGCCCAATTAAATCCTAATGTATGATGAGCAGGTTTTCCACCTAAAACACTATACATGTTTTCCATTGCATCTTGTGCTAAAGGCGTCTTAATTTTATCAATAACATTTAACCTTGCTAACGCATTAACTCTGTAAAGACCACTATCAGCTCCATCTTTAATGCCTTTCCAGCCTTTTGCTTTAAGATAGGGGAATTTCAAATATGACCATGGTTCAACATGCTCTGCTATGTGATCTAAATAGTCCTTTGCTTCAAATTTTGTTATTTCTTTACCTTTTGTATCAACAATTCTCACTGTATTAGCATTATAAAAGTCAAGTGTATTTTTTTCTCCTACAACCGACATATAATGGCTTGTCATTTTGTAAGCGTCATCATTAATAAGAGACATTAATTGATCATTTTTTACTACCAATTTGTCAAAGGTATTTAGACCTAGTTTACCAAACTCTACCATCTCTTTAGCCATTTCTAGTATATCTTCAGATTCATTCTTAGTTATACCTTTGCTTATGCCACCAGGTATAGCAGTTACGGGATGTGTAGCTTTCGCTCCGATCATTCCTTGTATTTTTTGCGCATATCCTCTCATTTTGATAGCTTGTTTAGTTAAATCGGGGAATTTCTTATATAATCCTAATATATTATGTGTTCCAGGTTCTTTCTTTTCCCCTAAAACAAAATCGGGGAGTGCAAAAGCATAAAAGTGTAATATATGGCTATGAAGATTGTGCCCTAACGCCAATACTTCCCTTAACATTTTAGCTGTTTTGGGAGGATCGACTCCATAAATTCTGTCTGAAGCTTTAGCAGGAGCGAGATGGTGGGGGATTGGGCATACTCCACAAATTCTTGGAGTTATTCGTAACACTTCTTCTATAGGTCTTCCTTTGACAAAACGTTCAAATCCTCGCAATTCTACTACTTGAAAGAACGCATCATCTACATTTCCTTTGTCATTGAGTTTAACTATAATTTTAGCCAAACCTTCTAACCTTGTAATTGGATGTATTTTTATCGTTTTATTTGCCATTAAATCTCCTCCTCCGCATGTAATTGACTAATAAGTGATTTACCAAAACTGAACCTATAAAATAATCCTAATGGGTCTTCAATTTTATTCACAACTTCTCTTAATCTTTCTTCCCCAAGGTTCTCTTCTTTATCTAATACTATCATGGAAGTTAACGCAGATATCATCTTTAACCCTTGATCTTTTACTGCACTTGTTCCTCCCATACAACCTCTACATCCGACATTTCTATGGGTGCATAATCCACCACATCCTGCGCGGGTTGCAGGTCCCATGCATAATATACCTTGAGATAATAGACATTTATCTGGGTCTATTTTGTCTGCTTCTTGAGCGGTAATAAAATCTTCTAACAGAATTTGTTCAGGTTTTTCTCTTCCACATTCTTCGCAGAGTGTTTTTTCACCTGCTATTACCGTTCCTTTTGGTGGTAATTCACCAGTTGTGGCATATACTTTCACAACTTCTATTAATTGTTCAATAAGTGGTACCATTGGTGGACAACCAGGTACCCAATAATCAACATCAATAACCGAATCTAAAGCTTTTGCATGTTTTCTAATACCAGGTAAAGTTAATTCAGTACCATCAACTGTCGTTTTTACTAATGGGACAATACCTTCAGGATTGTCCATCGATGGAACATCTTTGTAAACAACATCAAACATATTTTCAGTAAAAGGTAAATCGGAAAGACTGGGTATTCCCCCGAAGTTTGCACATGCACCAAAAGCTACTATAACTTTTGCTTTTTCTCTAAGTATTTCCGCTATTTCTTTATCTTCTTCAGTTCTTATAGCCCCATGATAAATCCCAACATCTAATTCTTTAGCTTTTAACGCTTTTAGATCATCAAGTTTAAAATCCATAGCAGTTGGCCAGAATTTAAATTCTACTAAATCGAATACAGGTAATATTTTTTCATTCAAATCCAAAATAGCAACATCACAACCTGCACATGTTGCTCCTAATGCTATCCCCATATTGACTTTTTTCATTATTCATCTTCTCCTTTTCTTTTTCCATAAGGGGGTAAATACTTTAGCTGTTCAACAAAATCTGTAGTTTCTTTAGCAAATTTAGCTCCCTCAGTCGCTGATATCCAAGTCAATTTCCATCTTCGCTCATCAATACCTAACTGTTTGAATAACTTAAATAATACTGACATCCGTTTGTAAGTCTTGTAATTACCAGTTCTATAGTGACAGTCATTAAAATGACATCCAGTAATCATCACTCCATCAGCACCTTCTAGAAATGCTTCTACTACATGTTGTGGATCGACACGACCTGAACAATTTACCATTATTGGTAAAATATTTGCAGGATATAACATTCTTGCTACACCGGCATAATCTGCACCTTTTCCACTACACCATCTACAAAGGAATAAAATTACTTTAGGATCTTGATTTAATATTTGGTTTTTAGATATTTTTGCCATTTTACTCATTATCTTACCTCCGAGAGTAAAGCTTTGATACTATTACTTATGGCTCCATAGGTTGAATTACGTAATTCAATACTGCCCGATGGACATCCTGCTGCGCAAGAACCACATCCCTCGCATAACGCATCATTTACTTCAATTTTACCTGTGTTGCGATTTAAGGATATTGCTCCATATGGACAGATATATGTACAAGTCATACAGATACCACAAGTTGTTTCGTCAACTACTGCAATTATAGGATCACGTTCAAGGAAGTCAGATGATAATAAGCCAAGGGCTTTAGATGACGAACCAGAAGCTGAAGCGACGACTTCAGGGATATCTTTTGGACCTGCTGCTGTACCAGCAACATAAATGCCAGAAAGAGCGGTCTCTACAGGTTTCAATTTAGCGTGTGCTTCTTTTATGAATCCAGCAGGACCAGAAGAGAGTTTAAGTAATTGAGCTATCTCTTTCGTTCCATCGCTAGGTATAAGCCCGGTTGCTAAAACCACCATATCCGCATGAATTTCTACTGTCTCAGCTGTAAGTGTGTTTACTCCTCGCACTAAAATCTTATCTCCATCTTCTTGGAGCTCGGAAATTTTTCCTCTAACAAACACAACTCTTTCTTGTTCTGTTGCGCGTTGATAAAACTCTTCATAATCTTTTCCTGCAGTACGCACATCTATGTAGAAATTATATGCCATCCCATCATGTACTAAATGTTTAAACTGTAAAGCATGTTTTGTCGAATACATACAGCATATTTTTGAACAATGAGGTAGATGTTTAGCAGGATCTCTAGACCCCGCACAATGTACAAACACTATTGTTTTTACTAGCTTACCGTCAGATGGACGTCTTATCTCTCCTCCCGTTGGTCCATTAGAAGACAGTAATCGCTCAAACTGTAGCCCCGATATTACATCAGGTATTGTTCCATAACCATATTCGCCTATATTTTCTATTGGATACGTTTCGTAGCCTGTTGCCACTGTGATTGTACCATAGGCATCATCAATTATTTCAGGTTGCATGTTAAAGTCTATCGCATCTTTTTCACACGCTCTAACACATTTTTGACAAATATTAGTCTCCTCTAATTCTGGTAAAATAGGTAAACTTTGATAATCTGCAAGGAGGAGATCTGCTTCATCATCAACAAAAAGACTTAGACAGCCAGAAGGACAGAAAGGTACGCATAGACCACACAAAACACATTTGTCATGATCGACTTGAATTACTGGTTCTGAACCACGTTCTCCGCGTTCAATGGTTATTGCGTCTTTCGGGCATATTGAGTGGGAGATTTCACATCGGAAACAAGTCTCCTTATCAAGAATCAATCGTACACTATTTACATATAATTGTTTATTAACTTGGATTTCATTTGAAGTTATTTTTAAATTGATATCTCGTAAATATTTAGTACGTGCTTTTATTCTTGCCACAGCATTTTCCACATATTTAAGTTTAGAAAGCTGACGGGAGAGTTTCTTATCGCCCATAGTATCTGAAATAAACGCCAAAATTTCTTCTTTTTGGGAAGAAAAACCCTTATCTTCTAAGTTCTCTATCCTATTAAGAAGTTCTTTATATTGTTCTTCATTAAAACTCAAGAGTAAAAACCTCATTTTGTTTTTTAATTGTATGTATGAAATTGAACATAATATTACTCATCTGCAAGTAAATTTTTTTTGGTTATTCTTCATTAAGTTTAGCTTAAACCTACGCACGACGGAAATATGAGGATTAATAAACATTACTCTATGGAGATTTTTTAGAAAACATAAGGAAATGATGTTAAAAGCAGTTATACAGTTAACACAGCATTAAAAATTTAAGTTAAAAAAAAATGACAATCCATACCCTTCACGCTATAACCATTGAATTATAGCAAAGACATACACTTAAGGATTCAAAAAATATAAATAAAGTAGAAAGAAATAGAAACAAAAATAATAGAAAAAAGAGTTTTTGTTTTTGAGTTATTGGTCAGACACATCAACATTTTGCTGTAACACTTGATGAAAGGTCTTCACCCGTTCATCAGTACAGTCATCGATAGAAACAAACGATAACGCTTCTTTCGGACAGTACTGCACACAAGCAGGGTCTCCATCGTTGTTCGTTTCACACGTGTCACAGACAAAAGACACTTTTTTATCAATGCCTATCGTCAGCACACCAAAGTTACAGATTTCAACGCAAAAGCCACACCCATCACATTTTTCTTCATCAATGTGTATGATGTTGGTAACTGGATCTTGTGTAATAGCACTGCGAGCACATGCATCAAGGCACGTAGGATGTTCACATTTTCGACAAGCTAATGCAAGGTCAAATACAGGATCAATTCTAATTACACGTATGCGGGAAAGACGAGGGTTTTGTACCCCTTCATTTACCACTGCACATACATACTCACAAATACGACATCCCGTACACTCGTCAGTATTACAGAGGATGATTTTTCTTTTGCTCTGTGGTATTGGTTCTTGTTGTTCAACTATTTCTTCAGTCATTTTATACACCTACCTCTTCTGCTGCTTCCTCCAGTCCCAATTGCTTCAACGTTTCCTTCTTTGGAATACTGGTTTTGGTATCCCATCCGCGTTCTTCGTAATAGGAGTCTAATGCTTTATCCCATTGTTCCATTTTTACAACAACTTTTTTATTTTTATCGTTATCCAAAGCATTTTCATAGGACCTAGCTGGAAGATAATCGTCTTTACGTGTGAATCCATGACGTACATTAAAACATTTTCCGAGAGTGTTAATTGTTTTACCTCGACTTTGTAGTTGTTCATATGTTATATCTTCACCTGTCACCCATTTCCAGATCTCTGCTAACTTTTCTTTCTTTGGATAAACTTGTCTTCCAAAGTTACAAATAATTAATGAATCAATAACAGAATTATCATCTTCATTATCAGCCACAAATTTTCCTCTTTTATCATCCAATGAAAAACGATCCACTTCATTATCTTCAATAAAACCGTGGTCAAAACCTAAAATACCAGTTGCATAACCTAAAGCTCGTGTTTGCATCACTCGGAACGGATAAACACTTGTTTCTAGCCCTTTAATTTGCATGGCAAATTTGATAGTATCTTTGCCTGTTTGAAGTGCTGCCCGTTTAGATCCTTCTCCGAGTAGTGAGGCAAATTTTCCTTCTCGGTTACCTATACGTCGGACTAACTCTACCATTGCTTGGTGATTCCCAAAGTTTAATTCTAATCCATCAGTATCTTCCTTAGTAAAAATACCTTTTTCATAGCACTCCATTGCCCAAGCGATCACCCCTCCTGTTGAAATGGTGTCTATTCCTAATGTGTCACAATATTCAATCGCTTTAGTGATGGCATCAAGAGTATCTATACCCAAAAATGGTCCTAGTGCCCAGACTGACTCGAAATCTATATTTCCTACTGCTCCCTTATATTCTCCTTCTTCAATAATACTAATATGATTACATGCAACAGGACACATCTCACACGCGATAATTTTCTTTACTTTTTTTTCTATCACTTTTTCACTTGAAACTTTTTTTACATGTTCAAATGTCATTTGTTGATGATTGTTTGTGGTTAGTATGCCTTCTTTGTTATATTTGAGCATATTCACAGGATTGCTTATTTGATCAGCCCGCATAGCTGGATCTCTACACTCTTTATACAATTGTTTAGCTTGTTTGGTAAGAGCATTTAAATCCGCTACCTCAATATTATTCGTTCCACGGATAGCAATAGCTTTGAGATTCTTTGATCCCATGACAGCTCCCATTCCAGATCGGCCAACACTTTGATTTTTGTCGTTAGTAATAGATGCATATCTAACCAAACCTTCACCCGCACGACCTATTGTCAAGGTGCGTATAGAAGGATCATCTAATTCTTCTTTAATAAGATCCTCTACCTCCCAAGTACTTTTACCTAAATATTGCTTGGCATCACGAAATTCAACAATATCATTGTCTTCTATAAAAATATAAACGGGTTTTCTTGCTTTTCCACGTATAACCACACCGTCCCAACCAGCACGTTTAAGCTCAGTTCCAAAATAGCCTGAAGAGATATCAAACCCTATAGTTCCTGTTAAAGGTGATTTGGCTACCGCAGCATATCTACTTGAAACTGGCACCATTGTACCAGTAAAAGGACCTGTCCAAAAACTTATTACATTTCTCGATGATAATGCATCAACATCTTGAGGAATATTGTCCCACGCCACTTTAATGCCGAAACCAATACCTCCAATATATTTTTTTGGCCAATCCGCTGGTAATTCTTTAATTGTAGCTTCTTGAGTGGTGAGGTCTATATCTAAATACTTTCCTGTATAACCTTTTAATTTTGTTTTTGACATGTTTTAACCTCTTTCTTATACTGACTCTAATGTATCTAATCGTTCAATAAAGTCTGCACCAAATGAGCGG
>CAZHRF010000065.1:0-11900 GCA_964534625.1 uncultured archaeon | reverse complement strand
ATTGTGCTCAAAAGTTTAACCGATCTTAGTTGAGTTAACAGTGTTAATAAAAACTCCAAAAGATTTATTAGTTAGTTTGAGTTATTTTTACCTTGAATACTATTAAAACATCAGTTTTATAGTTCCAATTAGTCATGGGTAAACAATGGTTTAATTCTTTTTAAACATATATGAGTAAAAAAAACATTGAAGTTTGAAAAGACAAGAATTAATGACTATGAATATTAAAGAAAAATTGAAATGGTAACTCCGCATGAACTACCCCATCCTAAAGAATAGGGGGTCAAGAAGTAGGTGAGAGATTGACGGAGGAGAAGAATAAGTAAAGTAAATATCATGTAATAGATATCTAGTACTATATCTTTGAGTTGTTCCTTACAGATATTTATTCAAGGCATCTAATACTGGTTCATTAAGTTCTTTGCTTTTCTCTTCAGAATACTCTCTTACTGTTTTCATTTCTTCATGAATTTTCTTTGTCAAACTAAAGAAATCAACTTCCAGTTGTTTCGAATAATTTCGTGATTGAATAACGTAAATTATATCATCCCGCTGTGTAAGAACAAAATACAAATTGTTTGATTCTAAGTTGAAGGTTTTATCTATTTCTGATAATTCACTTGTGAACCCTGATAAAGCTGCAAGAAAACTCGACATTAGCAATTCCTTATCGCTTTCATATCCCTCTTCATTACATAGCAAACACTTCATTCTTAAGAAATTATATCCATACAGCAACATCCCATCTTTATTCATAACAAGTAAGCGTGTTAGACCTAGCTTACTTGTCAACACTATATACGCAGGGATAATTACAAAAAGACTCAAAGAAATAGCTCTAAAGATTATGAATATGGGGCTAGTAGAGTTAAAACCTTCAAATATTGCGAATATTATCAAGAGTATTGATGAAATGATAGACGTTTGGCTTATGCTTTTAGTTATTTCATCTGATTTCTTTGATAGTACAAGATACAAATATGATCCGAATATCGCCAAGACTGCAAACATCACTAATAAAAATCCAAAAAAGAAACGGAATAGATCTGATGAAAGAATAACAATTTCATTTAATGCTTCTAGTTCTTCTGCTGGAATGGCAAAAATCACATAACCCATGCTCAATAATCCTACTCCTGCACTTACTTTTCCTGTAGGGTTCGATATTACGCCTACAAATTCTATAGATGCAGCAAGCAAAGCAAACGATGATATAAAGGCAAAGGCTAATTCAAGACGTTCAAAAAAGATAGGCAAAGTATAATTTTCTAGCAAAAAATCTACAAATTCATGAAAACCATGAAAAATAGGGAATGAAGCCCATAACCAAGAGTTGCGTATACCTCTTTTTTGACCTAAGATAAATACCACAATCCCACTCAACGTCATTATTATACCAATAATCAAGACGGATAAAACTTCCATTATAAGATTACCTCAAATATTACTATAAGTAAAAGAGTTCTTAAATACTCACAAAGGACAAAAAAAGCATCAATTCAAGAGTATGTTCAGAAAACAATAAATAAAACCAATAAAAACACTATTTATGGGTAAATTTGGCCATTATGGATTATTTATTACATCAAATATTTTAACCTAGCTTTTTGGAGTGATGATAAAGACTCTACTAATTAGGATAGGTTTTATTTTATTGTTAACCACATTACTGCTTTGGCTGTATGTAATCTATTTTCAGCTTCTGGATAGACAACAGAATGAGGACCATCTATAACTGCATCCTCGACTTCATTACCTCTATCAGCGGGTAAAGCGTGCATGTAGATAACATCATCTTTTGCTTGTTTCATCATTTGATCTGTGCATTTCCAATCTTTGAATTGCTCAAGATTAACATCACCATGCTTACCGCTCCAAGACCCCCAATTTTTAGGTATAACCACATCAGCGTCGTTATAGGCTTCTTTCATATCATGAGTAATTTTGAAAGATCCTCCATATTGTAAAGCATTTTGTTCTGCTTCTGCTATCACCCAATCAGGCATTTCAAATCCTTCTGGATAGGCTAGAGTTACATTCATACCATACCGTGGAAAGAGTAATGCTTGAGTTAAAGGTACAGATATAGGTTTTTTGTGACTTGTAGCATAAGCCCAGATTATCGAAACGTTTAGGTGTTTAGTTTCTCCTTTCTGTTCTTGAATAGTCATCAAATCAGCTACTCCTTGCATCGGATGATATAAGTCATCTTGTAAACTCATTATAGGGACAGGTGAGTGTTTTGCCATATCATTAAGATATTTATTTCCTTGCTCCCATACACAATTTCGACAAGCTATTGCATGTCCATAACTTCCCAATATGGCAGCTGTATCTTTTGCTACTTCTCCATGTGCTATTTGCATGGTGGAAGTATCTAGAAAATTGGCATGTCCACCTAATTGAGCTATACCTGCTTCCATTGAGTTTCTCGTGCGTGTTGATTGTTCAAAAAACATCAAAAAAATGGTTCTTAGGGGTAAATAAGGAGTAATCTCGTTTTTTCTAAATTTTTCTTTTAACTCATACGAGACTTCTAGAAGTAAATCTATCTCTTCATTAGTCCAATCACGTAAAGTAATGAAATCTTTTCCTTTTAGATCTGATCTTTTCATTGTTATTCCTCTATGATTTTCATTTTTAATATATTATTTCATGTTTCTAAAGATTATTTTTTAGCAATTTTGAATATTTTAGTGGTATAATTGCATATACTGCTGTAGCTATTACTAATTCTTTTTTAAATATTTTTTCGTTAGGAGCGTGTGCTTGGTCTTCTTGCCCAGGTCCGAACCCTATACAAGGAATGTTATGCATACCCATAATCGAAACACCATTAGTTGAGAATGTCCATTTGTCCAATAAAACTTCGTCTTCCATTATTTCTTCTGCTGCTTCAACTAACATATCACATAAAGGGTTGTCTTGTTCTATCATCCATGTAGGAAAATAGGAATCCACCTTTTTTTGGTATCCAGTATATGATGGAACATGATAAGTATACATTTCCACTTTTGCATGGTGTTTATTGACTGAAGGGAGAGCCCTTATTTCATCTAAAGCGGTTTCTTTTGTTTCTCCCCAGGTTAATCGTCTATCAATAGATATTGAACATTCATCTGCTACTGCACATCTAGAAGGAGAACTAGAAAATATTTCGGAAACAGCTAAGGTTCCTTTTCCTAAAAATCGATCGTTTTTCAGTTTTTCATTTAATTTTTCTAGATCTTGAATAATAGGTGCCATCTTATAGATAGCATTAGCTCCTCTTTCTGGTGCTGAACCATGGCAACTTATCCCGTTTGTTGTTACCTTTATTTCCATCCTCCCCCTATGACCTCTATAAACATTACAAGATGTTGGTTCAGTTAATATTACAAATTCAGGTTTTATAGTTTCCTTTTCCAATATATGTGTCCAACAAAGCCCCTCACAATCTTCTTCTTGAATTGAACCAACCATCCAAATTGTAGTATCACGTGCTATATCCAACTCTTTAATGATCTTTCCTGCATACACCATAGATGCAAATCCCCCCTCTTGATCACTGGCACCTCTCCCATATATAATTTTATCATCTTCATATCCCTCAAAAGGATCATGATTCCAATTATCTTTGTTTCCTACTCCGACAGTATCAATATGTCCATCAAATGCAATAACATGTTTACCATTTCCTATTCGCCCTAAAATATTACCCATCTCATCAATAACAACCTCATCATAATCTAGTTTATCCATTTCTTGTTTAATACGTTCGATTACTTTCTTTTCATTTCCACTTGTACTTGGGATACTAATAATATCTCTTAAAAATTTGAATAAATCTTCTTTATATTCTTCAGTTTTTGCCATTATTTTATCTTTCATCACTAATCACTTTTAACTGTTCTTTAATCATCTTTAATCACTATCCAACTCATGTTTTTTTACTTTTCTTTTCTTGTTAATGGTAATTCGAATCTCCATGTTTTATCATATTGATATAATGCTCCTGCTACAGCTCCTGCTGTCGGGACTAATCCTATTTCACCTATTCCTTTTGATCCAAATCCTCCAGCTTCTTCTGGTTCTTCGACTAAGATCACTTCCACTTCTGGTGTATCTCTGGCACTAATAATCTGCAAATCACGCATTTTTAATGAATCGGGTACAGCATTAGTTAAAGGAAAAGATTCAGAAAGTGAATGGCCCAAACCCATATGTACTCCGCCTTCAATTTGACCAGCACAAGCCAAAGGGTTAATGGCTCTACCTACATCATGAATAGCATATATTTTATCTAGTTTTCCGTGTTCATTAAGTAAAGCCATCTGTACAGCATAACTAAAGGCAAAATGAGTCACAGGATTTTCAGTATCAGTTCCAGGTGGCATGGTAAAGTCACTAATATATTCACCATGGAACTCTTCACCAGCTAATTCTTTTAGCGTTTTGGTTTCAAGAGCTTTAGCAAGTTTTTGAGCTGCTCTTTTTGCTGCCATTGTATCTAAAGCTGTTCCTCTTGAAGCGGTAGTCATACCACATTTTGTCTTGGCTAAACTTATTGTTTTCACACTCATGTGTGAAGCTGGAATGTCTGTAATTTCAGTTAAGGACTGAGTAAGAACGGTAAATAGGCCCTGTCCCATCTCCGTAAAGCCTGTTAGTATCTCTATTTTTTCAGCTGCTAACACTTTGATAAGTACTCTTCCAGTGTCTGCTAAACCATTACCAATACCAGTATTTTTTATTGCACAAGCTATACCAATTGGAACTTTCTTCGTCTTCTTCTCTTTGTAAATGGGTTTAGCAATTTCTAAACAACGATGCATGCCTTTAACAGTCTTTTCCATTAACTGTCCAGTAGCAAAAGGTTGACCTTCTCTTAACACATTTCTTTCTCGAATTTCAAAATCATCTATATCGTTACCATCTTGTCGCATTTTTTCAACCATCATATTAAGAATAGTTTCAATGCAGAAATTAGTTTGATTAACTCCAAATCCACGCATAGCCCCACATGGAACATTATTTGTATATACTGCTTTTGATCCTATGTCTACAACTGGAACATGATAAACTCCACAAGCATGACCCGCGGACCGTTCTACGACTTGTGCGCCCACAGAAGCATACGCCCCTGTATCTGCTACAAGTCTCATTTTAACAGCGGTTAACTTTCCTTTTTCATCAGCTCCAACCTCATAATCCATAATCATTGGATGGCGTTTAGGATGCATTCTCAAAGACTGTTCTCTCGTTAACACCAATTTTACCGGTTTCTTGAGTAAATAGGCAGCAACAGCTGTTTGTGCTTGACAAGAAAGATCTTCTTTACCTCCAAATGCGCCCCCATTTGAAACCAGTTCAACTATAACATTTTCTTTTTTTAACCCTAATACTTCTGCTATTTGTCTTTGATCCTCGTGTACTCCTTGTCCTTGTGAATATACATGCACACCGTTTTGTGTTGGTTTAACTAAACAGCTTTCTACTTCCATGAATGCATGTTCTATTCTTTGAGTTTTAAAGCGCTGTTTTATGATATATCTCGAGTTTTGTAATGTTTCCTCTACATCTCCTCTTGTAAAATGCGTTTCACTTAAAAGATTGCCTGTTTCATGTATTGGTGGCGCTCGCTCTTTTAGAGCTTCTAGGGGATCAGCAATAGGATCAAATATTTCATAATCGACTTTTATTTTTTTTATAGCCTCTCTTGCATAATGCATAGAATCTGCTATAACTATTGCCAGTACATCTCCTACATATCTAGTTATTTCTCCCTCATCTACAAAGATCGGCCAATCAGGATAGATATGTCCTGTTTTTCTTTTTCCGGGAACATCTTTTGCTGTAAATATATCTATAACTCCTTTAGATTTTTTACCAGTTGATATATCTATTTTTTTAACTTTAGCGCGGGGATATTCACTTAATAATAAGGCACCATGTAACAATCGCTCCATTTCCATATCAGCTATATAGGGTTTTTTTCCTAAAGCCATTTCTAATCCACGATAACGCTTCACATTTGATCCTATACCACCAGGCTTGGGTGTATAAGTTCTTTTATACCCATACTTCTCACCGAAAAGCTTGTTTCTTCGAGGCGGAGCTTCAATATCTATAGGGACTTTATTAATCCAATGTTCCTCAGCTGTTTCCAACGCATCCAGTATTCGTTGGTAACCTGTGCATCTGCAAAGATTTCTTGATATAGCTTTTGCTTTTTCTTCTCTGGAGGTTGGAAGTTTATTATTATCCAAGTAACTCTTGAATCTGATCATAATACCTGGAGTGCAAAACCCACATTGTATTGCCCCCTCTTTAACTAAAGCAGATGATAATAATTCTTTTTCTTCTTCTGGAAATCCTTCAATAGTAAGTATGTTTTTATTTTGAACTGTTTCAGGGTCTCTTGTACAAGTTATACGTGCTTTACCATCTATTAAAACGCTACATGCACCACAAAATCCTTGACCTGAGCACCCATCTTTACAACTTTTTATATTACACTGCTCCCGTAATATGTCTAAGACACTCATTCCTTTCTCATAATCTACGGTTAATCTTTCACCATTAAGTGTAAACGTGACATTACATGTATTATTCATAAGCATATTTCTCCTTAAATGTCTTCCATTGTTGGGGTGTATTAATATTAAGAGTTACTTTTTCATCATCTACTTTACTTATAACTTTTTTTTGATTATGGATCTCATAATCCAGTCTTTTATTAGATGGGAGACTTAGAAGATAAGTAATAAATTCTTTTTGAAGTAGAACAGGATGCCCTTTTTTTCCTAAATATTCTGGAATTGATACCATACCATCTGATAAACTCTGAAACAAATTTGTTGCTAATTGTTGCCATACTTCTCTTTTTGGGCAAGGAGTATCAACAGGCAAAATAAAAACACCATCTAAATACTCATTGATTGACATGATCTTCTTTAAACCACATTGTATGGAAGAAAAAGCTCCCCTTTTTGGCTTTTCGTTTATACAATAAAAGAGATAAGGAATTGCTTGGATATGTTTTTCTTTATTTTTGTTACTTAAGACAACCAATATTTCTTCATTCTTAAAACCTATATCCTCTAAGCAGCGGATCTGATGGTGCAAGAAAGGCTCACCTTTAAATTCTAAAAGAGCTTTATAACCAAGGGACTGCATCCGTTTTGATTCTCCAGCAGCTAAAATAATAATTGGAAGATTAAATTTTGAATCCATAAGTAAATTTCATCTCAATACTATACTCAATGTTTTATGTTAAGTACGCACATTATCTTGTTATAAGGAAATAAAAATATTTTCATCAAGAGCAAATAGATACTTCTTTTTCTCTTGGTTTGTACTCGTTTATATATTTTTCATTTTTTTTCTCCGAGTTTCAAATACCAAGAGAAGAACCGCGAATAAAATCATTGTTCCACCAAGTAAATACCATATACTTATGTGTTCTTGTAAAAAAAGTGAACCAAAAATGATAGCACCAATAGGCTCAACTAAAAGAATTATTGATGCTTTAGAGGATTCAACATGAGGAGAGGAAAGCATAATAAGGCTATAGGGTAAAAAACTACCTACCATTGTTAATAATAAACTAAAAATGAAGATATGAGGAGATATCATTGATAAAAATGAAAGGCGAACTACAGTCTCTGGGAAGGGTAGTAGTGAGGTTATTAAAACTAAAGGAATACCAAATAGTATAGCCCAAATGATGACCCAATTAATTGATATAAAAGAAGAAATGTTTTTTCTATATTTTGCACTATATGTGCCAGCTAAAATATACAACGCGTAAAATACCCCATTTAATAAAGCAAAAAGATCACCCAATAAAGATGAAAGCACTTTAAGTTCCCAAGGTTTCGTGAGTAAAAAGATTCCAAAAAAAGCCATAAATAATGAACCTATCTTCATTTTGGATATTTCTTCTTTTAAAATTAGCCAGCCTAGAAATAGTGTAACGAATGGATGAATTTGTACAAGTAAAGCTGCTTCTCCTACCGGTGTTCCTACTGATACAGAACTTAAATAAACAATGATCATCAAAGGCATAATTAATCCTTGTAAAGCATAAGTTGTTTGGGTTTTCTTACCTAAACTCAATTTCATCTGCTCTTTCTTATTGATTAGGCTGAAAAGTAGAACATTTATTGAAAAAATTGCTCCTATTAATAAGCGGTTTACTGTTTGTTCTAAACTAGAAGCACCATAATCTCTCAGAAATGCAGAAAAAATAGGGATTGTACCAAAACATAATCCCGCGATGAATAATGCCACCATACTGGTTGTATTCTTTTTAACTTTGAGATTATTATTAGTATTTTTTTGCATAGTCTTATCTCTAGTAAAGTGATTAGTTAGTGAATATTCAGTTCTCTCTTTGCTAACTCATACATCATTATTTAATGATAAACTTTTGTATCTTCATAATTCGTTGGCTTGAAAAATAACTCACTACTTATAACAAAGGGATAAACCCAGACTAGTGTCAAACCTATCACTCCAAACAAAATGAAGTAATAATTGACCCCCATCCAGTGAATTATGCCAAAGAAATCTAACAAACTTATTGCTGTTAATCCTGTAAACAGTATTCCAACTAAGCTGTAGAATGCCCCCCAACGTTTAAGAGGCAGTTTTTTATTCCATGATCCTTCTTTCCCTGGTTCTAATTTGTTCTGTCCTAATACTCCCGCCATTACTGGTACAAGCAAGAATGGTGCTGTTAAACTTCCAAAGGTCAAGAAGAAAGGTATATGCCATAGTTTTAATGGAAATGTTTTCGATTTATTAGTATAAATCGTTGTAGCTGTCAATGTAATTATATAGACCACAAATGTTAGGACTGGCATAAAAATTAACGCCAATTCATTAATACCTAATGCTCTAAACAAGGGTATTTTCAATGCATATATTATAGCATAAATAATCCCTAAGAAGTAAAAAGATGTTGCTACTAAAACAATAGTGCTACTAAAAATTATATCTATTGCTTGTTTCATTGTCATTTTGCTATTAAATAGCTCTTTTTTGTGTTGAAAAACAGCTCCCGTTTGACCGCACATCCAACGGTATAATTGGCTCATCTGGTGACCAATTGTTTCAGGAACCAAAGAGATAGATACTTTTTCATCTAAGAAATAGCCTATTTTTCCTTCACTTAACAATTTAACAGTATGCGTGAAGTCTTCAGTTTTTACGCCTTCCGGTAATTCCAAAACAGCATCCCGTTTAAAGCATGCAGAGGAACCTTGAAACATCACTGTTTTGCTTTTTCTACGACCATTTTGAGAGGCAAACATTTGAGCCATAGACATGGCCTCCCATACTCTTAGAGCATTATTTGCATTTCTGAAAGAGAACTTCCCTTGAACAAAGGAAAACTGTTGATGTTGTTCTAATATTGCAACAAATTTAAACAATGCATCCTTAACAGGTATATGGTCTACATCAAAAAAACAGATCATATCACCTTTGGTCTTAGGCAAAATAAGATTAATCATATGAGCTTTAAACCGATCGTTTGGTTCATAATAATAAATAAAACCGTACTTATCACAAACTTCTTTGTATGCTTTTCTTAACTCCGGATCAGGTGTGTCATCCCCAACCCAGACTTCATACAATTCTTTTGGATAGGTTTGATTGCTTAGACCTTCCAAAGTATCACCAAGGATGTCTTTGTCAACGTTGTGAATAGGTACAATAACACTCACAAATGTGTCATTGGTTACTTTATCCTTATCGTACGCTATCTTTCCTACTTTTAACGACCCATCCAGTAGCTGTACCATGAAGTATATAGCATAAACAGGTCCAACAATTTCAAAAAAGAGTGCCAATATATTTAGTATTACACCACCCACACCTAAAATTGTTGCATTAATGATAATTGATGTTAAAGACATAATTCCGTAAATTAACATGAAAATGTAGAGGATATATCCTGCAATATGATTAATCCTACTCAAGGTTTTCCTTGTTCGTTCTTTCATTGCAAATAGAGAATTTAGCTATTATTAATAAATTTTGTTAGTTTGTTCATGCAAGACAAGGAATATCAGTAGAACTTCCGAATTAACGTAAAGATTAAAGACTTTATTCGTTTAGAACTCATCTTTGCCTATTTGATTATCGAAATTATAGCAGTAGAGCACTATTTCGGAAGTACTAACCAGTAGAAAAATTTTATTAGTTACACCTCCATATCTTGGTTGGATATTATGCCAGTTCCAGATGATCATCCCCGAGCTGAATCTTTACGTATTCGTGAAAAAGTCATAGACGGAATGCACAGAAATATAGTAGCTGAAGCAGGATTAATAGCACATGGTCGCGGAGAAGCGATGGACTATTTGTTGGGAGAAAAAACCCCAGATATAGCGTTAGAACAAGAAAAAGCTGCAATAACAATGATGTTGACAGCAAAGCACCCAATTATAAGTGTAAACGGTAATGTTGCTGCTTTATGTCCTAAAGAAATTATTGAATTGTCAGAATTAGTTCGTGCGCCTCTAGAAGTTAATCTTTTTTACAGACGACCTGAAAGGATGGAAGCCATTAGGCAAATACTTACAAATAATGGAGCACAAAAGATTCTTGGGTATGATAAAGAATACCAAAAAGAAATTAGCGAAATTTCACATTTAAGACGGATTGTAGATGAGAGAGGGATCTACTCTGCAGATGTGGTGCTTGTACCGCTTGAAGATGGAGATCGTACAATGGCTTTAAGAAAACTAGGGAAAAAAGTCATTACAATAGACCTCAATCCTTTGTCTAGAACATCCATCTGGTCAAATGTAACTATAGTTAATAATGTAATCCGTGCTGTACCTGAAATGATAAAATTAGCTACTGAATTAAAAAAGAAAAAGAGAAAGGATCTTGAAGAGATACTAGGAAAGTTCGATAATTACGCATCATTACAAAACACGCTCAAATTCTTATCCAAAAGGTTAGTTGAACTTGCTGAAAGAAAATTAGAAGATACCTCAAGATTAAATAACTTAGAACAGAATTTGTAGATGATAAGATAATGTCAAAAAGGGTAACTGTTAAAGATTTTCACAAAATGAAGCTTGATGGTGAAAAAATCACCATGCTTACTGCTTATACTTTTCCCATAGCTAAGATCCTCGATGATGTTGGTATTGATGCTATACTAGTTGGTGATAGTTTAGGCATGACTGTTTTAGGTTTTAAAGATACACTTAAAGTCACTTTAGATGATACTATTAGGCTAACGAGTGCAGTTACTCGTGGTACAAATAATACATTAGTTATTGGTGATATGCCCTTCCTTTCTTATGGCATTAACCCTTCAAAAACCGTTGAAAATGCTGGACGATTAATAAAAGAATCAGGTTGTCAAGCGATTAAATTGGAAGGAGGAAATGAACGTATTGATGAAATAAAAAAACTCATAGCAATAGGTATTCCTGTAATGGGGCATATTGGGCTTACTCCAACGTATTTTAATCAATTTGGAGGCTTCAAAGTACAAGGCAAGGATAAAGATAATGCAGAAAGAATTTACAACCAAGCATTAATGTTAGAAGAAGCAGGAGTTTTTTCTATTGTCCTTGAATCTATTCCTTGGCAATTAGCAAAAAAAATTACAGAAAATGTTGCAATTCCTACTATAGGCATTGGTGCGGGTGAATATTGTGATGGTCAAGTTCTTGTGATCGATGATCTTATAGGTTTAACTCCAAATTTTAAGCCTAAATTTGTTAAGAGCTATACAAATGTAGAGGAAGTTATAAAAAAAGCAATTCAAGAATATATAGATGAAGTAAAAACACTCAAATTCCCCTCTGAAAAATATAGATATAATTAAGTGGTATAGAACATACACATATTATTAAGCAAATTGGAAATAGAAAAAGCAATTGATTTAT
>CAZHRF010000064.1:0-13322 GCA_964534625.1 uncultured archaeon | reverse complement strand
ATTTTTTCAGTTATATCTGGTGCGACTGAAATCATTAAAAAAAGTGACTGTTGTTCTGAAAATAGTCATTTGTTATCAATGATTTTAAGAAATACAAATAAAGGTCATGAACTTATTCAAAAAATTCTGAATTTCAGTCAAAAGAGTTTTTATAAAACTGAAGTAATTGAGATTAATACTTTTTTGGATGATTTTATTCCATTATTAAAATTCCCTATGATCGAAAAAATCCAAGTACGTTCTAAAATACCTTTAGCTTTTTTATTAATTGATTCCTCTCAATTACATGAATTAATGTTTAGTCTTATAAGAAATGCCTCTGAGGCTCTAGAAAAAGCGTCAACCATTTATGTCACTATTGATCTGGTTAACTATAAAAACGTTAAAGATCATGAAATAGTTGATATTGAACATGGTTTCTATATACATATACAAATAAGTGATGAAGGTATAGGAATGGATGATAATGTACTAGAATATATTTTTGAGCCTTTTTTTACAACAAAAGCTAATCATTATGGATTAGGATTAGCTCAAGCATATGGTATTGTCAGACAAAACAAAGGATATATTCATGTCGAAAGTGAGGTTAATGAAGGTACCTGCGCCAATATATATTTACCAACTTATTCTTCTTCAATAAAATTTAGAAATACGGAAAAAATTGGTGTTAACACACAAAAGAAAAAAGAGTATCAAAAAATTCTACTTGTTGACGATAATGATGATATCCGTTTATTAATTAAAACCATGCTTGAAAACGATGGGTATGAGGTTATAGACGCAAAAAACGGTCAGGAAGCACTTTCTTTATTGGAACATGATTTTGATTTTTCACTTATAATTACTGATATAATGATGCCTATAATGGATGGAAAAGAATTAATCGAATCAATAAAAAATAAGCCATATCATAAGAAAATACCAATCATAGTAATTAGTGGGTATATGAATGAAGTTTCCCAAGACATTGATGCATTTCTCCAAAAACCTTTTTCAAAAAATGAATTATTAACAAATATTCATAAGTTACTATCCTGACAAAAAATGCAATTTATTCAATCTTCTTTTTATTCAACCAACCAGCGGTATTAAGTTGTCCATTTATTTATTCTGAGAACCGCAGGTATCTTATGCAATGGAACAATTTTATCTGCCAAATTATTTTCAATAATAGCTTGAGGCATTGAGTGGATCACACTCGTCGTTTCATCTTCAGTAAAAACAACTCCACCATTAGCTTTTACAGCTCGACATCCGTCCATTCCATCATGTCCCATACCGGTTAAAACTAAAGCCAGTATATTAGAACCATATATTCTTGCTGCTGATTTCAGTGTAACATCAATTGAAGGAGCAACATAATTTATTTTTTCACCAGCCCACAATTTAAGACGATTGCCCTCAACAACATCACAATGCACCCCACCAGGAACAACATAAATGTGATTTGGTCGTAATCCATTATTCGTTTTAGCTAATTGAATATTTAGTGATTTATACCTGTTTTTTAGGTTTCGTGACCAAGTTTTCATCATTGCTTCAGGCATATGTTGTATGATAATAATGGGGGGATGTTTGGCACCCAATTGTGAAAGTAAAAATGAAATAGCTTTAGGACCACCTGTTGATGCACCAATAACAATTAACCGTTGGTTATCGGGAGCTACTCGGGTACAGTCTAATTCTATAGTTTGAACTGTAGATTTTCTTTCTTCCTCAGGTAACGGTTTTCTATATTTTGTAAAAGAACTTATCAGATTGATATTTGAGTGAGCTATGATGGTTTTTATTAGATGAGATTCAAAGCGTGTTTTATCCTTTTTTTTACTACTAAGAGGTTTTTCCAAAAATTCTACTGCACCAGATTCAAATAATTCCAAGCCCATTTGGTTAAATGCTTTGTTTACTTCTTCTTTACTTTTAAAAGCTGAAATAGCAATAATAGGTAAAGGATCATTTTTCATGATTTCATTTATTACTTCCACACCGTTCATTTCAGGCATAACCATGTCGACAATAACTAAATCTGATTCATATTTTTCTATGCTTAATTTGTTAAGAGCTACTTTTCCATTAGGTGCGGATCCTACTACGCGTATTTGTTGTCCATGTTTTTCAATTACTTCAGTTAAATATTGCCTAAAAAGGGCTGAATCATCAATAATAAACACTTTTATTTCTTTTTTAGTTTCCATTTAAATCACTCTTACGTAATTTCATACAATTTTTCGATATATTCTAGTGTTTGCATCGTAAACTTCAAACTCGTCTCGAACAGCCCCACGCATAATTTCTGATTTACCGAGGATAAGAAAACCACCTGGTTTTAACACATTAGCGAGATTTACGAATAATTCTTTGCTTTGTTCTTTCGAAAAGTAGATAAGTACATTCCTACACAGAATAAGATTCAAATTAATAATTGGTGGCTTAACTTGTAAATCATGTGTTCTAAAGTGGATGTATCTACTCAGAGTGGGAGATATGCGATATTTTTCACCTCTAAGCTGAAAATACTTCAAAAGATATAGTTTATCTGTTTCTTTAAGTAAATCTTTTCCAAATAGTCCTTCTCTCGCTTTGTCTATAAACTCATAACTTATATCTGAAGCAGTAATACTCACTCTTCTTTTATCTTTTTCATTAAAATGCCGATCTATTAGCATGGCAACCGAATAGGGTTCACACCCCACAGCACACCCTGCACTCCATATTTTAATGGAACCTTTGAATTCGAAAACTTCAGAGAGAACAGAGTCGCGAAGAATCTCGTACATATCTTTATTACGAAAAAAACGGGTAACATTTATAGAAAGGCTTTTGTGTAAATGACTAGACTCATTTAAATCAGTTTCAAGATATCTAGCATAATCATAGTAACGATCAATATTTAGTCTTCTCATTCTGTGATGTAATCTTCTCATTAGATAACTTGTTTTATACACTTCATGATTGATGTTGTGTTTTTCCATTATACGAAGAATTCGATTAATATTCTCTGTATCAGTAGGATTGTTAAAAATAACTGATTGTTGGGGGGAATTAATAATCCTTCTTCTTCGTTTTTTCTTTTTCTTTTTTTTGGGTTCTCTTTTATCATCAACATAATCTTGAATTGACTTTTTTCTTTTGATTAAAGGCGAAAAATCACCAGTTTTTTGATTATATATAACCCCTTTATTCAGAAATTCTAACGTATCATCAACTACACCCTTGTCCTTCTTAAAGAGACTAAGAAGCTCCTCAAAATTCTTAAAATTGTTTTTACGTGCAATAAATCGTAATCTTTCGATTATTCTCTCTTCATCTTCTAATTTAAAATTAAAATTATGATTATTAATAAATGATAAAATATCTTCTTTCCCTTTATCACTCTCTATTTCAATGTCAAATTTGCCTTTATTTACCATCTGAAAACCTTTTATGGAATTGTTACATTAGTATCTATAAATGTTATAATATAAAGATTATCTTAAGTGTAATCAGTTTTTAAAGAATAATTGTTTATATCCAATGAGTATTATTTGTGATGCGAATGATAGTTGGTATATTGAAGATAATTAACAAATGGGCGGTCATGAACACTTCAAATACACGTCTGGGTTATACTTTTTCGTTTAGTTGACACCAAAACAATATTTATAAATTTAAATGTATAATTATATTCGGTGAATAAATTGCCAGGTAAATTATACGGACAATTTTTTAAATTTGTCGTGAATTCATTGTTGTCAGCTGAAGTCATTTTTCCTGAATATAAAGAAAAAGTAGATCAGATGGATGGTAATAAATGGTACTCTTGGGATGAATATTGTGAAATAGTTACTGCAATTTCAAATCGATTGGGTGATATAGTTACAAAAAGCGTCGGTACAAAGATTGTTACAAAGTCAAAGGAATCATTTCAAGCTCAAGGTTATTCTTCAGCAGATTCAATACTAAAGGATTATGGTAAATTCTTTGGTGCATTCGTAAAAGACACACCGCCTAGAGACCCCCCACGCACAATAGAATATGAAGAAGGACATGCAATTATTGAAGCTGGAAAAATACAACCAAGCTCATTAATCGAAGGATATCTTACAGGTATAATTCGAATGTTTGGAAATAATCTTAAATCTATGAAAGCAGAGACTGTGGGCGACGTACACAGATTTGAAATGGCTTGGAAATAAGTCATAAATATTTTTTTTTCTTTTCAGTACTTCCGAAATAGTATTCAAATGCTGTGTTTTTTTTGTGATCACATAAGCAAAAATGCAGTCTAGATGGATAAAAACGCTAATTTTTACTTAATTCAGAAGTACTAATAAATTTATGTTCTTCAATACCGCTCATTTTTTCTTATCTTTCCTCTTTTTCCCATTTAATGTATCATGTGCATGTTTTGCTTTTTTTATCTTTTCGATCACTATTCACTCTCATCTTCAAAACTATCTTCGAGTGTCAAGGGGGACATATACACCTTACTCCCCTTAGACTCTCAATGAGTAAATTTGATCATTGAAGTGTTCGAATTTATGAGTCAAAACGTGGCCGAAACTTATCTGATTTTACCAACAAAGTTTATTTTATCAATAAAAATAAATAAGAAGAACAGCATATTTATAAAAGAATTTAGTCCAGCATGTTTATGAACAACCACCTAAAGCAGTTTCTTATTCATTTTCTCGTCTTCAATATTGTGGTATGGTTCTTTTTATTTGTAGCTATCAGGTTTGCATATCTCGCTCCATCAGAGTTTGTTTATGCAGATAATGAATGGGATGACTATGCTTACACACCAAATTACAATATTTCAGAATATAATATTGTATTAGATCATCATTCTCATACGTATTATAGTGATGGCTATCTCTCTCCTAAGCAAAATATTCAATGGCATATCGCCATGGGATTCAATGCCATGGTTTTAACGGATCATAATACCTTGCAAGGGATAGATAAGATACGCGAAATAGCAAGAACTGAATTTGACGACAAGATAAAAGTTTTACCTGGAGTTGAATGGACAACCGATCGTGTTCATCTAAATTTAATCTTTCCACCAAATTTAACTGCTGAAGACATTGATGTCTTTTTACCTTCAGGTGGGTTATTTCCCACTAGTTCTTATACATATACACCTACAGACAATGAAATCAAGCAAATAATAAATGATACACACGCTTTAGGGGGTGTAGTGGTGCTTAATCATTATCCTTGGTCTGAACGATTTTGTAGAAACCAGCCCTCCCGTGAAATATTATTGGACTGGGGGATTGATTATATTGAAGTAATTAATGAAGATGAATATGATCAAGTCTCTGTTGATTTTTGCAAAGATAATGATCTCGGCATGATCACAGGTACTGACATGCACTATCCAGAAACAGTTTATAGTTGGACTCTATTGAAAACAGAAGAATTTACTGAAGAAGCCATTTTTGAACAATTAAAATCAAGAAATGCTTCTTACCTCTATGAAGCTGGTGGGTCAGGATACGATATCGAACATAAAACAAATGGGGGTTATACAGCTTTATATCCTTTGATAAAATTAGGCGAGGTTATTACCGACATTTATGCTTCAGGTGATCAATTTAGCACTAGATTGATTGTTTTCTTTTCATATATCTATGTGCCCTTCTTCATTATAGAGGGGGCGAGTATATTGATTAAAAACAAAAAGCAAAAAAAATGAGTAGTGATTAATTAGAAGACTACTGTTTTCTGTTTTCTTAATTTTATCTCCCTTTTTTCATCTATTGATATTTTTCCCAAAACTTTTTAGCTGATTTGTTACCACCATACCCCAACAATTTACCTATTCGTGGCCAAATTCTATTCAAAAATGGTACATTCATTATCAACCAGTTAACAATTTTATGCGGTAAAGTAAACTCATGATTATATTCACAATCAGCTATGCAACGCGAGCACTCCACACCATTTTCATGCCAAAACATATAACAAGTGTCAACATTTACGTAAAATTTATCTTTCACTCCAGGATTATTGCTTATGCTATAAATTTTTCCGTTAGGCTCGTCATGTAATGGGATTGAGTTACTCGGGCATCTTTCTGCACAAGTTTTACAAGTCATACAAAATCTTTTTACTGCTTTAATAAACTTATAATCGGGTTCATCAGGTTTTAAGGGCATATCTGTCAATATTTTTGCTATTCGTATTCTTGGACCATATTCTCGAGTTATTAACAGCCCCATTCTTCCATATCCACCCAATCCAGCTAATACTGATAAAGGGACCGATAGGCCTCCTTGGTTTCCAGCTGGTATAGCTTGATATCCGAGATTTTCAATAAAGTCAGCGATTAGTGTTCTAAGAAAAGCCATTTTGGAATATCCAAGTCCTGTAGCAATCGCTGAAGGCATTTTTGGAGTAGTATTAATGGCATCTATATCCATTTGAACAGCAATAACAATAGCAGAGGTTAATTCTTCAGGAAAGTCATATGGTTCTCCCGTTCTATCTTCAGAATATAACCATTTTGTATCTAAAGGAGTTATACCAATAAGATCACATCCATAAAACTTGGCAATTTTTTTCAACCACCAAGTCATTTTAGCTGGATCTTCAATAGAATATCTTTTTTGCTTATTATTCGATGGTTCATTATGGATGTTTTCTGTTGGTTTTGAAGAAAGATTTTTGTGTCCATCTTTCGCTTTTTCAATATTCTCTTCTTTCTCCTTCTTTTGTCTTTGCTGCCTTTCCATATAGGTGATTATGTTTTCTATCTTCCAAGATGCTTTTACAGCTGCTAGTTCTATATCAGAATAACCATCTATTCCTTGTTGGATTTTTTTATGAGCATTCTCAAATATACCTTTATGATAGCCCTCAAAATCCTCATCCCAGCCAACTCTAGCAAAAACAGTATTTCTTTCACTCATTTGAGTATATGAATCTTCATCAATTTGGAAGATAATATTTTTTTGTTTTTGATCTACTTGTTTTTTTCTACGGTGAGCCTTTGAAACATGACCATCGTTCACGGTTATTACTTGTAATGGACAAACAGATATACACCTATAGCATTCAATACAATGCTTTTTGTTAATTTCAGCTAGTTGTGTATCTTTATTTATTCTGATTGCTTCTTTTTCTCGTTTATTTTGAGGGCATATATTCACACATTCTTGACTACACATGTTAATATTACAATCATGACCTATAGATAAAGGCATAATTCAACTTGTAGGATACATATTGATAAATTTTTATGTTAAAAATATACTTTTAACCGATAAGTTATATCATAAAAACTGCGTACAAGATTAGGGACAATAATATTTTGAATTATCACTTAACAATTATACATTTTTTTTCATAGTCATAGTTTTACTTCAAATAATAATTTTCTCCGCGTCTATGTACCTCTTTATTTTCAACCAAGTTTTGTAGATACACATGACGGATAAGTCTAGTTAATCGTTTATATTTACCATCTAAATGTGGTTTAAGTTGTTGATCGATTTCTGTAGGATGTGAATTTCCCTCTTTTATGCATTTAATAATTAATTTCTTTCTCTTTTTTATGCACTTCCTATCCTCTCGTATCTCTCTTGATATTTTAGTTATCACATCGCCATGACCTGGGAGTATAAACTTTGGTTTATATAGATGAATTTTCTTTAATGACTTTTCATACTCATCTAAGTCTCCTCTATATGGATCTACTACGCCTTTTAACTCCCTTAGCACTGCATCCCCAGTAAACATGATTCCTCTATTATCATAAAAACCGATGGAACCATTAGTATGTCCTTTGATCTCAATGATTTTTAAAGACCATTTTTTATCGTCCAGATGCGTATAGTATCCCAAATTAATTATTTGTTGATCTTTTAAGTACCCATTTACTGTTATATCTGGCTCTAAGGTTTTTATAGCTTGTTTAGACGCAAAAATAGGTAGGTTATATCTTTTTTTAAGAAATTGGGCATAATTGCTATGTTCGCTATGTTCATGGGAAATCAATATCCCTTCTAGCTGTTTTTTGTGTCTATCAAGATACTTGAGTAAATAGGTCAGATATTTTTCATTTGCTGCTCCAGGGTCAATAATGTATTTTTTATTATTACCTATTACATAACAGTTTGTTGAATGTAAATTTGGAAAGGCAGGAAATACCACGCTAAAACGATATATATGTGGTAGTATTTCATATTGTTCAACTGGATTTGTTGTAAAAGCCATCTTTTTTGCTCTTACAGCTTCTAAAAAACTCACCCCATTTTCTCTTTTAAATTTGAGAAGCTCAATAATAAAAGGTTCAACTAAAAACTCCATTTTATAGTATTTTTTCAACAATTTTTGGGACTTTATTAATTTATTATTCTTCAAAAAATAATTTAAAAAACCCAATTTATATGGTGGAGACTGTATTAGAATAAAATAATTAATTAAATATTCATATTCTTGGTAGATTGTTATTTGTTTTCTACATAAAAAAAATGATTGGAGGATCAGATTAAGATATATAGGGTCTATCTTTTTTATTCCCGTCATAAATTTTTCATTTCTACCTAGATTTACTTTCTTTTTCTTAAAAAACCCTCTTTCATAAAGTAATCTAAAGGCAGTAATACGTTCAAGCATATTAGGAACAATTTCCCCCTGTCCTTGAATTAATATCTTATATACTGCTCTATCTCGCTCTTCTACCTCTGTAACAAATGATCCGTAAAAATCAGGCAAAAAATCAACATTTTTATCTTTGGTTATTAGTAATTTAATATCATGCTCTTTTTGTCCATTCTTAAATAATACTACACCAACGAGGGTTTTCTTTTGCATTTTTTCAACCTCTTTATGTTGTGGATTTTTTAAACTAGTTCCACATCATGACTTTGTGACTCTTTTTTTCCTGCTTGGGTAATACGGATAAATTCAGCGTTCTTTTGCATTTCTTTGATTGAAGAGGCTCCACAGTAACTTATACCACTTCTTAATCCACCTACTAATTGAACAAGCATATCTACAGCACTTCCTCTATATGGTACCATAGCTTCAACGCCTTCTGGTACAACTGAATCAAGATCTAAATCATCAAATGAGCCTTTCTTTTCTTTAGCCTCTCTTCCTAAAGTAGCACCTAAAGACGCCATACCTCGTATGATTTTATATCTACTACCCCTACGCAATATAGCTGTACCTGGGCTTTCTTCTGTTCCAGCTAGTAAATTACCGATCATGACAGTATCAGCCCCAGCAGCTATTGCCTTAGCTATATCGCCAGATCTTCTTATACCACCATCAGCGATAAGAGGGATAGCATAATCTTTGGCTACTTCACGAGAATCCATTACAGCAGTAAGCTGAGGAACACCAGCACCCGCAACAAGTCTGGTTATGCAATTATGAACAGCAATTCTATTGACCAAATATGTATTGTCCTCATCAACTTCTAGATTATAAACAACAGTTTCCTTATGCTTTGACGTAACACTCATTATTGATAAATAAATATACGATTCATCAGCCCATATTTGTTGTGCAGATTTTGATTCACTTATTTCTACCTCAGGATAAACCATATTCATAAATCTAATATATTGTGAACCTGAAATATTTATTCTATATATACTGCTCCATTTTTTGTTTTTTGGTTTTTCTTTAGAAATTGTTGGTAAGAAGCCTACTCTAGTTAATAATTCACTAAACTGAAATGCTAAATCTTTTGACACTGTCTTATATGTCACTCTTTTTTTGCCTTTAATGCTCCCATCTCCGTTAATTGCTCCTCTAATGAAACTAACTATTTTATCAGTATCTTGTTCGAGTAAGAATTCTGGAAGTTTTTTGTTTTTAGCTCCTAATGGGAATAAACGTTCAAAAAATGAAGCTATGTAATGTGAGTAAACATTAACGACAGTTGCATTTCTCGTTTTATGATGCCTAATCTTCGAATTTTCGTAGCCAAATATCTTCTTAACCAATTGCATTACTTCTTGTTGATACTCTATTTCATCTCTGGAAAAGGCAAAACGTAAACTTCTATTGTTCTTAGCTCCACACACATAACCTTCTGCAATAAAATACCCAAAGAGCTTCATTAAATCCTTATCAAGTTCTATGTGTCGATTTAGTGATAATGGTTCAATTTCTCGCTGATATTGAACATCATCCAGATAGGAATTAACTACATGGTTTAACTCCATATCAACGGATTTACCACCTTGGACAATATTACCTATTATTCTTTTTGTTGTAGAGAATTTACTTGCTAAATCTTCATAGCTCTGATCATTAGGATTGAAACCAACTTTGGTAGACCATACTTTTGAATCGTCAAACTGGCAATCTAAATAGTCTGTTAAATCAAATTTCTTATCCTTTACCTTTCTTACAGTTGTTCTAGGGATAACAAGAATATCTCCTTTTTTTAGACGGGAAGCTTTCGTCCATTTCAATCCTTTGTTATATTTTTGTTTCTCAAAATAATATTTTGATCCATATTTCTTTATTTTTTCTTCATCAGAATCTAGAGTTATAGCAAAGAAGGGATGTTCTGGAGTTGTCTTTATTTTACCAGGTGAACCTTTTACATTTATTTCCAGTATTTTACCTGTGTATTTACGCTTGTATTTTTTCGTTACGATCCTTTTTCTATTTTTGTGAGTAATTACTTGGTCTCCTATTCGAACATCTTTTATTTCTTTAACTGAATAATCGCCCATAATTACAAGTGCATCTTTTTCAAAACAAATACTTCCAGGTCCTACACCCACCTTGATGCCATCTGCCCCTGCTTCAATAAGCTCTTTAGTTCCTTCAGCTGTAGCTACATTTCCAACTATTAATTCTACATCCCCAAAGTTTTTTCGTATTTCTTTCATCGCATTAATGGCAATATCTGAGTGACCATGTGCTATATCTAAAACTAGTACATCTACATTAGCATTAATCAATGCTTCTGTGCGTTTAAGATAATCACCAGCTACGCCAATAGCTGCACCCACAATAAGTCGCCCTTTAGCATCTTTTGAAGCATTAGGTAAACTTTTAGCTAACATGATATCTTTTGCTGTAATTAGCCCTTGGAGATACCCACTCTCATCAATAAGCGGTAATTTTTCTATACGATTTTCTTTCAAAATAGTTTTTGCTTCTTCCATGTGAATATCAGGTGAAGCAGTAATAAGATCAGTAGTCATTAAATCCTTAACAGGTACATCTTTTTTATCTTCGAAACGCATATCTCTAGAGGTTAAAATGCCTTTAAGCTTGTTATCACTATCAACGACAAGCAAACCTGAAACATCTTTTTCGTCCATAAAAGATTGAGCATCTCTTAATGTTTGCCATGGTTTAACACAGTAAGGCGTATCAATACGAATCATTTCTGATCTTTTAACTTTATTAACTTCTTTGACTTGTGCTTCAATTGGCATAAATCGATGAATGATTCCTATTCCTCCTTGTTGAGCCATAGTAATAGCCATAGCATGTTCAGTGACAGTATCCATATTTGAAGATACTATGGGAATGTTTAATTTGATATTTCTTGATAATCTAGTAGAAGTATCCACTTCTCTACGAGATCTAACAGGAGATTTTTTAGGAACTAATAATACATCATCATATGTTAAACCTATTTTCATTCTTGTGACACCAAAAGAAAAATTGATAACTCAATTAAAGACTTTTCTTTTTTGGGATTAGTAAAAAAAATTGAAAACAAGAGGATAGGTCCATTAACTACTACTTTCCATTTTAAAGCATAGTAGAAATTTTTTCTAACATGTCTTTAGTCATCTTTGGTATATCGTAATCAGCTTCCCATCCCCATTCTTCACGTGCTGAACTATCATCTATTGATTCTGGCCATGATTCAGCTATTTCTTGGCGATAATCTGGTTCATATACCATCTTGAATTCGGGTATATGTTCTTTTATTGGTTCCACTACATCTTTAGGAGCTAAACTAAATGCAGTCACATTAAACGAACGATGCTTTAGTTTAGCATTGTCCGTTTCTATTAATTCTATGGTGGATTTAATACAATCAGGCATATACATCATAGGCAAACTAGTATCTTTTTCTAAGAAACAGGTATACTGCTTATTCCTTAGTGCTTCCCAGAATACCCATATGGCCCAATCTGTTGTTCCCCCACCAGGTTCTTCAGGTGATATTATACCCGGATATCTTAAAGAACGAAAGTCAATATCATATTTCTTATGATAGTATTCACCCAGCAGTTCAACATAAACCTTGCTTACACCATAAATAGTAGTAGGACGCATAATTACATCATTTGGTGTATTAGTTTTGGGAGTAGAAGGTCCAAATGCAGCTATTGAACTTGGTGAAAAGAGTTGGTCTAATTGAAGCTTTCTCGTGGTTTCTAATGCGTTATAGAACCCCTCAAAATTTACTTCATGAGCCAATTGAGGATTTTTTTCACCAGTAGCTGATAGGAGTGAAGCGTTATGTATAAGGATATCAATATCATAATCAGCACATAGCTGAAGTAATCTTGATTGATCTCTAACATCACAACGATGATAGTGGAGATCTTTTTCTTTAAATAACGAAATTGGTTTATACAAATCTGTAGCAATAATATTTCCTTTGCCATATCTCTTAGCTAAAAAAGGGGTTAAAACTTGACCTATCTGGCCACAACTACCAGTAATTAAAACGCGTTTCATATATGTCTCAACTAACAAAGAATCAATATGTATAAAAAAGTTTTCAGATAAGCATAAACGCAAAAGAAACATAGAAACATAAATGAACAAACGAGAATTAACCTTAGATTGAATACGATGAACTACCACAGCCTAAAGGCAGATGGTTTCTTGGTTCAACGAAGTAGCCTCAAAATCAAGAACAATAGTACTATCACTAGTACTATGAGGGCTTATCGCTTCTCCACAAGCGTCGTCTAGAGTTCCTGTCGTCCCGACAGTACGTAGAATTGATACACCAGACTCTTCAAGGATTCTACATCCTTCAGAGTATACGTTACGGGAAGCGTTAACGTCTCGGTCATGGCATGTACCACAAACGGGACACTTCCACTCTCGGTCTGATAATCGTAAGTCGTTATGTTTGTATCCACATGTCGAACACTGTTTACTGGAAGGAAAAAATCTATCTACTTTTACCAAATACTTTCCCCGTTCTTCGAGCTTGTATTCCAACAACCGTACGAACTCACCCCATGGAAAGTCTAACGTTACCGATTTACTAACACCCGTACTAAATTGTTGCATACCTTTCATGTTCAAGTCTTCGAGGATAACCACATCATACAATTCGGCTAGTTGGGTGGTTATTTTATGCAACCAATCGTTGCGTC
>CAZHRF010000063.1:0-13904 GCA_964534625.1 uncultured archaeon | reverse complement strand
CATGGTAGAATTCAATAATAATAGCCTAGTTTAGTAAATCAATCCAGCCAGAGGATCTCCTTAAACGATGAGTGGTTCTTACGATAATAGTTTTCATAGAAGTATCTACCTAATAAACTAGCAGTGAATAAACTTAGACCTATAACAGGAAACCATAGGAAATCAGACCAGAGAAGATTGAAAGAAAAAGGAATGCGTAAAGGATAAAGGAAATGAATACCTACCTCAGGCCATTTCTGAAAAGTCATATCAGCAAAGAGATGAACTAAACAACCAATAAAGAGTAATTTGAATTTAGCAAAAAAAGAACGATGATCAAGGTCAAAGCAAAAAGCTAAGAGAGAAGATAAACAAAAAGCACCGAATAAAGAATGGAAACCACGAGTAAAACCCCAATCAAAGAAATGAGTAAAGATCAAACTCAAAGGACGTTCTATGTCAATGATAACAGAACCAATAACAATTAACAAAAAATCTTCCTTAGTTTCTTGCTTCCAAAGGATACCAAGAGATAAGCCTAAAAGTAAATGAGTAAAGATATCAGGCATTAGACCTTCCTCCGGGGATAAATAGTAAGAGAAAACCAGTTGATCTTGAAGTTGAGAAAGAAAAGGACAAGAAATAAGACTATACCAGGAACAGAGAAATAGTAAGGAGAGAGGCGGAAAGAATGATAATCAATAACTAGAATATGACCTTGTGAAACAAGATAAGATATACCACGAATAGTTAAACGACCACCAGTAGTTATAGAAAGAGAATTATTACAAAGAAGAAATAGATCATCTGTTGTTTTAGCGTAATAATGGGTAGAATTGAGAGAAATGATTTCATTGATGGTAAGATGACCAAGAGTAATTTTATCACCCTCGTACAGAGTATAGTCATTCAAAAACTGGTGTTTTGAAAGAGAGACATATTCAGTATTGCCTGAATAAGGTAAAGGAAATAGTTGAAAAATAGCGATAATAGAAAGAAAAACAAGAAAAGAACTGATCTTGACAAAAGGAGAAAGAAATGTCCGTTTGTAGTGGCTGTTATTCATTTAGTCATTAGAGAACTATTAGATTAAATAGTTAGTCATTGGGAGCTATTACTTGAAACTCAGAGTTCATCTTAGTTGACAAAAATATCCCCGTCTAAGTATAAGTAGGATGTAATGAGTGAAAAAACATAATGAGATGAAATTTGAAGTTCATGAGCTAGTACTTGAAAATAGGATATGAGATAATTAATATATCATTCACTGAGTAGTTCAATTTACAATTAGATTAGAGAGTGTAATTAAAGTTCAACATACTTTTAACTTTATTAGATAGACCAGCAATAAAAGGCTCTATTTAAACAAGTTTAGTGACTGAAGTTTTAAGATATCTCCAAAAATAAATCAGCAATAAAAGGTTCTACTTGAACCTCAAACAACTGCTAGCATAATTTCTGTTTAAATAAAAAATTAAAAAAAGTTAATGGAATTATTCTTCAGAACCCTCTTCATCTTCTGTTGTATCTAAATCCTCTTCAGCGGTTTCATCAAGAACAGCTTCAGGAGCTTCGGTTGTCAATAGTGTCCAACCTATCCATGCGGTCAATAACGTGACTAAAAGAATAGCTAGAGAAACAATAATAGCTATAGCCCAATAACCGATCTCAATGGATTCACCTACTATAGGCATTACAATAGTTAGAGCAATAACTGCACCAAAAATGCCTAAAGATCCTAGTATCATTAATATTCCAATTAGTTTATCACTCATTAGTCTTAAACCTCAAATCACAAGTAGGATGTTCTAGTATATATATTTTGGTGTAAATATAGTACTTCTGAATTAAGAAAAAATTAATGATATTATCCATTTAGATCGCATTTTTGATTATTTGATCATGAAAAGTATAGCAGTTGAGCACCATTTCGGAAGTACTAAAATAAAAAATCAAGGGGTTTACAAGGATATAATTATCATTCTTTTAGAACTTCTTGATATAATTGATAAACATCTTGAGCAGATTTTTTCCAAGTAAAATGAATGGATCTACGTAAACCTTTCTTACTTAGATTGTTTTGTAAATCTTCATCATTCACAAGAAACAACATAGTATTGATAATATCATTAATATCGTAAGTATTAACCATTAGTGTAGAATCATTAATAATCTCGGGTAAAGAAGAAGTAGAAGAAGTAAAACAAGAAAAACAACAAAGAGACCATGATGAGCGTTATCTTTAATTATATTAGAAGTCAAAGTGTTATTAGAACTAGAAATGAGATAAATCCCACGATTATTATTAGTTACTTTATTGTGAGATGGGATATTATTGGAACCAGAATGAAGATAGATACCATGATTATTGTTGATTAAAGTGTTATTAGAAAGTAGAATACTTGAAACAGAACAAGGATATAAATCTATAGTGGTATTATCATAAAGAGTGTTATTGGAAATGGTACTATTAGAAAAGGAGAAAACTAGATACCTGCTTCACCTGAAAGACTAGCGTTTTCAATGAAACAGCTAGAAATAATAAAAAAGACATCAGTGTTGCTAATGTGAATAGCTGAAGAATCTTTGGAAATAATAAGATAACTGATAATAAAATCAAGAAAGAGAATATTTGAGCATGAATATTCACACGAATTATGAAATAAATTCACATATTTTATCGGCGATATAATTCATATTATCTTCGGTTAAACCTGGATATACTCCAACAAAAAAGGTGTTTTGCATTATGAGATCTGAATTTTTAAGATTACTGGCTACTTTATATTCAATTTCTTTGTAAGCAGGATGTTTTAATATATTTCCAGTAAATAAAACTCTTGTCTGGATTTTGTTCTTCTCTAAAAATTTCATAATTGAATTGCGGTTTATACCATTATTATCTCTAATTGTTATTGGAAATGCAAACCAGCTAACATCGGATTTGGGAGCGGTTTTGGGGAGAATAAGCCGATCTTGGTAGTTTTCTAGTCTCTTGAATAAAATGTTGAAATTTCGCTTTCTAATTTTATGAAATAATTCAATTTTTTTTAATTGTTCAACACCCATTGCACATTGTATTTCTGTAGGTTTCAAATTATAACCAATATGGGTATAGAAATATCTATGGTCCACTTGAATACCATTAACTTTAAAGTTGAATCTTTGATTACAAGCACCATTTGGATTTTCCTCATTATATCGACAGAAACAATCTCTACCCCAATCTCTAAAGGATATAGCAATATTTCTTAACTTTGTGTCATTTGTGACGATTGCTCCACCCTCACCCATTGTCATATGATGAGCAGCATAGAAACTAAAGGTTCCAAAATCACCAAAAGAACCAACTTTCTTTCCATCAAATCTAGAGCCTAAAGCATCGCAGCAATCTTCAATTACAAATAAATCATGTTCCTGTGCAATATCCATTATAACATCCATTTGATTTGGATTACCAAGTACATGAGGAATAAAAATACCTTTAGTCTGTTTGGATATTGCTTGTTTTATCAAAGAAACATCAATATTATATGTTCCTAATTCAACATCAATGAATACAGGTTTTAATTGATTCTGTAAAATTGGATTAAGAGTAGTAGGAAAGGTGGAAGCTGGCGTTATTATTTCATCGCCCTTCATACATCTGTGTTCTAATTTTGGAGAACAAATAGAAGAAATAGCTAATAAGTTTGCAGAAGAACCAGAATTAGTCACTAATGCATGTCGTAAATTGTGATATAGTGCAAATTTATCTTCAAAATCCAGGGCATGTTTACCCAAACCAAACCAACCGTCTAATATAGAATTAAACATAGATATGATTTCACTATGATTATAAATAGCTCCAGCATAATTTAAATAATCACGACCAGATACTTTTTCTTGAGACGAATCATATTCTTTGATGATACCATTATAAAAATCATTTTTGAGTTGTTCAAAATCTTTCATTAATCACACCTGTTTTTTATAATATTCCGCAGTCCTTTTTATTCCTTCTCTAATACTAAATTTTGGCTCCCAACCTAATGATCTGATTTTTGAAATATCGAATATAAAATCCCTGATCCCAACATTTTTATGAAATTTGGGTGTTTGAATTTCTACTATTTGACCAGAATCAACAATATCAACAGTCATTTCAAACAAATTTTTAATTTTTATACCTTTACCTGAACCAATGTGATATATTTCTCCACCCATTGCTTTCTCCATAATTATTGTTAAAGCACTCACTACATCCTCAACATAAATATAATCCCTTACAAAATCACCTTTGTCATAAAGAGTTAATTCATTATCATTCACAGCTTGATTAATCATGTAATTAAATGCAGCTTTTTTCTTATCACGCCCTTTTTCTCTTGGTCCGTAAACATTTGCAAATCTAGCTATAACTATATCCAAATCAAAAACTCTAAAATAAATTTTACAGATGTGTTCTGCACATAGTTTTGTAGCAGGATAAAGAGATAAGGGATCACAAGAAGCTGACTCATTAACAGGAATCAACTCTGGATTACCAATAACAAAAAATGAACTCCCAAAAATAATCTTAACGCTAGGATTATACTCTTTACATGCGTGAAGTAAATAGAGAGTCCCTTTACAATTAGTCTCAATATCTCTCTCTAGGTCATTTTCCACTATAGCATAATTGTCAGTAGTACTTGCAAGATGAAAAATTACATCAAAATTACTAACTTCTTCACCAATGTTTTTTATGTCCTTTACTATTATGTTTATTTTATTTTTGACAGTTTTAATATTATTAATTTTATTTTTGGTTTTAGTCAAAACTGTCACATTGTGATTTTCTTGAACTAATTTTTGTGTTAAATGGGAACCAATAAACCCCAAACCTCCAGTTATTAAGACTTTCATATTATCTGTATATCAATATAGAATATATAAATATAACCAAAGCATATAAAAGATCTTAGGTTTTCCTTACAATGTAATGCAAATACAAACGGAATTTTTGCTCAAGGTATAGAAAAGGGGATGCTTACGCTTTTGAAGTGGTGTGCAAACCCTATTTCGGAAGTACTAATAACATAAAAAGTTTTAAAGCCCTAAAAAGAAACCAATATGGTTTAATACAGATGTTGGGCAGAAAAACTCTACTCATATTAATCACACGTTTTTTTATTTCATTTTTTGAAGGTGTGTTATATATCTTCTCAGTAAAAACCTTTTTACCCGAACAATTTGGTGATTTAAAAGCAATAGTATCCTTAATGGGAATTTTTACTTTTTTTGCATCTTTTGGCTTAGAAGTTCCACATATGAAATTGATGGCAGAGAAAGGTGAAGGTAATAAAGTTGAGCAGTATGATGTATTTTCAACTTTTCTTATATTAAAATTAACATTAATTATTATCTCTACAATAATTGTATCATCTATATTTATATTTCAGTTAAACAAGAATACTATATTTTACACAAAAAATATCATATGGCTTTTTTCATTTGTTTATCTTAAAAACTTATTTTCATCTATAAACCAAATTTATATACTGAGCTTTAGAGCAAGACTTAATGTTGTCAAGACTGAAATATCTCTTCTGCTTAGTAGCATTGTACAATTTATCATTTCCTTAATTGCAATAATTATATTTCAACACTTTCTTATATATGTTTGCAGTATGATGTTGACTCCTATCTTACAACTAATATATTTTCTATATAAAAAACAGTATGTATTTACAAGTTTTAAAGTAAATATTTTTAAGAGATATAGAGAGTTAGGTAAGGTATTTGTTCTATCAAGTCTTATGTTAGCTTTAGCAAATAACTTAGGACCATTCTTTTTTCTAATGCATTATGATTCAGAGCTTTTAGGGATATATGCAGTCATTACTAGTTTTATTGGTATAATCCAAGTTTTGGAAAATACATTTCAATCATTGTTGTTGCCTAATTTTACACAAATGCTTACAAAAGCTAAAATAAGCAAATTAAGAAGCAATATCTATATGTTTGAAAAATATTTAACAATAATTAGCACATTTATAATTGTGGGATTAATACTATTTGCCAATCTCATAATAAAATCACTTATGGGAGAAATTTACTATGAAAAAGGTATTTATCTTTACTATGGCTCTATGCTTTATCTATTATATATACCTACATATAAACCATATCTCAATTTGATAACAGCTGCAGAAAAACTTAAAATGATTACATTTGTGTGGGCTCTCAGATTTATTTTGTCTCTTTTATCATGGCTTTTTCTTATTCCATATCTTAACATAATTGGTATTGATTTTGGTGTTTGGGTTTTTATTTTGTTAAGTACTATCATAGTTAGAGTTTATTGTAAAAGAGAGTGGAATATAGGAACTCCCTCAAAAAAATCAGTATTGAATCTAATTATTATATGTTTTCTTGTTATTGGATGTTTGGTAATATCTTCATTTAATCTTTCTTTTTTGTACATACTGTTATCATTTATATTAATAATTGGTATCTATGGATTATTTCTTATTTCATCAAAAATTATAACTAAAAAGGATATTGAGTATATAATTGATGTTCTAAGTACCAAAAAAATGATGAAACATATTATAACTGATATTTAAATATCAAAACTTAGCACTCCCGAAATAGTGCTCAAGTGCTATCATTTCAGTAATCATATAAGTAAAGATGCATTCTAAATCCATAGAACTTTAACCCTTACGTTAATTCGAAAGTACTAATACACAGAGATAGATTATGTTGTACAGAATGATTAAAAGGTTAAAAAAGTAACTGTTAAAAAATAGTAAAAGCAAAAAGAGAAACGTGAAAGATATCTATAATAAATCTATAAAACTGCTTTTTCGGTTAAACTCATCAATATATGTGAAATATTTACTTTTGAATATTTCATATCTATTCTTTTGTAACTTTTTTATTTTCTTGAGATCAAAAAGCTTACTTTGGGATAGGTGACTTGTCACCCGCGAGGTTTTATATCTTTTTTTTCGCAATTTTTCAACTTACTCACGTTTCGTGATATTCAGCGACGTTTTGGGGTTCTCACATAGGGTTCACCTCAGGGTTGTTGGTACCGATTTTTTCTTGTTGACAACTGGTGCTGTTTTTTGTTAACAGACAGGTCATCTTAGGTGGGATAATAGGGTTCAATACCCAATTTTAACGCTACTTGTAGGGCAAACTGGCGGTCGGTTTGTTCCAGCTTAACACACTCATCTTGCAACGCGTGAGCAAGAATGGGTAAGAGTTCAGATATGCTACTGTCTTTAAGGATTCTCTGGAGGATACGGTGTTTACGGGCACGATTCTTCTTCAATTGCTTTAAGTGTTCAACTTTGAATATCTCTTCAAATGGTTTTTGTTGTTTTAATACTTGGTAGATATACGTCAGAAGTTTTCGTGCTCCCGCAGTAACAGATGTAAAGTAGTGTTTATGTTTCTGGTTGAATAATCGGTCAATGAATGCCCCGATTGGATCACCCGTTTTGTTGTGATATGCATAACAGTTTTTTGCCACAATCCAGACTGCTCTTCTAAGCCACTTGTTTCCTCCTTTGTAAATACGTCCTGTCTGCCTTTTTCGATGGCCTGATTGGTTAACTCTAGGTGCCAATCCTGCCCATTTTACTAGTCCTTTCGAGGTCGAGACGTATCTGATGTCCACTAGTTCTACGATAATAGTCAGTGCCGTATCTATTCCTACATTAGGAACGGTTAGTAACAATCCACGCGCCTTTAGCATATGAGTATCTTTACTTATACACTGAACAACCTTTGTCCGTAATTCTCGAGTTCTTCGTTGACAGTGCACGTATTCTTCAACTAGTTGCGCATAGAGTATCCGGTAGTTTGAATTGGTGTCCATATTAGTATAGAATTGGGTTAACTCTTTTGCCCATTGGAGGAGGGTGTTTGTGTCTGTGACTTGTTTTGGTCCTGTTGCATATCCCTCGGTTAGTACATAGAGGATATCCTGTTGGTCGCTTAATGTAATAGTTCGACTTATAATTCTTCTCCCTCTGTTTGTTTTGTGCAGTGAGTGTACCCATTCTGTTCCGTCAAACATTTCTAACATGGCTTTTATTTGGTTGGCTTTTTTTGTTGCTTCTTGCGTTTTCTTGATTGCGTTCCTATTGAGTTTTCTCATGACGTATTGGTCAGCTGTACAGACTACTGATTGTTTTAATCGTCCATCTCTGAACCCCAATGCTATTCTCCTCGCATCTAGGGTGTCGGTTTTCACTCCTTGTACTGCTCTTGTTTGGAGCGGATTAGCGACAAGTATGTACATTCCCGCGTTTGACAATTTCCAGAACATTTTCAACCAATATTCAGCTGTCGATTCCAACGCTGCAGATTTTACGTTATGATGGATGAAATACGTTAGCAAGTCATTGATCCCAGCTTGGTTGTTGGTGATCTTCTTCTCACTGATTATTCCTGCAGGAGAGGCAACAGCCACCATGATACAATCTCTATGAACATCCATTCCCCCTACTGGTTCATTTATGCGTTTACCTTTGCCTGGTGTCCCTCTTGTCTTCTGTATTTTTTCGGAGGGGTATCCTTTTTTCTCTCTCGGACAAGGTACGTTCATCTTCAATTGTTTCACGTCCTTCTCCGTTACTATCCCTTCAAGTGCATGCACTTGTTGAGTTTTTCTAGCCAGTTTTGATCGACCGGGAACATTTTTAAATTGTAACAGTTTTCTTAGCTTAGCAGAACTTAACCTGTTGAGTTCTGTAGGGGTCAATACTGTTCCCGTGGATTGCAAACTGGAAAGGTTGTTGGAGACGTTATTGTCCCCGCTACTATTTGTTTTCAGTTTTTACCACCTATTTGTTTAGTTTAATTACGTATACTTTCCCCGTTTCCTCTCGCCTCTCGTATGAGGTGCGTTTTAACGAGTACTAGTAGTATTAGCATTCTTGAACGAAAGCCTCAGTTTTATATTCGGGGAATTCCCATAAGGATTAGCCTACAGTTCAAGAGACCTGTTTTTTTTATCGAGTACCGGAGAGTCTCCGGGTCATAGAAAGTACAGGTACTATGCTTAGATACGTAGTCGTCCAAGTAAAAAAAGCTAACTCTGGGATAGGTGACCCCGTCACGAGCGATGTTTTTTTATTTATCACCTTTATTTGTGTGTTTGGAAAATCTAAATAATAGTTACTCCTTGTTATATTAACCTGTTTTTATCAACATTTTTTAAAGTTTCAGAGAAAAAGAGGAGAAATTATTACATGACTTTCTCTTGAATCTTTTTCATCTATAAGTGTTACGATTGTTGAGGAGAACGGATAGAAGTGAAATGAAAGGAAGCTAACATATCCGTTCTCCTCTAATCATCAACTCGCGTCAGGACAAAAATACCAGAAAAATTAGCTAATCTATAGAACGTAAACATCTTATCCTTAGGTGGTAAAATTTCGAATGGTCTAGTACGTCAAGTATAATCACAATTGGGTACGGTTCATAGTCTTTCGTTGTTTTCCCACGTATTTGTTCAAAAAAATGGTCTGCCGTTGTTTGATACCACCATCGGTCACCATCGAAATGTTCAAAACAGCTGTATCTGTTACCGTTAACTGAGTTTTTCTGAAGTGAACTTATGTGAGGTAGAATTGTTCCGACAAATATCTTCGGACTTCTCTCCTTAAAGTACTTATAACTTTTTAAGTGAGGAGAAAATCACCATTACAAGATCAACTGAATTTTAACAAAATATTTATAGAATATCTTGATTATTGTGTATTGATATCTATGAAAGGAATAGTTTTAGCTGGAGGAAAAGGAACACGTTTATATCCAGTTACAAAAGCAATATCAAAACAACTTTTACCAGTATATGACAAGCCCATGATTTACTATCCTATTTCCACTCTTTTATTAGCAGGAATTAGAGATATTCTTATAATCTCCACACCGAGGGATATACCACTCTATGAAGAATTATTAGAAGATGGTTCTAAGCTCGGTGTTTCCTTTTCTTATAAAATTCAAGAAAAACCAAAGGGATTAGCAGAGGCATTTATTCTTGGTGATGAATTTATAGGAAATTCTAAAGTCGCATTAATACTTGGTGATAATATTTTTTATGGTCAAGGTTTCTCTAGTATATTACGAAAAGCGACTAAATTATATGAAGGTGCTATAATATTTGGATATTATGTTAATAACCCTAGTTCTTTTGGGGTAGTTGAATTTGATGAAAAAACAAAAAAAGTGATCTCTCTTGAAGAAAAACCAATCTTTCCCAAATCTAATTATGCTATTCCAGGTTTATATTTTTACGATAAGAATGTAGTTGAATATGCACAAAATCTACAACCATCAAAAAGAGGTGAATTGGAAATCACTGATCTAAATAAAGAATATTTAAAAAGGAATAATTTAAAAATTGAATTGTTTGGAAGAGGTCTAGCTTGGTTTGATACAGGGACACACGATGGATTGCTTGAAGCTAGTAATTTTATCGAAGCGATTCAAAAAAGACAAAACTTGTATATTTCTTGTTTAGAAGAAATCGCTTATAGATTAGGATATATTGATAGACAACAATTAATAACTTTGGCAAAGGAGTACTCGAAATCAGATTATGGTAGTTATCTAATATCAATCGCAGAAATCCAAGTACAAATTTAATTTGTTTTGTAAAAATTAAGTCTTTAACATCTTTAAAAGCATTAGTATTTCTAAAATTAGTACTTCCGAAATAGTGTTCTGTTGCCATATTTCGGTAATCAAATAGGCAAAGATGCGTTCTAAATGAGTAAAGTCCGTAATATTTACGTTAATTCGGAAGTACTAAAAATAGTGTTGTTTAAATATCTCTTCTCGAATAAACAACCCTATTTGCATTTTAAAATTATAATGGGTAACTGCATTTTAAATTTATAATGGGTAACGGATTTTTTGACTAATAGTATAATGAGTTTTATGCCTTACTCGCCATTGATGATGGCCTTGCTACCCTTTGTCTCAGTCTAGGGGAAACTTACAACTAGTATTTTTTAATAATGATCATCCAAATATCCACCAAGTAAGAATTATTAGTAATTATAAAAGGTCTAATGCAATCTTGAAACTTTCCACACACTTTTCGAAAGAGAAATCATTTTTGATTTTTTTGCGTGCGTTTTCTGAAATCTTTGCAAGGTTATAATTCCTCATATCCATTATAATATTGTATATAGAGATAGGATGATTATTTTCTATAAGAAATCCCTCTTTTCCACTTTCTATTAAATTTGGAATTCCTCCAACTTTTGTTGATATAACGCAACATCCGCAACCCATTGCTTCAATCAATGCATTAGGTAGTCCCTCAGTAAGTGATGGAAGAACAAAAAATTTGATTTGGGATAGAAAAAGAGGTACCTTGTCTCTTTTGATCCATCCATGAAATGTCACATACTCTTCCAAATCATTATTTATAATGTAGTCTTTGATTTTTTTTACAAAGACTTGTTTTCCTGCCCCACCAATATGTAAATGATAATTTTCGCCTTTACTCATTAAGATTTTTAAGGCACTTAATAGATTTAATATACCCTTATTTTCATTTAAAGCGCCCAAAAAACCTATTGTTTTACCTCTTGATTCTATATTAATATATTTAATCTCACATTTTCTTAGAAAATGATGTATTACAAAACGAATCTTATTTTTAAATTTGTATAAATTTCTTTCTTCAACTATTGATTTTGAATAAATAAGCAATCGATCAGCCATATAAAAATTTATTTTTGTCATTATTGCTTCTGGCATATTTAAAGGATCTTTCATGTATTCACTACCTTTTGAAGAAAAAGCTGATAGTATAAATACTGTTTGTCGGTTTAAGAGTTTTACTAATAAATGAGGTAGTATTAAGGTTTCACCTCCCAAAAAGAACATATATAAATCAACACTCTTTCTCAACTTAAAAATTGCAATACAAATTGATATTTGAGTAATTGTATAAGAAATTATCCGTTTAAGGTGGTTTTTTTGAGACTTGTGTGTTATTTTGAAAAAAGGGATTTTAAAAGATTTTTCTAGTTCAAAATCATCAACTTGACTACCACTTATTATATTTATTTCAGTTCTCAATTCTTTAAGAATAGCTATCAATTGACGGATTGGTTTTAAACCTCGTGGCTTTGTTGGAAATGTAACTATGCAGATTCTTTGTTCATCATTTTTCATTTTATCACGAAATATTTTTGCTACTTATTATTTAAAAATTTTCACTAGTTGCAAGATCCCCCTGGACTAAGACTACGGGGGGCAAGGACATCATTGATGGCAAGTAGGGCGTAAAATGCAATAGGGAGTGTACAAAAGACTTTTAACTAGGAAAGAAGATGGTGGGTTGACTAAAATGCCGTCAAGCATTAAACCCACCAAGAAGAAAGTTATCAAACCTGCATTAAACGATTGTCCTAACTGCGCTATCCAATACACGTGAAATACGTACAAGACAGAAAAACGATCTATCACTAGGATTCTGTGGTAGAAATGAGAAGAGACGCCTATTATTGCTCGAACCGAGAGTGTGAGTTGGCAGAACAAGTGATAGTTGGACCGAGAGAGGCGGTAAAACACTATCAAGTGGGATACGATATCCTCGCATATATTGGAATACTAAGGACAAGAGAAAGAAAAACGTTAGAAGAAATACGAAACCAATTACAAGAAGACTGTGGGCTAACAGTGGCAATAAAAACGGTCAGTAATTGGGTAGACGTGTATCTACAGCTAGTAACAAACAAACCCCATCCAAAGATAATCGAAGAACTACGAAACAACCCGTGTTGTATCTTGAGCATTGACGGGATTAAACCAAAGAAAGGAGAATGGGTGTTGTATATATGTAGAGACGTAGTAACAGGGACAATTTTGGCAGCAAGGACTATACAAACAAGTAATGAAGCCACCCTCACCAGATTGTTGGAAGAAGTAAAAGCACTAGGAATCCCGCTCAAAGGGATAGTATCTGATAAACAGCGGACCATTCTCATGGCAGTACAAAATGTTTTTCCTAAACTTCCCCATCAACACTGCCAATTTCACTACATAAAGAACATAGCGAAACAGTTGAAAGAACAGGATACGAACTTGCGAAAAGGTATTAGAAAACGGATGAAAGCCATTTCTCGGACGTTAAAGACAGCCAGAAAAAATATAAACGGGGGTACTTAACAAAAGGAGAATATGCGGTACTCAAACGATTTTACGAAGTTGTTCGAAGTGCAGCCCATAGAGACCCAAAATGCCCCTTTCGCACAGCAGGGATACAACTCTATCAAGATATACTTCATATCTAACTGACGGTGAAAAAAATGTATTGGGTACGTCGCTTAAATTTTTTCTGTACCATCCTGAAGCATACACAAAAGATACGAAAGAAGTATAAAAGGCAATATCGTCGCGTATATAAACTGTTTAAGTATATTTGCGACATCCAAGAGGTACTCAATGACCTTGACAAAGAAAGACCGACAAACATTTGTCGAGTATGCAGAACGAACGCTTACAGAGACTTTAGAGAGCATTGTTGCCGACCTTACCCACGAAAAAAACAAAAAACACTTTTTGGAGCGTTATTGTCCTGGGCAAAGGAAGCAAAACGTATAACTACCTCGTTTCTTCCTGGATTGTTTCAATATTATCACATTTCGGATCTTCCCAGGACAAATAACGCCTTAGAACAGTATATCAACTGTATCAAAAAAGAAATGTTTAAAATACTGAACTATCCGTCTATAGACCGTTTCCTGGGTTTCCTGCTACGTTACGGAGAATACTGGGTGTTTGGCCGCCAATGGGCAAAAATGGACCTTGATGCGTTGAGTGAACGATTACGACAGCAAGGGCAACAAAAAGAGGGGATATGTCTATTGCTGGTAACTTCACATTTTCACCCTCTCCTTTTGTCATCTACTAGTAGT
>CAZHRF010000062.1:6512-13986 GCA_964534625.1 uncultured archaeon | reverse complement strand
GCTTCTTGTTCTTTGAAATCAGCATGAGCTTTTTCCCATCGTTCATGGATTGCCATATTGCCAGCTATCGCTCGTACAGAACCACTTCCCGCACCCAATTCTTCTACAGCTTCAATAGCTCTTTTTTTCAGATGTGGATGATTAGCCAGATTAAGGTAATTATTCGAACACATCATCAACAGCTCTTTCCCTTCTACAACAACATGAGCTTTAGAAGGTGTTTCTAGGCTTCTGTGTACCCACTCTCGACCAGCGTTTTTAATTTCTTTATACTCTTCTTTCAAAAATTTCGTAGGATGACGTTTAGACATAGTTAATCACTCTTTATTTAATAATTTTGACAACCAAATATAATATTTGTCCTTTATCGTTTTTCTTCTTTTATTGGAATCTCTTTTAATGAGCACCCTTTGGAAATGGATTAAAAATCACCTATAGCAAAAGAAAAATTCAATAATATGTGCTTTTGTTTGGTCATAATGCAACTATATCAACTTCTTTCTAAAAAATTCAATCTTCAAATGTACCAAATTAAAAACACCATTGCGTTACTAGATGAAGATAAAACCATCCCCTTTATTGCTCGTTATCGTAAAGATCAAACAGGAGGTCTTGATGCTGAAACGCTTAATAATTTTAAAAAGGCTTTAGACACAACTAGGCGTTTTATTGAGACAAAAGAAAAAGCTCGAATCAAATTACTTGAGTTACACAAAGAAAAACTTCTTCCTGTGTTGAATGAATGTGTAACCACAACTGACATTAATGAGCTTATGCAACCCTTTAAATCAAAAAGAAAAACAAGAGCGAGTGTAGCACGTGATATGGGATTGCAACCCTTAGCTGATATAATAATGGGGCGTGAGGAAGGGGATTTAGACAACTTAGTGAGGATATTATATGAAGAAAAAAGGAAAATGAATAATACTATATCAAAAGTTGATTTGCTTGAGATGAGTTTAGATATAGTTGCAGAAGAAACCATTTCACATCCTGAAGCAAAAAAGATAGCAGTAAATCATCTCCTTAATAATGTCTTTAAGATCAGTTTTAATCATCATACAGAAAAAACAAAAAAATATTTAATTCTAAAAAAAATTCATACAAGCCCTTCAAATTTGCAGCCTCATCAAATTCATGCGATTTTGAGGGCAGAAGAAGAAAAGTCAATAACGTTAAGTTTTTCTACAGACGAAGGAACCATCGCAAAGAAAATAAAGAAACAGCGAATATTTTCACCTAGTTCTACATATAAGCAATATTTTTTTGATGGTTTAATCGACGGAATCAAGAGATTGCTTATTGCCCGTGCAGAAACACAAGTCAGGAATATATTGAAAGAAAAAGCTGATCAACGAGCAACAGCTGTTTTTAAAAAGAATTTACGTGATCTTCTCCTAACTCCGCCAATTGAACCTCTTGTTGTATTAGCAATAGATCCTGGTTACCGAACGGGGTGTAAAATTGCTGTAATATCACCTGAAGGAGACCTTTTAAACACAGCTACAATCTACCCTACCCCACCAAGAGAAGACGTAACGAGTTCAAAAAAGATAATGAATAACTTAATCACAAAACACCAAGTCAGGCTTATTGCCATAGGCAATGGTACAGGGTCTAAAGAAACAGCAGCCTTCATTGAAGAACAGATTACGAAAGATACAAACATACAATATGCAGTAGTAGCGGAAACAGGAGCAAGTGTTTATAGTGCATCAACAGTAGGTCGGGAGGAATTTCCCGATTTAAATGTAGAACTGCGTGGGGCGGTATCAATAGGACGAAGAGTATTAGATCCTTTGAATGAGTATGTGAAAATAGATCCTAGATCTCTTGGTGTTGGGCAATACCAACATGACATCAATAAAACAGCCCTTGATGATGCGCTCTACTTTACTGTTTCAGAAGCAGTTAACAAATATGGAATAGAATTAAGTACAGCATCAAAATCAGCTTTAACATTTGTATCAGGTATAAGCAAAAATTTAGCAGACAATATAATTCAGTACCGTGAAAAAAAAGGATTTTCTACCAGAAAAGACTTGCTTAAAGTAGACCGTTTAGGGGCTAAAACGTATGAACAGTGTTCTGGTTTTCTTAAACTAAAGGATTCTAAAAATCCTCTTGACAAAACAATGATTCATCCAAACGAATATACGATTGCAAGGGAAATACTTGCTGATCTTTCTCTTACTTTAAATAAATGGCTAGAATTCGACGAAAAAACCAGAAGGAAATTGATGCAAACAATCAAGTATTCAAATTATGTACAAGATGATATTGGTAATCAATCTATCAAAGATATTTGCCAAGAGTTAATATTTATAGGAATAGACCCCAGGGGAACACGTAAATTCCATAAAATCACAGGTCAAATAGGATCAATTCAGGATTTAAACAAAGGTGATGTACTCACGGGTAAAATTGTTAATGTTGTTGATTTTGGTGCTTTCGTGGATATAGGGATCAAATATAATGGTTTAATTCACAAATCAAACTTAGCTACTAAATTTGTGCATGATGTCTACTCAATAGTACAAGTTAACCAAATTATCAAAGTTGAAGTTCTTGATGTTGATCTTGAACGAAAAAGGATTTCTTTAAAACGTATTCAAACTAATTAGCTATTGTACTTTCGATACTTTTATGTACTTAGTTTAATTATGTGTTCTATATTGACAATTAAAAACCCCCAGAATTTCTTTAATTTTTCAAAAAGAGGAATACCACTAGTAATTTTAGGTTTACCTAATGCGGGTAAAACAACTTTTGTTAACCGTGTTTTGACTGGTCAGTTTAAACCTAGTTTTCCCACAATGGGTGTTCAAGTTGAATCTGTTGAAATTGGTGATGCATTGTTTAATATATTTGATCTTGGGGGGCATGAAAGTTTTCGTAAAACAATTTGGCTTACTTATCTTAACCTTGCCTATGGCATGCTTTTCTTTCTTGATTCTACCGATAAAGAGAATTTAGATAAAGCTAAATACGAATTTTGGCGTTGTATTGAAAATAAAGATGATGGTAGCGATTTTTTTTGTTTATTCATTTGTAACAAATCTGATCTTAAAGCTAGTTTAAGCATTGAATATATTATTAATAAGCTAGAACTCAATAAATTAGTTCTAAGAGACAATATCTCTTTTCAATTTTTCAAAATTAGCCTCAAAACAGGGGAAAATTTTTCTTACGTACTCAATTGGCTAAAAAAACATACAAGAAAGCTATTACAAAAGAAGCATTTAGATCCACTTATGTTTATGCTAACAAATGTTGAAGGATTTCCCCTTCTAAAAATAGATAAAATTAATATTAAAGAAGATTCAACCCTTATTTCTGGCTTTATGTCTGCTATAGAAACCTTTTCCAATAAAATTTTTGGAGAAAAAAGTAGTTTACAGTTAATTATTTCTGGGAGTTATAAATATATCATCTATGCAACTGAAAGGCACATTTATTCTATGATCATCAAAATTGAAGATAGCCATGAAGAAGCTAGGCGTATTATTCAGCTTATGGCTAAACTGGAAAGTGAAGTTAACAACTATAAAGAATTAGAGGAACAAATAATTAAAATCCTTAAAATAAATATGAATGACGAATCATCACAATATGAAATTGAGAGGGCATATAAAACAAACAATAACAGATGGAAAGGAATTATTTAACTATCTACCATCGAAATTTATAGTTGATCGCACAATGTAGTGGTTTTTCTAACACAAGATACTTTTTATGTAATGTTCGAAAAAATATTATAATGATATTTTTTAGATATAGTTGATTAAGATGACACAGAAATTTTTTAATCCAAAAACAATTGCTATTATAGGTGCTACTGACAACCCTAAAAAATTTGGTAATGCAGTAACCATGAACTTATTGGAAGGTGAAGATCTACCTGCAGATCTTTATCCTGTTAATCCCAAATCCGAGAGGATAGAGGGTTTACAATGTTATCAGTCAGTTAAAGATATACCTGTCCATGTTGATTTAGCCATCATTTTAGTTCCTGCTAAAGTTGTTCCTTTTGTGGTAGATGAATGCATAGAGAAAGAGGTTTCTAGAATAATTATTGTAACTGCAGGTTTTGGTGAGATAAATGAAGAAGGAAGAGAGATCCAAAATAAGATAGCCAAAAAATGTAAAGAAGCTGGAATTAGATTAATCGGTCCTAATTGCGTAGGTATTATGAATGTAGATATTTCTATGAACGCTTCTTTCATTGAAACACCTCGACATGGAAATGTCAGCATGATTACCCAATCAGGATCTGTTGGAGCTATCTGTTTATATGAGATGGATTGGCAAGGTCTTGGGTTCTCTAAATTTGCCAATTTAGGAAATATGGCAGATATTACGCTCACAGACATTTTAAAATTCTTCAAAGATGATAAAAATACTAAAGTTATTAGTATCTATCTAGAAAACGTAGTTAATGGTAGATTGTTTTACGAGACTATTAAAGAAGTATCTAAGAAAAAACCAGCAATTGTTCTTAAAGGGGGGCGGACAGCGATGGGCATGACAGCTGCCAGCTCACATACTGGTTCTATAGCTACCAACTATGGTAGTTTAAAAACAGCTGTTAAACAAGCTGGGGGGATAATGGCAGAGACTATTACTGATTATATCGCAACAATCAAAGCCTTTTCTTTTCTACCTATTCCAAAAGGAAGCAAATTGGGGGTTTTAACTAATAGCGGTGGTACATCTGTTATGTTTAGTGATTTTGCTGAACAGTTTGATTTACAATTTGCAGAGTTTTCTGATTCATTTAAACAAAATATTTCTGAATATCTTATTCCACTTGTAAAAAAGGTCAATCCATTAGATATGATAGCTGGTGCTTCAGGAGAAGAATATTATCATGTCACAAAAGCTATGTTGAAGAACCCAGATATTGATATTGTTGTTCCTTGTTGTGTTGTACCTACGTTTCTTGAAATGACTCCCACAGAACATTATGAAGGGGTTATTAAAGCTTGGAACGAAACAGGAAGAAAAAAACCTATCATACCTATTTTCACATCAGGAAAGATTCTTGAACCTGCAAAAAAAATAGCAGCTAAAGAAAAAGCGCCAATTTTTCTTAATCCTCGAGAAGCAGCCTATGCTACAAGATGTTTATTAGATAGAATGGAACTATTAAACCAATTAAAGAAGAAATGAATCATGTATCATTTCTTTTACTTTGTCTACTTGAGAATCATAAATAGGATAATTTCGTGCTTTCATTCTTAAAAATTTATCCAAATCTGCTCGATTTTTTATTAAACGTTGATGCATTAGATTCAGAACGTTAATCAATAAAGACATACTTACTTTTTCTCTCTGGCATTTATAAACTAATGATAAAGATTTAGAATAAAGTGAGTCAACATAATCAGACATAAGACTTCAAGATAACATTTATCATTATTAAACATATAAATTTGTAATACTGACTCACTTTCTAATCATTGGATCTATTGAAGCGGGTAAAGTAGTAGCTAAAAACACACTGAGTATAGATAAACATAATGGTTTCATTCGTATTTAGGGAGTAATTTATCTATCAAAAACTATTTAAAATTACTCTAAATCTTTTTCTTGATTTCCTTGAATGAAAAAGAAAGAGAAAAAAAAGAAAGAAAAATTATTCGCGTAATTAAATTCAAGAAAGGCTCTATGTGGACAAAAATTGTTTTTATACTGTCTTTACTAGTTTTATGTGCCTTCTTAGTTTTCAATGTTATTAAACTAGTTCAAGGAAATTGGCAACTTTCGTTCCTCATAGTTTTTTGGTTTGTTTGGCTTTTCTTCACAATGTTTATCTATGTCGTCGCTGCATTAATTGATTATATTATTCACAAAGATACAAAAGAAATCAAAAAATTGCGAGATATACATAAAGCAAATAAAGAAAAAGAAAAGAATGAGGAAGAAAGTGTTGAAAAACTTTCTTAATGTTCATTATTATGAGCTAAGATGATCAGAAAGAGGTAATTATACCCTAGATCCAACAATACATCACGTCATCCAACGTGAAACATGACCAAAAAAGAACAACGTTTAGAAAAGCATGTTCATTATCAATTTTTTCCTTAGCTTAATCTTTTCAGCAATTCATACAAGACCATTTGTTTTTCAATTGGCAGTGAGTTTTTGTGTTTATTCAAGTTTAGACTCTCAAATGCATCAAGTATCCATTGCATCTCAGAACGCATAAATGAAAATGCTTCAATACTTGACAATTCTTTCATTTGATCTGCTATTTTCTGAAAATATGGGGATGTTTTTCCGCCATGAATTATACCTTCATCTAAATTTACAACACATAATTCGGTATTTGGAGTGAGATGCTCAATATTATTTGTTCCAATTATATCAAATCCTTCTTGATATTTATCTGCCCATTGTTTAACTTGAAGAGATCTTGTTGGACATAATAGCTGAAATGTGGGAATAATTAATTCTACAATGGACTTGTTACCCGTAAAAACAATAGGTATCCCCATTACTAAGCAAAAAAGTAACGTGTCAATTTTATTAGGAATCAAACGGTTGACCATCCTAATTGGCAAATAATCTGGGATGTTTTTCATACTTTGTTCTTTTGCTACTTGTTTTAATGATAATAATGAAAAATAATCTAACAGCTGAGTTCTGTCTAAGATAGTAATCATTCTTTTTTGTATATTTGCAAGATATTTAGCTAAGCACCCTCTAATTGCATCTGTTATTTGTTTTTCATATTTAATTGCATCATGATTGTTAAAATGATATTGGTCTCTTACTCTTTTGTAATCAGCGAGTATAAGAGGTAAAAGATGACTCTTGAAGGGGCTATCGGTATCTACGAGCATCGCGGTGATGTATTCATTTTCTTGATAAAAATAAAGCATTCGACCTTCAAACTCAATTTCACGGGGAAATGAACTCACCACTTCTCTACTCAAGCTAATTATGGCACTTAAAAGACCACTTATCAAGGCATTATCGTGATGGTTTATTTCATTAAAACTATCATATTGGTATAGAAGCTCACCATATTCTGTAGAAATTAATATTTTCATAAAACCACACTAGAATACTGATAGGGTCTATGTATGTCCCCCGCATTTCAGTTTCCCGTTAACCGTTTATTATCTTTTGTATAAAGGCAAACAAAATAAAGATAAGGAAATGTTTATGTGTTTTAATTAATTACATCTTTGTTCGTTCTAACCAAATGAACAAAGGACAGGTGTTTCAAGAAGAAGCTAAATAAAACGCATAAAGAACCCAAAAAATATTATCAAAAATAGTATTGCGGGTAGAAAGAAGAAAAAGGCAATTATCAACCACAACCAAGGCGATTGTTTATTCTCATCTTTATGTAAATATTTATGATAATGTGCTGGAGGGTTATCCATTGTATCATATGAGCCTGATGATATTGTTTTTTTTCTTTGAAAGCTTGGACCATAAACAGTATCTAACGATTCTTGAT
>CAZHRF010000062.1:0-6412 GCA_964534625.1 uncultured archaeon | reverse complement strand
TCTTGATGTTTTTGATGATCATTTAATGTAGATAGTTTTTTTCCACAATTTTCGCAGAATCTGGCTTTGGAACTATTTTGTTTTCCACAATATTGGCAATAAATAATATCAGACATAAGTATACCATGCTTGTATAACAATTGTTGTATTTAAATATAATTAATTCCTTTCAATGCTTGATTCCCCTTAAAGTCAATTTTAATAGATAAATTTCATCTAATTGTTGAAATTAGATGGATTACACTATTGAAGTAATACTTTTATTGGCAACTTTTTAAACCAAACCAGTAAAATGAATTGGTTCATCATCACCACTAATGCCTGTAATTTACACTGTATCTACTGTCTAAATGAACCTCATCCTGATTTGCCAATCACCCCAAGCTATTCAATTGAGCACTTAAAAACATTTATTGAACATAACAACCAGCCAGATATTGCGTTTTATGGTGGCGAACCGCTTTTAAATCAATCTTTTATCTATAATGTTATGGATACCATATCGGCTAATCATTGGACAATACAAACAAATGGCACCCTATTAGATCAATTATCAACACGATATTTGTTACAATTTGATTCTATTTTAGTCAGTCTTGATGGTGATAAAGAAACAACCAATCATTATCGTGGGGAGGGGACATATCTTAAGGTAAAAAACAATCTTCAAGATATTAGAGCAAGAGGTTTTAAAGGTGATTTGATAGGTAGAATGGCAGTTTCTGAAGAATCAGACATATATAATGATGTTATGCACCTTATAAAAGATGATGATTTAGATTTAGATCATGTACACTGGCAATTAGATTGCCAATGGGATGATGAAATTGAAACACGTTGGAATGATTTTGATTCGTGGGTCATTAAATACAACCAAGGAATAACCAAATTGGTACAAGAATGGGTTTCATTAATGAGGGAAGGGAATGTGTTAGGCATTGTGCCTTTTATTGGTATATTCAAAAATATTTTACATAACACAGAAACGAAATTACCTTGTGAGGCAGGTTTAAACAGTTTTGCTATACGCACAGATGGTAAAATTACTTTTTGTCCTCTGCCACCAGAATATGATTTTTCAGTAGTTGGGGATATGGAAAAAAATGTACCTAAGGATGTCAAGGATTCACTTCTTATAGATAATCCTTGCCCAATGTGTGAAGTTTATGGACTTTGTGGAGGAAGATGCCTTTTTGCTAATAAAACAAAATTTTGGGGAAAAAGTGGTTTCAATAGAGTTTGTTCAACAGTCAAACATTTAATAACAGAACTCAAATCATATAAAATCGAGATAAAGGATCTAATTAAGAATAAAATTATAAAAGAAAGCATTTTTGATTATCCTACATATAATAATACGTGTGAAATCATACCTTAAAGCTAAAATATGATGTAACTACTCAATATTTGATGGTTTTTCTTTTCTAAAAAACTAAATTTTCCATGATGTATCTATCACCCTTACATCCATTTTTTTATTGACATAATCAATTATTATACCGCTTGTTAGCATTTGTTTTAGCGCTTCATCAATATCCTTCTTTCTTATTTTTTCCTTTTCATTTACAAAAGAATTAACAAGATCTTCGTATGGTATACCTCCTTGCCCATGGCTTCGTAATAGAACATTTTGAAGTCTTGATTGTAGTTTATCCGCTTGATGAAGATGGCTTATATTTCTATAAGAGAACTGTTCATCTTTGAAAACTATCGATTTTAAATCATCAACAAAAAAACCTATTACTTCTTCAATAAAATCATCCAAGTGCAACCATTCTCTAAATCTTATGGTTATTTCATCTACTTGGGCTTTTTTGTGTGTGTAGAGCGTATATAAACCATGGTCTAGAATAAGAAAGACAAAAACAGGAATCTTCCCCAACCCATATACGCCACTGTCAATTCTCAAAACCAATGTGATTACCCACTTTTTCTCTTGTTCGAAATAAGTATCATCTTGATAGAATTCGTTTTCTTCTTCGAAATACTTCTCGAGCAAGGTTTCCATTATTATCTGTGTTTGGATTTTCAAGTTCTCATTTACATAGGAATCTGCATATACGAGCGAATAATTGCCATTAGATGGGCGATATGCGATAAAATTAAAATATTCGTTAGTTTTAATGTGCTTATCAACACGCAAAATAGTTATTTTTAAAATAGAATCATGTTTATCCCGTGGCATATAAGGCTCTAATGATTTAAGATGGATATAACGTAAATCCGATACTTTTCGTTCTAGACGAGTGGTGAAATCTGTCTCTTTAATGAAAACTAACAAAGTAAGGGTATCTTTAGGCTCAATAAATGAGATCCACGAGGGAATACGCAATCTCCAATTCGAAACGAGCGAAGATTGAAAAGATAAAGGTAATTTTACATCCACATGGTTCAAATTATTCACACAAAATTAGTATAGATTTCAATTTTTAAAGCTTTCATATTCTTTGTCTGAACTTTCTTTCTTTTCGATAAGTTATTTGATAAAGGGAAACATTAAAGAAAAGAAATTAATTATTTATATGTATGAAAATTAAAGAATCAATAGAAACAGAAGATTTTTGCTTGACAAGAGATGAATTCATTATAGTACAAAACGTAGAACAAGAATTTAACAATCCTGTTGTTTTCATTACGCATCCCGGCCCAGGTATTGTTGGCCCTATGATCTCTCGTGAAATGATCAAATCTCTAGATCTCAAACAAATTGGCTTCTTCAAATCAAAACATTTGAGTCCTGTTACAATGTTTATGGATAATATTTTAACACATCCATATCTAATCTATTCAAACAAAGATGGTTCAATTATTCATATAGCCATTAATTATCCTGTACCTGAAAATGCTTTTCTTTATGTTGGCGAAGGTCTTATGCGTTGGATTATCAAACTAAATGCAAAATATGTTGTTGGTTTCGATGGGCTCCCTGTAAGAAAAAAACCCGAAGACACCATAGTTATCACAGCAGCTGAACATGAAGTGGCTGAAAAATTAAAAGAATACCACATTGAGCCTTTCAAAAATGGTGTTGTGACAGGCTTCTCTGGAACAATTATGAGTGAAGCTTTGCTTCATGAAATAGTAGGCATAGATCTAATGACGCCTGCAATCTATAATATCCCAGATCCTGAAGCAGCTGTTGAATTGATCAAAGTTGTAAATGATTTTTTTGATCTAAAAATTGATACAAAAGAGCTTTTAGATGAAGCAGAAAACATTAAAGAACAATTAGAAGCTATCAATCAACGTCAAAAAGCTTTACAACAGCAACAACAGCAACAACAAGTTTCACGAGGAACAAGAGAATCCTTTGTTTAAATATAGAAAGAGAATAATAAGGTGAAGACAAAGAACCAGTTTTCTTTTCCTTTTACTAGGCTATCACAAATCTTATTTTTTATCTATTTTTGTTATATTCATGAGAGAAAGGACTAAAGAGAAAGTATTAATTACTAGAAAGATACCAAAAAAAGGTATTGGATTACTAAGAGAGCATTTTGAGATTAAAATCTTTCAACATGATAGAATAATTACAAAAGACGAATTAATACATTTGGGGCAAGATTGCCAATATTTACTATGTTTATTAACTGATCCTGTTGATCATGAAGTTCTTCATCATCTTCATCTTAAAGGTATAGCCAATTATGCTGTGGGTTATAACAACATAGATATAAAAACAGCTACTGAATTGGGTATTCCCGTTTGTAATACACCTGGTGTTCTAACTGAAGCCACAGCTGATTTAACTTGGGCATTGTTATTAACGCTCTCGCGTAAAATTCTTTTAGCTGATTCCTTTACTCGCGATGGAAAGTTTACTGGATGGGGTCCTCTACTTTTTTTAGGTGGAGACTTTTATGGGAAAACTCTTGGTATAATAGGCTTAGGGCGTATAGGTACAGCTGTAGCTAGACGGGCTAAAGGATTTGGAATGAGAGTAATTTATCATAATCGATCAACAAATGAAGAAGCAGAAAAAGAGTTGGATGTAAAAAAAGTACCTTTAGAATTTTTGCTTAAACATTCAGATTATATCTCTATTCATTGCCCCTATACTAATGAGACCCACCATCTTATTGATCAAAATGAATTATCTATGATGAAAAAAGAAGCTTATCTTGTTAATACTGCACGAGGAAAAATTATTAATGAACAAGCTCTTATTCGCTCTCTTGAAGAGGAAAAAATTGCAGGTGTAGCATTAGATGTTTATTATAATGAACCTACTGTTTCTGATGAATTGAAATCGTTCTCTAATACAGTATTAACCCCTCACATAGGAAGCGCAAGCATTCAAACGAGAACAAAAATGGCCATCATGGCTGCTAACAATTTAATTGCCATAGCTGAAGGAGAACGCCCGCCTAATTTAGTGAACAAAGAAGTTTTTGATTGATTTTGTGTTGAAAGACTATTTGAAACACAAAAGTTTAACCTTTATTTTTTCTTAGTACTTCCGAATTAAGAAAAAAAATTAAAGATGCTATCTAGTTAGAACCTTTTATTATCCATATTGTTTAAAAATATGACACTTCAAAGCTATTTCGAGAGTACTATTTCTTGATCAACATTGAATATTTCTTTTCGTGTGTACACTCTTCCATCTTTAATAATCTTTGAGATAGGAAAATAAAATGTATCTTGATTTTGTAACTGAGGATAAATAGTAATATGTGCCATACCTATACATTTATCTGCTACTGTTGGACTTAAAGGGTCTTTAGCATTAGGGTTTGTCCCTATTCCAAATTGTGTTATCCGTACTCTTTTCGTTGAAATTAACTCTTTCAGTTCTCGTCCTAGATACCCTCCACCTTCTAAATTAATTATTTCATTTTCGCATATATCTAGTATCATCATGCTTGTCATATCTTTATACCAACCTGGAAAAAGATTTAATTGACCTCCAAAATGATATTCTGGTCGCTCTTCTCTTAATTCTAAAGTTAGTTCGCCAGATGGTAGATTTGCTTGCATCCCTGGCTGGTCAAGGATGCCATCTTCATAAATCCATTGTGGGTTAGTATCAAATTTAAGTTTTAATAAACTATTTGTAGGATCAATAAATTCTAATCTCTTAGCATTATTAATTATTGAATATAATCTTGAAGAAATATTTTTTATTTGGTGATGATTAATATCTATGGGTCCTCCTGGTAGAAATACTTCTGGTTCTACCATAGGCGCAGAACAATGACGGATTTTACCTTGATCTAGATATTTCTTAATTATTGGCGTATCGGTTAGCGAATATTGTGTTAATGAAAAAACCAAATCAGATTCTTTCATATATTCCTCAAATTTATTATCTTTAGGATCCTCATAATGACGGTATGTAGGCTTAAAAAGATGCAGTTCAACATTTCCATAATTTAGATCGCGTATTATATCTTTAACTAAAGATGAAAACACATTTCGTTTTAACATTGATTGTATTAATTCAAGCGGGTATAAAGCAAAATCATCTGGCCCCGGATTATCAGAAAGGATTAAAACTTTTTCATCTGATTTCAATTTCCAAGTATCTTTAAGGAGTTTGGTGATCACAGGTTCAATTTGATCTCTAAGTGAATACATCAGTAAGGTCATGATATCATAGGTATTCGATTATAAAAATTTAGTCAAAAAACAGAGGTAAATATAAGAAACATCATCTAAACTTAAAGAAATTAGTATTCTCCTGTCTTTTATTGGATAATTATCACAAAATAACAAAATTATGTAATGCAAATTGATTAAAACAAAAACATATCATGATTACGTGTTAATCTTGAAAATTTATACATGCTAAAGAGTGAGAAAGGAAATTGTTGCTTCAAATGTAAATATTTAAATTGTAGTTTTTCTATTTTATATTCTATATATACTTAACTTAATGAAAGTGATAATGATGGATCAAACAGATTTCACTCAATTTCGAACAAAACGTCATATAGATAAAACGAAAAAGCTCGCAAATATTTTGGGTATAAACTATGCAATTATTTCAATTATGTTAATTGTTACAATGCTTACTCCTTTGTTCTTTCATGATTTCCTATATATCATAATTTTCTTAATTTTGATACCTTCTTTAACTTTTATTTGCATTCTTATTTGCACATATCAATTGGGTGATGCAATAAAAGATTTGGCGATGTTATTTAATTTTCAGGAAGAAGACGATTTGTATCTTGCGGGTGAATATATTAGTAAAGCCATGATATTACTTATGATGAGTTTCTTTGCAAATCTTTTACCAGTATTGGGAACAATTGTTTCAATATTTTTAGTGTTTTTTTCAATTTATAAAGAGATGAGGGGGTATACACACCTTACGCAAGGATTTGATATGTTACATGAAAATAATTTGTATCCAGAAAAAGGGAAAAAAACTTTACGCAACTCTTCTTTATTCATAATATTCACA
>CAZHRF010000061.1:806-14470 GCA_964534625.1 uncultured archaeon | reverse complement strand
CTGTTTCAATCCTCATTTTAACTCCTTTAGACAAAAGATAGTTTTTTAATTCCTCAATTTGTAACTTATCAAGATGAAAAAGTGAAGCTGCCAAGGTAGCGTCAGCACCATTATTGATAGCCTTTAAAAAGTGTTCTTTCTTTCCTGCCCCACCCGAAATTATTATAGGAACATTCACACTTTTTACCAACTCAATCAATAACTCTTCATTATACCCTTCTTTTGTTCCATCATGATCTATAGATGTTACAAGCAATTCTCCTGCTCCAAGTTCTACTACTTCTTTGGCAAATTCAATTACGTCTTTACCTGTGGGTTCATTACCAGCTCGAATAACCACTTCCCAAAAGTTTTGAGTACTATTTTTCTTTGCATCAATTGCGACAACTATACTCTGTGAGCCAAACTGTTTTGCTCCCGCGGAAATTAATAAAGGATTCAAATATGCTGCAGTATTAATGCATACTTTTTCAGCACCAGCTTGTATTATAGAAGTCATATCTTCTAGGCTCTTTATACCTCCACCTACAGTAAAAGGTAGTCCTACTTCTTCTGCTACCTCACTAATTACTTTTAACATACTTTTTCTTCCTTCTATTGTCGCTGAAATATCTAAAAATACCAATTCATCAGCTCCAGATGCATCATATTTATGTGCAAGTTCAACAGGATGACCACTAATTTTTAGATCTTTGAAATTAACGCCTTTAACCACTAATCCTTTCTTAACGTCCAAACAAGGAATTATTCTTTTCGTCAAGTAAGTTGATACATAGTGAAGTATCAGTTGTTCAAGTTCATCAAGAGTCAGTTTATTTTCATAGAGAGCTTTTCCAACAACTACGGAATCAACAATCGATAATACCTCTTCAATATCCTTTTTAGAGCCTATTCCTCCAGCTGAAATTATATGCGTATCTTCATTTTTATACTTTTGAAGAAGAGAATATAATTTTAGATTAGATCCTTGAATAGTGCCATCCCGCTGTGTATCAGTAACAAGAAAAGTTTTTACACCAAGACACTCAAAACGATGAAGCGCATCTATTATATTTTCAGATATCTTTGTTTTCCACCCCTCTATGCACAAAGAATCATTTTCGGAAACATCTAAAGCTACCACAATTCTATCTGCAAACTCTTCCACTAAACGTTTCAATATTACTTCATTTTCAAAGGCCAAAGTACCAAGTATTACGCGTTCAGTTCCAGCTGATAAGAGAAAACTAATATCTTCATAGCTTCTCAGTCCCCCACCCAATTGTACTTTTACTCCCCATTCATTAGCAAGTGAGAGCAATTCAAGAATTATGGCGTAGTTCTCATTTTCTTCTAAATCTCCTGTCAAAGCACCATCAAGATTAATAATATGTAACCATTGAAATCCGTGTTTAAACAAGTTTTCAGCTACTTCTATTGGATCAGAAGAGTATGTAGTTACTTCTGTTCTCTTTCCTTTGTAAAGTCTAACAACTTTACCTTTCATCAAGTCAATTGCAGGAATTATCTCTTTCATAATTTTTCACCTTTGAAATATAGTATTTCAACACTTTATATCCTAATGTTTTGCTTTTTTCAGGATGAAACTGTGTAGCCAAGATTGTTCCCCATTCTATTATACTTGGAAAAAATGATCCATGAAGTGTTCTTGCTCTTATAATTTGTTCATCTTGAGGTTGGCAGCTATATGTATGAGAAAAATACGCATACCCACTAAATACTGGTTCTGCAGTTACCCATGGGATTACTTTATTCCATCCTTGATGAGGTACGCGCACAGAAGAATCTTGAAGTTTGATATTATGCCCCTTTAATAGTTCAAGTCCTTTATAGCCGGGACTTTCTTCTGAAGATTCAAACAATAATTGCATACCTAAACATATACCTAAAGAAAATTTACACCTCAGCTGTTTGCGTAACAAACTATATAAGCCTAATTCCTCTAATTCTTCAATAGAATCACCAAATGAGCCGACTCCAGGTAAAACCAATCCCACAGCAGATTCAATCTCTTCTGCTTTAGATGATATAATCACATCCGGATAATAAATTTGCAAGCTTTTCTGGACTGAACGTAAGTTACCTACTCCATAATCAATTATTACTATCATTATTATTCACCTATAGTATTCCCTTAGATGATGGAATAGTCTTACTCCCTTTCTCATCTATCCGCGATGCTTTATCTAAAGCCCTTCCCAAAGCTTTGAATAAAGCTTCAGCCATGTGATGATTATCATTACCATAATAAACTCTAGAATGAAGGGTAAGTTTAGCATTGATTGCAAATGAATACAAAAAATGTTCTACCATACTAGTTTTGAGTATATTAGTAGAACCTATTGTATACCCCTGCCAATTAAACTGTCCTTTGAAAAAAGGGCGACCAGAGAAATCAATAATTACTTCAGCTAGGGATTCATCCATTGGTACTTTACTTGCAGCTGTTCTTACTATACCAATCTTAGAACCAATAGCTTCAGTAAAAACTTGACCGATAACAATAGCTGTATCCTCTATCAGATGGTGAGTATCTACATCTACATCTGCTTTCAGCGTTTCTATGCGCAGAGTAAAATTTCCATGAACTGAAATCTGTTCAAGAAAGTGATCAAATAATTTGATTCCAGTATTAATTTCAGACTCACCAGCTTCGTCTATATCTAAATATACTTTCAGCCAGGTTTCCTCAGTTTTTCGTTCGACTATTGCCTTTCTATTCAATTTCATCACCCATTTTTTCAAAAAAGTATCGGAGTTTCTCCATAACTTTATTCATCTCATTTTCAGTTGCCATACTGAATCGAATATAATTTTCAAGGCGATTGGTGTTGTATTCACGAACTAAGATCCCATTACTGTAAAGATATGCTGAAAGAGCTTTCTTTAATTGTAAATCATTAAATCGGGTAAGAATAAAGTTAGATGAACTCTTAAATACACTAAAAGATCCAGTTAACTGGGCTAAAACAAGCAGATCAGAGTAGAAGCTCCCCCGTATTGTTTTTATTTTAGAGATATTTTCTTCAACCTTTTTCTTATTCAACACAACAGCTCCCAATTTCTGAGCTATACTGTTAACATTGTACGGTTGTTTTATTTTCATTAATGCTTTTTTGAGTTCTGAATTAAGCATTCCATACCCCAATCTTATACCAGCTAAACCATACGCTTTACTAAAGGTTCTAAGAACTATTAGATTCTCATTCGTTAATACTTTTTTACTCATGCTTTGGTTATCTGTAAACTCTATGTACGCTTCATCAATAACAAGATTAGTATCAATTTGTAGAAGTGCTTCAATTATTTCTTCAGATATCAACCCACCATCTGGATTATTTGGACGAGCAAGGATGGTAATTCTAGCTTTTTTGGCTTTTTCAACCAGTTCTTCTGTATTAATCTTGAATGAAGCACCTTTGGTTTTCTTGTTAACGACTAACTCTGTTTCTACTTCATCGTATATTCCGCTATTGAGTTCAGTGAGAAATTTATAAATTCCAAAGGTAGGACTAATGGAAACTACTCTATCTTCTTTCTCTAATAAACATCTAAACAATAAATCAATTAGTTCATCCGATCCAGCTGTAATAATAATCTGTTCAGAAGGTATATCATATTTTTTTGATAATGCTTTTACCAATTCAACTGATTCAGGGTCGGGATAGTAACTAAGACTATCTATCTCTTGTAATGCTTGTCTACAGTCATCTAGTAATGGAAAGGGATTTTCATTTCCATCTATCTTGATGATTTTATCATTAATCTCCAAGTTTTTTTTGTTTTGTTTGAAGGATTGAGTTGATAAGGCATCATATTCTGATATTTTACTTATTTTCCTAGTGAATACTTGCTTGGGCATAACCAAAACCTCCTGAAAGTTTATTATTGGTTTGATCTTGTTTTTTCTTTTTCTCGATCCTTTGTTTAGCTGCATTAGCGTGACCACCTAATTTTTCTTCTTTTGCAATTATTTTAGCCCCTTTTGCCAATTCCATTGATGTTTTCTTATCAAGAGCTATCAAATTTATAAATTTGACAAAATCATAGACGGATAAGGCTGAAGAAAATTTTGCTGTACCATTCGTTGGCATGGTGTGTGAGGGACCCGCAATATAATCACCAATTACCTCACAGCTATATTCACCCACAAAAATACCGCCAGCATTCCTTATTTTTGGAATGATTGCCCAATTATCTTTTGTTATTATCGACAAGTGCTCTGGTGCAAAATTATTACAAACTTCTACTGCTTCTTCAATTGTAGGGGTTATCACTATACCTCCTTGATTTTCCATACTATATTTGGCTATATCTTCTCTTTCAAGAAATTGAATCTGTTTTTCAACTTCTTCTTTGACAGCTTTGGCCAATTTTGCTGAAGTAGTTACCATAATTGGTATTGACAGCATATCATGTTCTGCTTGAGCTAACAAATCAGCAGCAAGAAGAGAACTTGAGGCACTTTCATCAGCAAGAAGCATAGCTTCAGTCGGTCCATAGATCCCATCTATTCCTACTTGCCCATAGACTTCTTTTTTGGCTAAGCTGACAAAAATATTTCCAGGTCCAACTATTTTATCTACTGCATCTACTTGCTTTGTTCCATATGCCATAGCAGCTATAGCTTGAGCTCCGCCTAGCATATAGACTCTTACTTCAACATCTAATTCCTTTAACAGCTGACAAGCAGCTAGTATAGTTGGATCCATTTTGCCTTTTTTATTCGGTGGAGAACAAATCACTAGTTTACTCGAACCTGCAACAATAGCGGGAATAGAACACATAAGGACTGTTGAAGGTAAAGGAGCAGTACCACCTGGTACATAAATTCCAACTTTTTCTATTGGTCGTACTATCTGTCCTAACTGCATATCATTTTGCATCCAAGTCTTAATAGGTTGATTTTCGTGGAATGCCCGTATCCTATCTCTTGCTAGTCTTAGAGCTTGCAGAACAGAGGATTTTATTAATGTAAGCGATTCTTCTATCTTTTTAGGCGATATTTCTAAAGAAGACAACTCGACTTTATCTAAGAGTCTTGTCCATTTAATTAAAGCTGGATCTCCTTGATTTCTAACATCAGCAATAATCTCTAGTACTACTTCTTGAGCAGTTAAATCTCTTCCAAACAGCTCCTTTATCCCTTTTTTTAGCCTTTCTGGCAATTCCACATCCAATATACTTTTACGTTTAAGGATTGTCTGTTGAGCTTCTTTTTTGGTATAGAGACTAATCATCACTTTCCACTCCTACTCGCTTAATCAATTTTTTATACCTTACAGGTTCTTCTTCGAAAATGTACAAAGCAGGACTAACAACCACTCCGCTTCCACCTATTTTACGTAAATCTTTAATAGCATTCTGAAGGTTTTGTCGTTCTACAATGATATGAACAGCAAACATTTTTTCTCCAGATTTATTAATAATAGGAGAAATAGTGGGACCATCTAAACCTGCCAAACCATCTTGATTGAACATTTTTTGGACTATTTTTTCAGGAGAATTGCCTCTCATATTAGCATATAACGAAACATATCTCTCTGCTCTTAATCTAGCTTCAAAATATTCTAATAACTCTTGGGCAACTCGTAAAACACCAGGTTTTTTTAAAGATTGGATCTTACCAATAAATACAGCTTCAGATTCTAAAATTGTTCCTCCATTTATTTGCTTGAGTCTATTATCTTTAAGAGTCTGACCTGTAGAAACAAGATCTACAATAACATCAGCATAATCTAGTGCAGGATACACTTCAAGCGAACCTTCCCCTTGTATTAGTTCATATTTAAGATTATTCTCGTTAAGAAACTTTGTTGTTAGGAGGGGAAATTTGGTGGCAACTCTAAGTTTGCCATCTCTCTGTTGAAGATCAGTAATATCATCTATTTCCCATGTCTCTGGAACAGCTAGAGCAAGAGAACAATCTCCAAATCCCAATGCTTCGTGAATGACTACAATCTTGGATAAATCCTTTACAAATTCACATACTAGATCATATCCAACAATAGCCATATCAATAGAACCATGAACAATGCCTCTAATGATATCTTTTTGTCTGTTATAAACTAGTACCATTTCATCCTCAAAACCTGATAGATAACCAATATATTGACGGTTTTTTCGCGTAATTGTAAAACCACAATTCTTCAAAAAAACTTGTGTTTCGTCTTGCATTCGCCCTTTTGAAGGGAGAGCTAAACGTATAGGCTTTGATTCTTCCTTATTTATTCCTTGTTTGTAGGATAGTATTCGATTTATTTGATTCATTTTCTTCTTCTCCAGAGTTCATTCTTAACTTCTGTCAAAGTTATATTGTTCTTCACCATCAAAACTAGTAAAAAGTAGGAGAGATCAGCTAATTCCCAGATCAGATTTTCTCGATCAGTAAAATTTACTACTTCTTTTGCTTCTTCAATTATTTTTGATTTTAACAAATCAATATTTTCTAGCAGTTTAACAGTAAATGAAGTAGGCTGAGAACGGTCATATGCTGATGGTTGTTCTTGTCGTTGTTTTATTAAGCTGTAAAGGGTTTCTAGACCAAATGGTTCTATATTAAAACAAGAGTAACTATTTGTATGGCATGCTACACCTTGTTGTTTAACCGTATATAGCAATGTGTCACCATCACAATCATACGCAATCTGAACGATTTTTTGTACATTTCCAGATGTTTCTCCTTTAACCCATAACTTATTCCTACTTCTACTGAAATATGTAGCACATTTTGTCTTTACTGTCTTAAAAAAAGATTCAGTGGTCGAATAAGCGAGCATTAAGATGTTTTTACTCCCATCTTGCACGATTGTTGGTATCAAACCATTTCCCTTGAAAAAGTCTAAAAAATCACTGTTTTCTTTCGCGTAATCGACTATTGGAATAAGAGGGTCAAAATCTTTGATTATTCTTATTCCTTGACGCACTAAAGAAATTAATCGATTCTTTTCAACATCTACCGAGGTAACATCGATTATGAGTGGATTAGACAGTTTAGTCAACAAAGAATATAGTTCGTCTAAGCTCAACTTTTCTTCAAATTGTGTACCAGGATTTGTAATGATCAAAGGAATAGTGGGAGGTAATCCTATCCTAGTACTGTCCTCTCCCAAGTATTTTCCATTGACCTCAATGCAAACTCTTGATAGAGGTATCGATAATTTATTCTTAATGTACAGTTCATGGGATAAAATAATCTTACCAAACCCTTGAGTTAGCAGTTGATTGATCTGTGTGTTTGTAATATCTGTTTTCTTTTTAATCCATATCCTTTGATTCTGTTCAATGCTATCAAACAATCTAGACTTAATCAGTTCTGTTAGTTGTTGATTACCCAACTCAAGTATTATTGGTGATATTAGTATTACTTCTTTTATAGCCTTGGCTAATATAGGTAAGGTATTTCCAAAATCTTTTTTTACGCTTTTTTTATATAGAATCATCTCTATCTCTCCTAAAATAGACCACAATACTCACCCCCTAAGTTCAACTAAGCTGATTTTAATATCAACTTGCCAACCTAGAAAGATATTGTGGCAAACTTAATGGTGATGATGTATGGCAGCAGTATTTGAAGATGTTAAAAAGTTACTATTCAAATTGCTAAAAATATAACCAATTCTTTTCCCAGATCCTTGAATATTCTGCTCTCTAATGAACTTAATTTCATATCGAAAGCTAATAAATACACTGGGATTTTCCATACAATCAAGTAAATCAAAACTTGAGCATTATTTAAAATTATCTATTGAACATGTTAGGCGGTGACTTAATCAACATCGTTAATATTGATACTTTTCAACATTCGAAAGTCATATATCTTATTAATCAATACATAATTTATGGAACAGACCCTAACACTTTCTGATATTTTGGAAATAATACAGAAGAATAAAGATAAAATTAAGTTGTACGGAGTGAAAAAGTTAGGTGTATTTGGTTCTTTTGTCAGAAGCGGTCAAATTTCTTCCAGTGACATTGATTTCATAGTAGAATTTAAAGAGGGAAAGAAGAGTTTTGATAATTACATGGGGTTAAAAATATTCTTAGAAGATCTTTTTCACCTTACAATAGATTTAGTAATTAAAGAGAATATTAAGCCAGCGTTAAAAGAGAATATTTTGAGTAGTGTAGTCTATGCCAAGGGAATATAAATTGTATCTAGAAGACATTTTACATTCTATTAAAAGAATAAGAAAATACACTGAAAATCTATCTTTTGAGGATTTTTCAACGGAAATTCTAATTCAAGATGCAGTGATGAGAAATTTGGAAGTTATTGGTGAAGCTGTTAAGAATATTCCTGAAGAAGTAAAAAGAAAAAAAAAAAATATGGAATGGAGAAAAATTGCAGGATTACGTGATATTCTAATCCATGCTTATTTTTCAATAGATCTTGAAATTCTTTGGGAAGTAATAATAAACCACGTTCCTAAACTTGAAGAAACAATAAAGGACATATTAACTTAAACTAATAATGGTCAAAGTTGCATCTGTTTTTATAATACACTTTTTATGGCTCATTTTATATTTAGATTGCTTTTTGGCTAGCTTAAAAGATTATATTTCCACTCGAAAAAGAGGTATTCTACCTCCCTACTAATAAGGTAACATCTTATAGTATCCTCATATATTCTTGTATAAACCACTTTATAAGAAAAGAGGGTAATTTGCAGCATACTGAAAAATGTTATTACTTCTGTACGTTTTTCACCCCTAGGAGTCAGATGAAGGAGAACTGTTGGTGAGATGAATTGTTAAAATATCTAAAAATGTGAAAAAACGAATATTATAGTTCAGCTAGCAATTTCTTAATAGCTTCCTCTAATGGATGCAAATCTTCTGTGACAACAACCCAGATAATATCTAAATCGACCCCATGATAATGATGAATAAGCTTATCTCTCATTTTTGCCATCAATCTCCAAGGTATATCCGTATTTTTCTCTCTAATTGTAGGAGGAATCTTTTTTGACGCTTCACCTATTATTTCTAGACTACGAATAACTGCATTGACTGTTTTTTTATCTCCGATAAATTCTTCATAAGTTAGATTAGCTGTAAAATCAGCTATATCTAAAATAGAATCATGAATATCTTTAATGAAATCGTAATGCTCACGCTTCAAATTATTAATACCTCTTCTAAGATGTGTTGACCAATTTTAGGCTTCAAAGCTTTTTTAGAAACCAAATCAACTTGTAATCCAAGTAAAGAAGACAGATATTCTTCTAATTCAAGAAATTTAAACATTCCAATAGGTTTACTAAAAGTGACTAAAATATCAATATCACTAGAATAGCATTGCTCTTCGCGAACGTAAGAACCAAAAACACCAATTTCTTCAACATTGTAGTCAATTTGAAGTTGTTTTTTATTAGCCAGTAATATTTTTGTTATTGTTTCAATATCTTTCATTTATACCCCTAAATGAGTGAACGTACTCCTTTATAAACACAGTGAAAATGACGAGAAAAGTGAATCAAAAAAGGGAGAAAAGAGAGAAAAATAAGCAAGAAAAAAATAGGTGAAAATAATAATGAGGGCGTAGGGAAGATGTAAACGAGAGAAAGCGAAGAAATGATACTGAAATGTTCTATGTTTTTACACTGGGAAGAACAAGATATAAAATTTAAACTAGAGATCTGAATTGAGTTTTTCTAAATAATTATTTAATGGTTTACTCGAAAAAGAAGTATCATTTTGATCACCATCTTCCCATTGACTATATCTTGTTGTCCTATTGTACACACCATAAATCTATAGTTGTTTTTTTCATCAAGCCAATAGATCGGTATATTTCTCTTGGTAAGAGCAAATACTGTTGTAATGTCTGTTGTTACTTGTGAAGTGGTTGGATATGCCACAACAAGTGAGTGTATCTCTTCAGGTTCATATTCTCTATCCCCGTCTTTGGATTTAACTAGTACCTTTCCATATCTGACTATAGGTTTTTCATATGATTTGATATATACAACTTCTTTCATTGTACCTACTATAAGGTGAGTCAGCTATATAAACTGATGAAGAAACACTCCCCTTCCCCTCTTCCTTTTTTCTTTCTTCTCGTTCCTTCTCATGCCTTCATCTCTGGATGCAACAGTTTTTTATTGCGTTTTTTCCTAGCGCAACAGTTTTTTGTTGCGTTTTTTTCTAGCGCAACAGATTTTTGTTGCATTTCACTCTAAGCAGTTCTAATATTATTAAAATGCAAATGACATTTTGAACTTGATTACAATTAGAAAAAATGAAACATTTCCATTTGCGCTATGATGTTGAATAAGACAATCTAAGATAAATGCAACAGTTTTTTGTTGCGGTCTTTTCTAGCGCAACAGATTTTTGTTGTATTTCACTCTAAGCAACCATAGTATTATTTACATAAAGATAAAAAGTAAAACTGAATGGTATGCATGTGCCAATAAAACTCTATTTATCATAAACTATTGATCCAGTCCATCTATGTCTATTACACTAGTTTGTTGTGTTTTCCTTAGTTATCCCTTGTTTTTCCCAGTGTGGAAACAACCAACATTTCCGTATCATCTCTTCCCTTTCTCTCTTCTACAGTTTTCCTACGTCCCCATTCTTATTTTTACCTTATTTTTTTCTTCACTCATTTTTTCTTTTTTCTCCCTTTTTGATTCACTTTTCTAGTCATTTTCACGTTATTTATAAAGGAGTACGTTCACCCTATCCTGTCAAACTGTGAATGGTAATAAAGCAGAGATGACGACAGGAAATATTAAAACAATAGTTTAGTGTAAAAAAGTGTGATCCATACTGATATATGTAACAACATACAATGAAATTCATTTATAGTGTATAAATCGAAAGTGTCATATATGTAAACTACCTTTTCTTACATATATTATACTATCAATCAATTTCTCTATCTCATTAGTTATATTTTTGAACGTACTCAATGCGCTAAATTACGAAACTAATTATATTTCACTAGCTTGATCACGGAATCCACGAATTGATATATATCTGTTCTTTTTGTATCATTTCTTCAAGCTATCGTAGATTTCTTCCATTTTACTAACAAATTCTTTAGCCTTTTCCAAATATTCTTCTGCATCTTTGTGAGAATACCATGTAATTAGTTTGTAGTCACTATTTAACCTGGCATTTAGCAAATCAGATATGATTTTGGCATATTTTGGTTCAACTTTATTATTCTTGACGAATTTTTGTCCAAATAGTGTTATTAACCCACTATGGGTTTTTGGTTCTTCCCCTATAAATAAAAGAAGAGCTCTTGCTGCTAAAAAAGCTGCATAATAGGCTCTACTAATTGAATCTCTATTTTTTTCCTCATCCAATAGTATTTTTGCGCTTTCAATTTTCTCATTCGAACTATTAAATAATCCTCTACAGTTTCGATTAAATTCTCTCTTTCACCCATACTATTTCACCTTCATTTATAATTGATTTTACAATAGGTATACTATGATTATTGACCTCATCTTCTGATAAATATATCCAATTAATGAAAACACTATAGTCTAAGAGGATATCTGTTATAATGTCAGCTATCTTGTCTTTGATTTTTTTAGGTAACTGATTCTTTTCACCAATTATAGCAATATCGATATCACTATCTAATCTATCTTCCTTTTTAGCTGTTGATCCAAATAGAATTATTTTACTGAAAACTGAAAGATTTTTCACTTTTTCGGTAAATATTTTGGGTATTTTATCTCTGATAGGATATGTTATCATATATTATAAGATATATTGAGACTATTATAAAGTATCTTAGTTGCTTTTTTCTTTGTTGGTAGTTTTTTTTCCCTAGAAATATTTCTTACATGCACTTTAAGGAAAAAACATTTTATAGTAGAAACTTTAGACTAACCTAATACCTATAGGGGTTTTTATTATGAGAAAAAAACAATTAATCTTCATAGCTATGACTCTTTTAGTTTTTTCTGGTATTTTTACCTATCAGAATACAAATGTAACTGCAAAGGGAAGTGTAACAATTGATGCTACTAGTTCCCGGAATAGTGAGAAAATCTTCACAACAACATATACCGATCATGATCCCATTTCTATTACCTCTGATTCAGAATTTAATAGTACTAATGGCGTAGTCTCAGGTAATGGAACAGAATCTAATCCGTATATTATAGAAGGATGGCGCATAGAATCTCCCGACGCAATAGTTATCAGTCAAACAACAGCTCATTTTGTAATAAGGGATTGTTTACTGATTGGTAATTATAGTACAAGCGGAATTAATCAAAAAGGATTATACTTAGATTATGTTGCGGACGGTACTGCAACTATTGAGTTGGTTTCAGCATCTGATTATTATTATGGCTTTTATATCTTCGATTCTGATAATGTAATGATTGAGGAGTGTTATAGTTCTGACAATTTTTATGCCGGTATTGCCCTTATTGCTGCTCATTATGCTATTGTACATGAAAGTATTCTCTTTAACAATGATTTATATTTTGGCATTTACTGCCATAGTTCGTCTAATGTAATAATTAGCCATTCTTACTTCGAGCTTAATAGAAAAGGGATCTACTTTAGTTCTTCAAGTCACGGCCAGATAACCTTCTGTGATTTTGTCGATAACTACGACGCAGGAATAACTGCATCTACATCAGATAATCTAGACGTCACTAATTGCGTACTAAATGATGATATATTGTTATATGGCGAAAAAACGTATATGGAGACAATTTCGTTTGTTAATACAACTATTAACGGAGAAGAAGTACAATTAATCTATGGGGTTTCATTCACAACTTTAACACAAACAGTAGGTCATCTAATATTAGTAGACTGTCTATCTGTAACTATAACTAATAATTATGATGATTCATTTAATGCTTCAAGCATCAAGCTGTATCATAGTACCTCCATTTATGTAGAAGATTCGCTTTATTACAACAACCTAAACGGTGGCGTAAGAATCTGGGAATCCACTTATATTCGTGTGAAAAATGTAATTAGTAGGGATAATTACTGGCAAGGAATAGGTCTTTTTATGACAAATAATAGTTTTATAGAAAATTGCTATCTTTACGGAAATTATTATCGTGGAATATATTTGGAGCAATCTCATCAAAATAGCATAAAACATAATCACATCAAGAATACACAACTATTTGCAATGAAACTTATATCTCACTCTTGTACAAATGAGATAGTCGAAAATACTTTTGATAATGGCGCATGGGGGCTAAAAATTTATATGTCTAGCGATCACAACATCATTCATCATAATATCTTCTTAGTAGATCAATATTCTCATACAGCGGTTGATGAGTCTACAAATAACACCTGGTATGATGTAACTGAACAGACAGGCAACTATTGGTCTGATTATTCTGGGACAACTAATTACACAATTGAAGGTAGTGCTAACAGCACTGATATTTATCCCGTAGCTCATGGAGATCAAGACGGAGATGGTATTGATGACTTTATTGAAATAATTACATATAATACTGATCCGACACGCAAAGATACAGATGATGATGGGCTTGATGATAATATTGAGATTTATAATACAAAAACAGACCCAAATAATCCAGATACGGATGATGATGGGCTTTTAGATGGTGACGAAGTACTTATTTATCATACAGACCCAAATAATCCAGATACGGATGATGATGGGCTTTTAGATGGTGACGAAG
>CAZHRF010000061.1:0-706 GCA_964534625.1 uncultured archaeon | reverse complement strand
TACTTATTTATCATACAGACCCAAATAATCCAGATACGGATGGAGATGGTTATACTGATGGTGAAGAAGTTGACGCAGGTACTGACCCACTCGATCCCAATGATTATCCTGAAGAAATAACACCTACAACAACCGATAATAATGAAACCGATTCTTCAATAATAGAAACTGGTACAAATGGAAATGATTCAAACACTATTGATATAGACTTCTCTGCATATTCAGCTGTATTATCGGTCAGTATTATGGGGTTCCTAATGATCTTGGTAAAAAGAAGAATAAGAAGATAACACTATTAGGGTTATCTTCCTTAGTATTCTTAAATAGAATAAAACTAGGATTACTTTTCCATTTCTTTTTTCTATCAAAAAATCATGTGTTTCACATGTTTCAGTACTCTAATATTTTGCTTAATGGATTAACGTCATTAGAAATAATGTTTCGTTCTAATAATGCAGCTTCAATAACGCTTGTTCCTCGTCCACTAAACGGGTCATATACAACATCATCCTTATTTGTTAGTAATTTTATGAAAAAAACGAGGTAATTCAGCTTTAAAACATGCCCTATAAGGTATTTCATGGATAGCATTTGCTTGTCTTTGCTTTGATGTCCAATATTCGTTAATATAACGTTTAACGGGGATACCTTCTATGAGTTCTTTTGGGTACAACTGGGTACGTAACTACCGTACGAAACTGTTTTT
>CAZHRF010000060.1:0-14472 GCA_964534625.1 uncultured archaeon | reverse complement strand
TTTTTTTTCATGAACTTCAAAGTTCATCTCTGTTGTCATTTCTCCCTATGCTAATCATACTTTGCAGTCTATATTTTTGTTAGATAAGATGAACTCTAAGATTCATGTTTTTTTTAATAACTCAAAGATATATCGAAAAAGCATTTTTCTATGAAAATAAATTTTTAACCATAGAAAAACAATATATAGAAGTTACATTCAAATACTTTAATGACCCCAATACAGTTTATAGTTATTGTCTGTAGTCTATTAGGTGGGATTATGACAATTTTTCTTTTAACTATTTCTCGAGTTGAAAGTAAAAAGAAGTATTGGTTAATATTAGCTTTCGGAGTTTTTGGTTGGTGTATCGCTTATCTGATTAGATTGGTTCCACTCCGCATTTTACCTTTAGTATTTGAATGGATCAATAATACTAATGACTCTGAAATAATTAACATGGTTCAATTCAATTTAGCTGCCATCATGATAGGTCCCATTTTAGCTGGTGTTTTTGAAGAGATTAAGCGCTATATACTTTCAACTACTGTGAGACCTATCAGAAAAGATCGTTCCCGCGGTCCATTAATTCTAGGCCTGGGATGGGCTTTAGCAGAGGTTCTATTTTTATATCTCTTGTTATTCATTTTTAATGTGAATAGTTTCTTTACGACAGGTCTACCTTGGTCATATGTTCTTGCAGGAGGTTTCGAACGTATCTCAGCCTCGATTTTTCATGTCAGCATGAGTTTCCTAGTCTTTTATGCGGTGTTTGAAGAAAAATGGAAAAAGAAAACGGGGTTGTGGGTGGCTATAGGATTGCATTTTGGCTTTGAGTTGTTAATCACTTTGAGCATTGGTACAATAGGAAATGACCAGATATGGCTTCTATGGATTCTAGAAGGGATTGTCTTTTTGATAGTGGTGTGTATTGCCTTATGGGTGCTAAAAATCTGGATCCCGACACAAGAACAAAGACTAACAACAAAAAATATTATCAAAGACAAAGCTCCCTTACAAAAAGAGCAACTAGTACCTACACAAGAAATATTTGGTGGAAAATAAATATCTCTCTTTGTTTCTTTCTTTTCATCCCTGCCCTAAAAAACAGGGTTTTCAAGAAACTAGTCTAGTAAAACTTTTTTGTAATATATTAGTATCAAGTTGATTCTTTTCATAATGCAAAAATAAAAATTCCCATGTTTAATTTACTCGTTATTAGCTAGTTCTAGGTCCTTACTAAGTGATATCATGAATTGTAATAAAAATAAATTATGAGAAGGGAAAAGGAAAGAGTAAGTTATTGAACTATTATTGATTGTGGAGACAGCTGGTAGAAACTTTTGGTTTGCAAATTTATAGCTGTTATTCTCTATCTTGAATTGTTTTCTGAAATAATTATCAACAAAGGATTCAAATTTGACTTCATTTCCCTTTTTGTGATGGTTTCGAATCCAATCTGAGAATATATTCCAGTTAGTAACATATTCTGTAATTATTACTTGAAGAATTTCAAGCGTTTGCTTGCATTTTTTCCCTTTTTTTCTGATAACTATACCCTTTGAAGCTTGATATTTATCCAGTAAATCAATAGTGGAGCGTTTGTAATTTCTATCTGCGAGCAATTTCTTCCAAGATTTGACATATTTTTTAGTATTGGGTTTGCGAAATAATCTAAAAACCAATCCTTCTCTTTCTTTATAAAGAGTAAAAGGACTGCTCATAGTAAATTTGTTTAATTCAGTATGATCAAAAAAAGTTCCCCAAGAAAATGCCAATCGAGGATAATAGATCGTTGAAATATGATACTTATCACTACGTAACAATTGGAGATTTGTTGAATAAAAAATTATGTGTTTTGTATCGTATAATGAACAATTATTGTTTTCGAAATGTGTTAAACGCGGATAAATAAACGGAGTCCGCTTTTTAAGTAAACTGATAAAGAAAAACTGTTTGTCAAAGGCATAAGAATAAGAACAATCATTAGTTATATCATCAAGCAAGGAATCAATAGTTCTATCTGACTTTTCAAGGATCTTTGATAGATTAAAGGATTTTACGATTTTTTCATAGGCTGATGTGTCCCTTTTAGAATTGAAAATAACTCTCTTGGGAAGTAGTAAATTAGTTATTTTATCGTATTTGTAGATAAGGTAGTTGTTCATTCTCTGAGAAATAAAAGATAAATTGTTTCTATTTCCAGAATAACACAGTTCTAAACTATAAGTGATTATAGGTTGATCATTCAGTTTGTTTTTAATTAAATAATTTAATATCTGCATCAAAAACTCGTTTTGAATGGTATTCATGCTTTGAAGAAATAAAGAAGGTTGAAGAATCATTTTTTGAAAATCAGAAAGAGTATATTCTTTAATAACATGGACTAGCCTAGTAGTCGAATCTGTATTCTTGATTTTTTTTTCAAGGTACATCAAAAAGAGAGGATCTCCGTCAGGGCAGCTATCTGTTTTAAATTTTACCAGAAAATCCTCAAATGAAAAAGAATGTTCGTTTGAGTTTGAAGAAATAGAAATAATACATCGTTGTAATATGTTTTTATCAATTGTACAGGTAAGAGAGAGGTCATTTTTCTTTAATAAAACGTTAAAACAGCTGGCATTTTGAGTTAAAGCAATTAATTGGTTGTATTTGATAACTAATTTTAAAAAAGTGAAGAGAGAAGAAATATCAAAAATTTTACTTTTAAGCATATAATCAGATAAAACAGAAAGAAAGTTTCCACTAGATAATTTTAGGAGAAAATCATTACCAATCCCTGTAGCTGTATATTTGTATCTGTTTGTAAGTAGTTGATTGAAATAAGTAAAAAAGTCTTGAATATCATTAGTAGATACTTTGGCTTTTTTCAATAAATGTGATATATGATCTTTGTAATATAACTTAATTTGGTGAAGGATAGTTAAAAAATGATCCGAATTACGATAACGAGGGTTGGTAACGTTAATAAGCATATTACGATAACTTAATTGACCTTTGAATTCTACAATATTCAAATGAAAAGATTCGCTCGAAAGTGATGAAGAAGTAAAAATGTCAACTTGATCAAATCCGTGAAGAGAGGTGCGTGCATGTCGAAATAATAATTCATTAGTTACTGGGTTATCACCAGTAGCAGTATTATTGAAAAAGGAATGTATCTTTCTCCATGCTTTCATAAGAGATTCAAAAGAATGTTTACGCCAAGTGATAGGATAAGAAGAACAATAAAGAAAATATCTTGATAAAATATACGACTCGGAAGAAGAAAGAACAAGAAATGAAGGATTAGCCGAAGAAGAGGGAAAAAACGAATTGAATAAAAAAGTGGAGAGAGAAGAAAAGAAAGAAGAAATGATATCAATAAGTTCATGATCAACAGGTAAGGGTGAATGAAAATATTTAGAAAAACGTGAGCAAAGCCCAGTAAAATAGGAATAGAAGGTGTTAAAAGAAATAGAAGAGTCTAAAGAGTGTAACTCTTGATTAAAGAATAACTTAACTGCTTGATGAAACACAAATAATGAACGAGAGTTTTTTATATAAAAATATGGGAAAAAACACAATGGGAAAAGAAAAAGAAAATCATGGTGACCAGGCCGAGATTTGAACTCGGGGCCACATGCAGCTTGGTAGTTAACCATTTATGGTAAACTATCCCCAAGCATGCATCATACCAAGCTTGACTACCCGGTCATACATGCTTATACTTTGACTCTTTTTTCATGATTTTTTCGTTCTACTTTCTTTTTTTTACTCTGGATTTTAAATTTTACTATACTTTCTTTTCTTTTCTTTTCTTTTTTCTCGCTCTTTATTTATTTTTTTCGAATTTTTTCTTGTTGGGAGTAAGTTCGCTTTCTTAAGTCGCTTTTATTTAGCACTCGCATCTTTTCTTCTTTTAGAGATTTTCTCTTATTTCCCGTAATTTGTTGAACATTTTCTTTTCTAATTCTTCTTTACTTATATTCATTAGTTGATGTTTTTCTTCATTCAGTAAGCATACAAATTCTTGAATCTTGTAGAAAACATCTAAACCTCTATCTGATTTTAATTGTATGTTCCTCTCTTGTTGATATATGTGCCAAATTTGTTTTCTCCATTCACTAAATTTTTTTTCAAACTCCCATAATTCTATTCCCCATTCTCCAAAATTAAAATCGAGGATAGGATTAAAAACCGTTGCTGTTTCCCAATCAATAATCCCTTCAATGATCAGCTCATCTTCTTTTTTCATGACAAAGATTTGATCTTCATGTATATCTCCATGGATTAAGACTCTATCTAACGAAGCTATCTCTTGTAGTATTGTATAAATTTGTTGCTTTTTCCTCTCCCATGTAGCTCCTAGTTTTATTGATAATTTGTTAAAATTCGCTTCTATCCATGTAAATGTTTGATGGAAAGTTTTTTCGAAGGTTAGTAGAGAAAGTATATCCTCTTGCCATTTTTTAATCAATAATTTACGTCGGGATTGGATCAGTCTCTTATTCAGGAAGGGGAACTCTGCTATATCTATTTCATGATAGGCCGCAATTTTTTTTGTAAGCTGAAGAAGAAAATGTTTCATTTGTTGATTATTTATATCTTTTAGATATTTTGTGAGAAGTTGCCCATTGAATTTACTTACCACAGCAAATGGATAATAGTTGATTCTTTTATCGTTTACAAGTTCTATGAGTCGAGGAGCAAGTAACTGAGGGTGATTTATGGCTTTTTGATATATTCTAATTTCTTTATTGAAATTGGGAACCTTTGATGGATTACGAGGAAAAAGAAAGACTTTATCTCCACACATAATTGTATGTTTGTTCCAGCCTACAAAAGAGACGAAGCAATCTTCTATATCAAGTTTGAAACGTTTAAGAAAGTTTTCTAATTCAAATGGATTAAAAATCGCATAGAGAGGATTTTTCATTGTTCTTACCTGATGTAAAATTATCTTGTGGTGTATTTGAAATAGATACTAGATGAATAAAAAAATTGTGGGTAATTTATTTAATGTTTTTCTTTTTCTAGTTCCCTTTCTATAATTACATTTGCAGTTCGAACCAGGGCTATATTTTGACCTTCTTTAGTCGGAAGGAAGAATAGGATAATTGAACTAACAATTACAAAGAAACCTCCAACAAAAATCCCCCATTGCATCCCTCCGAAGAGATTACCAATAATAACAACTAAAACAGGTGCGAGTAGACTAAAGCCTCTTGCGCCATTATAAGAGATAGAAGCTGCAGTAGAACGAACTTCAGTAGGATATATTTCGCTGAAAACTGCTCCAAAGGCAGAAAAATATCCACATCCAAAAGTAAACAGTCCTATCCCCATATACAAGCCCCAAGTGTACTTTGCCCATAAAGCGAGGACTACTCCCGATATGACGACTAATAACGAGTATGTTATAAAAGTGGGTTTTCTGCCTATCTCATTAGAAATGAACCCGAACAATATATGTCCTATGTATCCTGTTGTTCCCCAAAATAATCCTATCATCAATGCTGTTTCTTTTAATGTTTTAAATTCTTGAACATATTGAGGTAACCATGAGTTTATGGCATAAAATGTTTGCATACCCGCTATTCCAAAAGTAAGTCCTAAAAGGAAAATCTTGATTAAATCCTTCGAAAACAGTTTTTTAAAAACAGTTAAATCAATCCTCTTTTTTCTTAATTGAATTTCTCCTTTTACTTGTCCTTTTACAGATTTCCAGCTCTTAGATTCAGGTACGAAGAAATGAATGAAAATCGCAGAAAAAATAGATCCTCCTCCAAAAAGGAAGCATACTCTCCAACCTTCGAAAGGTAGAGACCCTAAAGATAAATTCATCTCATCAAAAGGTGCAGCGAGAAAAGTAACCATTAATGCGGCAATAAGCTCACCTAAGGGCCATCCTGACTGAGTAATCGCTATTCCCACATTACGTTTCTCTTTAGGCCATACCTCACTAATTAGACTCGCTCCTAAAGCCCATACCCCACCAACCCCAACACCAGTAAGGAAACGTATAACAAAAAGTAAACTCAAATTGTACACAAAAGCAGTTAAAGCTGTGAAAATACTATACATACAAATAACAGAGATCAGTGTGCGCTTTCTCCCAATACTATCTCCTAAATAACCAAAAATTATGCCACCAATACCTGTGCCTAGAAGCTGAATTCCCATCAGCCATCCTCTGGTTTGATTGCCAAAGTTAAGAGAACTAGGGTCTCCAATTTGAACAATAAGGAATGTAATCAATAGATAGTCTGCAGCATCAAACATCCACGCCATAACAACACCTATTAGTGTCATATATTGCTCCTTTTTTGTATAAACTAGAGTTGCTGTTTCCCCTATATGCATATTTCTACCCATTTATTAGAAGATAAAAGCTTTCTGATAATTCTGGTGTGAAGCACATATCACCTATTTTTTTTACTCTTACTCTTACTCTTACTCTTGCTCTATTTTGAACTTTTCAAATAAATATGTTTAATAATGAAAAGTCTTTAGCTGGTGTTGATGTCAGAAATAATAATAGAAACAAATAACCTGACAAAGACCTTTGAAACTTTAATTGCTGTCAATGGTGTAAATTTGAGAATACCAAAAGGGAGCATATACGCACTCTTGGGACCAAATGGCGCAGGAAAAACCACTACTATCCGTATGCTACTCGGTCTTCTTAAACCAAATATTGGTCAAATCATGATTAATGGAACCGATGTTATAGCGCACCCAAAAGCAATTCGAGGGAAAATTGGTATACTTCCTCAGATTTCAGCTGCCTATCATGATCTTACGCCATTAGAAAATATTCGTTTTATCATGGATCTGCACAATATCTCATTTGCCAAAAATGAACAAAAATTAGACGATTATTTTGAAACGTTGGGTCTAACTACAGACCTACTGACTAAACCTTTTAGTAAACTCAGCGGAGGCGAACAACGTGCGGTATGTTTTATTATGGCATCAATTTTGAACACAGACATACTCATTTTAGATGAACCCACAAGCGGTTTAGATATAGCTAGAGCTAAGTATATCCGTTCTATTATTAGCCAAATGGCTGAAGAAGGAAAAACGATTCTTTTATCCTCGCACATAGTATCTGATTTAGAGGAGCTGGCAACTCATTGTGGGATAATGAAAAAGGGGCAATTAGTATTTCAAGGTACAAAACATGAATTGATAGACTTTTATTCACCTGAATCTAGGGATTTTGAAGAAGCAATTATAGCAGCTTTTGATACTTCAGTCAGTCCATTAAATCAAAAAGAGCTGATAATATGAAAGATCAAGCATTCAAAGAGTTTAAAGCTCTATTCAAAAAAGATTTATCATTCTTATTCAAGAAGAAAGTAGCATTTTTTATTTTTGGAGGACCATTTCTATTAATGTTATTTATGATTGGCATTCCTACTCTGTTTGGATCAACAGAACCGATGGTAGTAAGAGCTTATTCTGCTGATATCGGTGTTACTAATATTAATGTAGGCGATAATATTATTGGTAATTTGAGTATCTATTATGGAGAATCACGTACAATAGAAATAGAACTTGTTAATTCATTTGAAGAAATCAATAATACTGATGAGTTAGGATTATTTATAAGTGAAAATTTCACAGCAACAGTTTATGAGGGCAATCCTACATTATATTTTGTTGATAAAAAACAGAACCCTTTTTCTAATCAAGCAATACTTGAGATTCGTACCATAGCACGAAATGTAGTTGCGACTACTTTGGCTAATCGTACAATCCCCCAAATAGCAACTGAAGATATAACACCAACTACTCAAGGCGGGCAAGATCTGCTAGGGTACAAAGCTGCAACACTTGCATATCCCCTTGGCTATATGATTTTCTTGTTGATATCCTTAAATTCCTCTTCAAGTAGTCTTATAGGATTTGGAAAAGAGAAAAGAATGCGAACAATGGAAATGCTCTTGGCTTATGTTAAAAATCATAGTCTACTCATTATATCAAAGGCATTAACTGGTTTAATAGCTGCTCTTGGTTCAACTCTATCTTATTTGTTAGGTATAATTCTCTCATACTCCTTTTCAGATGATGATACTGAAAGTTTTTTCAGCATTTTCGGTTTTGATATTCAAGCTATTGGCGTAGGAAATGTTATCATTGTGTTTTTGTTTGCTGTTTTAGCGCTTTTCATATCAACACTGATGACCATGGCTGTTGATACAAATCTTAAGCGAGAAGCTTCAGAGCGTTTAAGTCCTCTAATAGCAATAGGCTTTGCATTCTTTTTCTACTTTGTAATAATTATAGAGCCTTTAACGGTAACTGGAATGTTAATGATCAATCCGTTCTTTTGGTGTTATAGATTGGCATTATTGATAGTTTCAAGAGTTTTTAATTATGAAGTAATAGTTTATCCATCATTGATTTTGGTGTCATTAATAGCATTAATATTTCTTAGTACTAAGGGCATTCAAAAAGAAAAAACACTTTATTTAGATTAGTACTATTTTTTCCATTCCTTCTTCCATTCCTTCCTTCCTTCCTTTTCTTTTTCGTTCTTTAAATTTTCTCTTTTCATTTAAAAAGGATCCAAATGAGATAAAACAAGCTATTGATTGCTATTACTCCCATATAACCTCCCATAGTAAGGAACAAAACTGTCCACTTTTGTTTTTTGTATAACTGAAGCATTTTTTGTGAATTATCTGAATGTGTGGGTGGATCACTTTTGTTTCTTTTAGTACTTGCATAAACCATAATAATCATACTTAGAACAACATTAAAAACAAGGATAAATATATCAAAAGAATTTTTTTCACCGATGTAAAGTTTGTATAGGGCATAAATAAAACTAAAACCTGTAAATGGAACACCTAAAACAATAGGAAGAACATGAAGTAGCGGATCCTCCTTCCAGTAAGAAATAACTTTTCCGTTACATTTTGGGCATTTCCTAGTCTTTCCTATATTTTTTTCTGTTACAATGTTAATATATGATACTTCTGAATCACATTGTTTGCAATAGTGGTTACGTTCCACAAATTTCATACAATTAGATTTTGTAAATCAAGTTAAAAATCCATCGGTATTATTCTCTGATTTTAGATGTGGCTGTTCTGTCTTATTTTTGTTCTAATAAAACAATTGATGGATATAAATATAATATCCATATATTTCATTATCTTTTTCCTTCACGTGCAATACAAAATCTTTAAAAATGTTCGTCTAGTCGGTTGATTAGCGAATTATATCCAATAAGAGAGGTTTAAATCTATGAAAATACCAAACTGGGTAAAAGGCTTGATAGTGTTAACTTTTATAATAAGCATGGTTAGCATAGGACAAGCTATAACAAATATTGATAATAATATTTTTATTCAACCTGAAGATTACACACAGACTATAGACGATGATGTAAGTTGGACCGATCAAGAACAGCTTATTAACGGAAGCATTCTAATTGATGACGAAGGGTCATTAACTATTGATAATTCTGTTTTAACATTTCAAGTTGATGACACTGGCAATGAAACTGTTGAACCTTTAATATATGTGAGAGGTTCTTTATTTATTTACAACTCTATTATTCAAGTTGTAGATGCTGATCATCCTTTGACTATTGATAAACAATCAACTGCTGACGATATAGTGTTTGACAATGTAACAATTGAACACACTATTTTAAACTTAGATCGAGGAGGAGCAGAAATAGTGGATTGTCAAATAGAATCTAGCTTAATATTTGGGGACACTTCCTCTTTAAATATTAATGGAACAAACTTTATTCAAACCGAAGCCGAAGTATCCTATGGGGCACTTTATTTATCGAATTCTATTGTGGAAAATAACTCTTCATTCTACTTAGAGCGTGTCGATACAGGAGAAATAACAAATAACATTTTTAGAAATGGAGAACTCCCCCTATCATACTTCAGAGGTAGAGTAAGAATAGAAGATAATGAGTTCAAAGACTTAACGATGGGTTTCTATGGAGAATCATTAGCTCCTGTTCGACTATTAAGCAATACTTTTGATCAAATAACAGATACCGCAATTAAAATAGACGGTGGCCAATCACTTGTCATTGAAAATAATGTTGTTAATAATTCCGCAAAAGGATTTGTTATTGATGACATTATTCTAAGTGAGATAAATAGTAATAATTTTCACTATTCAGATGAACCCATGATACTAATGTATTCTAGATTTTTACAAATTATAGGGAATAGCGTGTATGATTCTTATATGGGTTATTATTTTGAGAAATTAGACGATAGTGCTGTTACTGCAAATTCCGCATTGAATTGTACTTATGGTATAAATGCTTGGTCAGCAGAAAGAACGTCATTTGCTAGTAATACTGTATCTGATGCTGAAACTGGGATAAATATACTCTTTTCAGAAGGAATTAGATTATATGGAAATGAGATAAGAAATGCAGAGCTAGGGATAAGAGTAAAAAACACACCTAAAATAAATATTCAAGGTGGTAATATACTCAATACTGATTTAGCTATAAGTATAAGGAACATTAACAATCCTATAATTGCCTTAAATACTTTTGATGATATTGATGATGTTGTGTTTAAATTCCAAAATATAGAAAACTTCAGAGTATATAAAAATAATTTTGAACAAATAAATGGAGATTATTTGGAAATAGATACTATTTCATCAGGTACATTTTATGCATATGATGCAATTCATGAAAGTTATATTGGTAACTACTATGCTGAAGATCCTACTGCTACAGAATTTGATTTAGGTAGTGGTTATATTGATGAATATCCATCAGAAGATACATTCACTGTGCCACCAATTATAGAATTTGTTTTACGGGATATGGAGAACCCAACAAACTTTGATGACGTAACAATATCAGCACAAGCGTTTAGACCCGAGGGAACAAATGTTGAAGTATATCTCGATTATAGAGTAAACAATGAGAGTACATGGACAGAAAAACAAATGACAATTACTGACCAAACAGGTTCTATATATGTATATACTGAAACAATTCCAGCACAACCCTATGATACATTAGTTGAATATAGAATACGCATTGAATATATTGGAATAGAAGAAGAACCGATTTTAAGTGCAAATTATACGTATACAGTAAATTATGTAGAAGGAAAAACTGATTTGATTTTTTCAGATCCTGTTATATTTTACAAAGAAACAGCACAAGAGGAAAAGCTAACAAGAGCAACTGATTTTAGACCAAATAGACTTTATGTCATTGAAGTAAACATGACAAATCTTACAGCAATAGAAGAATTACCAAATGGAAAACTGCATGTGAATATCTCTCTGATAATTGATAGATTAGAATTAAATGAAACAGATGAATTTTCTGTAGCTATGGATCTCAATCTTACAAAATCTCTAACCTTTGCTACAAATGACAGCCTCAGACAACTCTGTTTTCAATATGAAATAGAAGGATTTTTGGAAGTGGGTGATATTGTAAGTTACAGATTCTATGCAGAAAACGTCGGAAACTATTCTTATACAACTGTAAAGGAATATTCATTTAAAGTAGAGTTACCAGAAGTAGAAGAAACAGGATACAATGCGTTTGCGCTACTATTTATAGGTGGTTCATTATTGGCTGTCCAAGCTGTTAATGTAATCAAAAAGAGAAAGAATAAACTATAGCGTATTATTTCTTTTTATTTCCTTTTTATTTTTATACTTTTTTATTTTCATGTGATCAAAAAAGGCAACTCTGGGATAGGTTACCCTGCCATCAGCGAGGTTTTGTAACTTTTTATTTGAACGTCTTCTTGAAAACCCCGTCCTTGAGGGAGGGGATGAAAAGAAGAAAAAACAATACACGTTTAAATGTTCTAAACAAAATCATAAAAAATTGAGCAAACTTTATTACAACGAAAAAAAGCAATTTTTTGCGAAACGTCAACGTATATAAGTTTTGTTAGAATCATTTTATTGTGATGCATCAGCCTTCGAAACGTCTTGAACACATAAAAAATAGAGATAAAGTGATATTACAAATAATTTTAGGAGGAATAATTTTTTCACTTTCTCTTTACCTTTTAGTTTGGGGATCTTTAAATGTTCAAATTGTAGCTATAATTGTTTTTGGTATCTTAATTCTACATTTTGTAATAAAAAAAGTAATGAAAGTGCTGAAAGGGCGAGGTTATGTCATAATTAGCTTGATAAATGATATCTTGTATATTACGATAGGTATTCCAATTATAGTATTGGCAATAGCTTACCTACCATATAGCATATTACTTATGTTAGGAATTAACAATGAACAATTAGCAATAGGGTTTGTTGGAGCGATTCTAGCTTTACAAGTGGCTTCCATTATAATGGTTTTAAGAGGGAAAATGAAAGATGTAGAGATGAATATTTTTCAATACACAAAATACTTTTTTAATATTAAAAGGAGAATAAGAGAAAATAAAGAAAAAGAGAAAAAATCAGTAGAGGTTGAAATTTTTTTTGACAGATTAGGTAACATAGAGGACAATATAATCAAAAAAAGAATGGAATCTAAAACAACATTTGAAGAATTTAATTGGAAAGAAAGGATCACTCCAAAAAAAGAAACAATAAAATCACCACCTTGTAAAATGTGTGGTTATATAAATGATAAGGATTCTTCTTATTGTTCTCGATGTGGTCATTTGGTGAAATAATCTCTTACATGAGTTACTACAAAAATATAAAGTGTACATATCTTAAAAAAGACAATGACACATAAACAAACTATATAAATACAAACCATATAAAAGAAATTGAAAAAAATGCATGGACTTCCAAGAAGAAAGAAGAAATCTGTAGACTTAATGAATTTTCTTCAATTTATAATACTCGCAGGAGCTGCGATATTCTTTCTTATTTATTCCTATGTTGAAAATATAGTTATATTACAAATCATCTTATGGGTGGCAATAGGTGCAGTAAGTATAAGTTTTACATCTGGACTATTAATACGGTATTTGACGGGTAGAGGGTATGCTATAGCCATAGTATTTAATGAACTCTTTTTTTTGGTTGTAGCATTACCTGTAGCAGTTTTAACAGCATCATATTTGCCTATAGTAATCCTATCTTTTTTTAAAATTGACGTCATAATATTGAGGATAATATTTTGGGGTACATTAATCATTTTAGAAATATCCTCAATAACTTATTCTATTACTAAAACTTTAAGTTCTAAAAAAATGAGTTTGAGAGAATACATAAAATATCTCTTTGATTTTGAGAAAAGAGCAGAAGAAAGAGAGGTTTTCCTAAAGAGAAGAAATCAGATAGATTCTTTTTATACTGGTCTTTACAGAATTGAAGATAATGTGCAACAAAAAAGAAGAAAAAGAGTAGATGGATTTGAAGAATTCGATTGGAAAGGTAGATTAGAAATGGTAAGCGGTAAAAGTAAAAAACAGTTAGATTCTGAGATGAAGACTAAAGATGAAAGAAAGGAAGAAGTAGAAGAGCAGTAAAATATAAGTGAAGAAGAAAAAAAACACGAACTTCAAAGTTCATCTCAGTAAACTTTTTTGCGATGGTTTAAGCATACTTAGCTGTCCATATATTTCTCAAGTGAGATGAACTCTAAGGTCTATGAAAAAAATAAGTAAAAATAGATTTTTTTCAAGAAAAAAGTTTTAAAAAGCGAAAATACCCCTGTGTATATATGAAAATTGGTTTTCTTCAATTCAAACCAAAATTAAAAGATGTAGAAACAAATATTAAAATAATTAGAAAAAACCTAGAAGGGTTAGAAAAAATTGATCTTATTGTTTTACCTGAATTGGCAAATTCTGGATATACTTTTATAAATAAAGAGGAACTCGAAATTTGCGCTGAAACCATACCTAGAGGGCCATTTTCAAGTACATTAATAGATATAGCAGAAAAAAAGAATGCTTATATTGTTAGTGGAATCTGTGAAAAAGAGAGTAATCGTTTTTATAATTCTGCAATAACTATAGGACCAGATGGCTATATAGCTACTTATAGAAAGATGCATCTATTTGATCGAGAAAAACTCTTTTTCACAGCAGGTAACAATAGATTTGAACCTATTGATATAGGGAAAGCAAAGATAGGCGTAATTATATGTTTTGATTGGATCTTTCCTGAAGCAACACGTATATTAGCGCTTAAAGGGGCGGATATAATTGCACATTCGGCTAATCTCGTATTACCTTATAGCCAAACAGCTATGTTATCTAGATCAATAGAAAATAAAGTTTTTACAATTACAGCCAATAGAATAGGAACGGAAAAAAATGGGGCTGTTGAAATAGGATTCACTGGGCAGAGCCAAATAACTTCCCCTAAAATGGAAGTCTTACAAAAAGCAGAAAAAGATACAGAAGAAGTAAAAATAGTAGAAATAGATGTTAATGAGGCTAAGAATAAATGGCTCAACACCAGGAATAATTTATTTAAGGATAGAAGAATAGATTTCTATAAGGAATTAATAAAAAAAGGGTTCGTAGTTCCATCCTCTGAGGGGACAGAGGAAGGAAGATAAGC
>CAZHRF010000059.1:0-14731 GCA_964534625.1 uncultured archaeon | reverse complement strand
GGACTATATGTTAAGGTGACCTTCTTGTATCTGTCTCCTTACAAGAACAATAGAATATATAAAAAGATGACTTCTTCCAAGAAGAGAGGGGGGATACTTTTTAATCGTTTATTTCATGGCAAATGGTATTATTCTACTTTTGTTTATTCCATGTGCTGTTTTTGAGTTTCCTAAACATTAGTAGGGGGGGACAAAAATGTAATACTTGATATATGATCTTTATTGAATACACCCATTAACAGATACTACGGAAAGAAGAAAAAACAGGTAAATAAATCAATATCACACGAATGGTGAGGTATTAATTGAACAATAAGATAATTTTCGATGATTATAAGAATATTTTAGATCTGTCTGACAGCGATATTGGTTCTTTAATTTTATTAGTTTTCATATTCTTTTGTTTAATTCTTTTTTTGAAATACCTTCAGCATTATAGAAATACAATTTAAAATTTGTACCTTTTGGCTTAATTGGTTCTACAGACACACTTCCTTTATAACGGAGCATAATTTGTTGTACAATGTATAATCCTAATCCCGTATTTCCTGTTTCTCCGTATTTAAATCCTTTTTCGAATATTTGTTTCTTTATATTTGGTTTAATCCCTTTACCATCATCTATTATATTCAAGATCACGTGCTCTTCTTCTTGCTCGATAATGAATTTGATACTTTCTGCTTTTCCATGTAAAACAGCATTATTTACAATGTTTTGTACAACAGAGTAAATAGCACCATCACCCCAGACTTTTCCTTTCCCTTCTATTTGGTAACTGATATCATATGATCCCATAATCTCTTGTATAATCTTTGTCAATGGATACACTTCTAATTTAACTTGTTCTTTTACTGCTTCTTCAATATTTTTGACTCTTTCAATTATTTTTTCTATGGATTTTAATGCTTTGGCTCCTTGTTGATATAAAATTGATTCCTTATCCTCTAATTCAGATAAAACATAATTGAGGATGATAATTTTGTTATTAATGTCATGTCTTAAAATTTGGTTTAATATCTCTAATAATTGATTAATTCTCTCTTTTTCTTCAATCATCTCCTTCCTTTCGCTTATATCGGAAAGAGCAATTAAATAGCCAAAAACCGTATTTTGATGTTTTAATATTGAAATCGCGCCTACGATTGGTATGCGGATTCCATCTTTATGAATCAATGCAATATAATCTTGAAATATAATCCTTTTTCTTTCTATAAACCAATCAAACCCAACTTCTGTTGAATTTTCATCATAAAGTTGTAGGACTTTTTGCACTTGCTTATTTAAAACATTACTTTGCGAAATCCCCATTAATAACTCAGCTCTTTGATTAATAAAACGGATACAGAAATTTCTATCGGTTGATATAACTGCTTCTTCAATATTTTTTAGTGTAACTTCATATCTTAATCGTTCTTTTTCTATTTTAATATTTTTTAATGATAACTCCCTTTGCGTGTTGATAAGTTCATTAACTATAGAACTTTGCTCGTCTAAAAAGGCATATTGGTCATCAATTTTTTCAAATTCTTTTTGAATGATTGGTGATAAAGGTTCTAAATACTTAGAAAATGGCTTTAAACTACTCAATCTGTCAAACATCCTTAGTAAGTTCAATTTCGACTTACAACCAAAAAGTACTATTTTATTCGCGCTTTTAGATCCTGCAAAATAGTATGTATGAACTCCATTTAGCTTTAATTTCACTTCTTTTGAGAAAGAATATCCTTTTTTTTCTATCTCAGTTAGTAATTCTCTAAATTTTTTATTATCGTGTGGTATCGTATCTAAACTTGAATAATTGTTTAATTCTGAAATAGTTCCAGTATTAACTATTTCAATGATTTTGCCATTTATTGTAGTTAAAACAATAATGCCTGTTTTTATAACCATAAATATTTATCCTACTAATTCATTCCCTAATTTAACTGCTTTTTCAGCATCTGGCGCATATCCATCAGCTCCTATCTTTTTCCATAGATTTTTTATTAAATTAAAAGGGTATCCGCCAACCACAACTTTTGTTGTTGTATAATCTTGTTTTATAGTTGAAACCAAATTTTTCATTTCAGAAAGATGATATACAATAGTTGTTGATAATGCAATAAGATCTGGTTGTATGTCCTTTATTATAGTTATAATCTCCCCTGAAGGCATATTGGCACCTAAGTAATAAGTATCCCATCCATCTAGCTCAAATAGGTTGGATACCATACGTATACCCAGTTCATGTAATTCTTTGCCAACACAAGTAGCAATAAGTATTTTATTTTTTCTTTCTGAAGATATTAAATGTTGATATAATTGCCCCATAATTAGTTGGGTCGCTGATGTACAATAGTGTTCTTGAGCTACAGATATCTCGTTGTTTTGCCATAAACGGCCAATTTCCCATTGGGATAGCTGAAAAACATGTAAATACAAGTCTTTTATAGCCGTACCTTTGTCTATTTCACCCAGAATAAGTTTAAGTGCCTTTTGTTTATCTCTCTCTAATAAGGCATTAACATACTCTTGTGTAAGCTCGGCGTATGGTTGATTTTCTGTTATATATGTTTGAGTTAAAACAATTTTTTGCTCTGTTTCTCTTATGCCTTCGTTCAAATATTCATTAATCGTTTCATAATATTTAGGGAAAGTCTCTCTGATCACTGATTGCATGATCTGTAAGTTCTCTTTCAGTCCTTCTATATTCAAATTTAAGCCTATAAATAACTCTTTCACCCAAGAAATGTAGTATCTAAATAATTTTGATTCTTCAAATCTAAGTGCTTCTATTAAATATTTTAGATGAAACTCTGTATCTTCTAGTGCAGCTTTTTTCTCTTTATTAGAATAGTTAATTTTCATGTCAAGGTTTTTTTCATAGTGTTTATCCATTATTTTTTGAGCAAGAATGGTTTGATTTTTTGTGAGAACAGAACATATCTTTTCAGTCATTTTTTTTTTCTCGTCCATAATTTTCCTCTTTTTATATTAAAAGTCTTTGAATGATTCTGTACTGGAGAGGAACAAAAAAACAAATAAACAGTTAGTAACAGAGGAATGACAGTCTACTCCATCTTATCACACTCCGTCTGGTTTATGTAGAACAGAACAAGAAAGGATGGTTAAACAGTGAAAAAAACAAAGGAAATACAAGGGAAATCAGAGAATACGTAACAAATATGTATTGTTTTTTTTCCCTTTATGAAATTCATTATCAACTCTTTACTGAAAACAATAGTGAACTATATAGTTCTATTGTTGCTATATAGTTGTATTTATTTTTTGCTAATAATATTGTGCAATTCAATAAACTATATATTGATGTATTTTAAACGCATTATGAATATGTTAGACGAAGAATTTTATTCACGAAAAATCCAAAAGACTGGTGGAAGCACATATACTATAGCCCTTCCCATCGATTGGATTCGCATGAGTGATTTAGAAAAAGGTGATACAGTAGTCATTTATCCTCAACAAGAGGGCAATCTTCTTGTGATGTCAGAAGATAAAAAAAGAGAAGCTAGTACTAAGGAAGTAGAAATAAATATTAATGAAATTCTTGACATCAACCTAGTATTAAGGAAAATTGTTAGTAAATATCTTTCAGGCTATCGTTTGATAAAACTATTTGATAAGGACGGGATAGATTTTGAGTTTCGTACTAAAATTGAACAATTTACCGCTAATCTTATGGGAGTTGAAATTGTTGAAGAGTCCAATCACTGGATTCAACTGAAAGATCTGACTAGTTTAGAATCTTTAGATCTCAATCAACTGATTCATCGAACACACGTTCTTGCTGATAAGATGTTTAAAAATGCTTTAGAATCCTTTTTTACTCTTAACAAAGAATCAGCTCGTCTTGTTTCACTTCAAGAACCTTCTGTTGACCGCTTATATTTTCTTGTATCTCGGCAGCTTAATGCTATTTTATCTGACCTTTCATACTGTTCATACTTGGGTATAAAAATGGTTCAAGTGATGGATTATAAATTAGTTATCAAACGACTTGAAGCTATTGGGGATCACGCTTATGGTATAGCCCAAGCTGTTATGGAAATGGATACTTTGATTGAAAATAAGACTCTTTTAAATGAGATTAAAAGCATTGGTTCTAAAGTTAGAGATAGTTATAATAATGCAATGGGTTGTTTTTTTAACACCAAAGTTCTAGAGGCTAATGATATAGCTAATAATAAACCCGTTTTACAAAAAGACATTCAAGCTCTTTATCACAAGATTACTAAGATTGAACATGAACATTTGCTATCGATAATATTACTTATCAGGAGTTTTGAGAGAATAAATAGTTATGCTGCAGATATAGCTGAGGCTGTAATAAACAGTGATAGAGATTAATTTACGTTTTTTAAAATTGATTGAGATTAAAAGAAACTTCTAAGTAGTTACTATATATGGTTTGCAACTATTTGGTAATTGTTAGGACTTCATTATATTTTTTGAAGTCTGACATACTCCCTCTTGATAATGCTGGTGCTGATTTTATCTATTTCACAAATTAAAGATAACCATAACTATATAGTAAAAATAGTGCTATATAGTAGCTAATTGCGCACAATAACCTAATAGAGGATATGTGGAATTATTTTATATTAAAATGGAAAATAAATGTTGACTCGATTACAGATGAACAAAAAGTCATTCGTAACAACGATAATAATATTGACCTTCGCAATAGCGTATTTCAGTACAGCTGTAAGTGCAAATACAGAAGAAACCTTGCGAATACATGGAAGCAGTACTGTCTATCCAGTTATTGAAGAAGGATCTAGAAGATATAATGAATACTATCCTCACATCAGTTTTGATCTTGGTGCAGCAGGTAGTGGAACAGGTATTGCCATGCTAATTAGTGGTGATACTGATATAGGTGCAATGAGCCGATTACCCAAAAGTTCAGAACTTGATCAAGCCGATGATGCTGGTGTTGATGTTTACATCACCGTTGTAGGTGTTGATGGAATAGTAATTGTTGTACATCTTGATAATCCTGTTAGTGAATTAACTATAGAGCAGATTACTGGGATCTATAATGGTACTTATACAAATTGGCAAGATGTAGGAGGAGATGATCAAGATATAAAAGTTGTAGAAAGAGATGCAAATAGTGGTACTCATGATTTCTTTAATGAGTTTTTCCTTGATGGTGGAGATGTACCTCAAGGTGAAGTAGCTGATCATGCTCAGACTGCCTCACACCCTGAAACTGTTAATATTATAAGAACGGAAGAAAATGCCATTGGTTATATAGGATTAGCCTATTTAGATGATACAATGAAAGATGTAGCTGTTAATGGAGTTTCTCCTTCAGTAAGTACTATTATCGATGGAACTTATCCCGTAGCAAGAGATCTCTATTTGGTTACAGATGGTGTTCCTAATGGATTAGCTGGTCGGTTTATTGATTTCCTTTTAGGTATTGAAGGTCAAAGCATTGTTTATTATGTGGGCTATATACCTGTAGGAATTAATTATTATACTGATTATTCTCCAGAAGATCCCTTAAGATGGACAGTGGGTGATGTGTCTCCCTCTCCAATGAATATGATAGCTATAATTGTAGCTGTGATTGCTACAGCGGGTATCTCAAGCAAAATTGTTAGGAGTAAAAGGTAAAAACCTTTTCTCTTGTTTTTTTCTTTGTAATTACTCATAAACTACTATACTAGGTGTCAATTATGTCTCAATCTTATGATGATATAGATTCTACTTCTCCTATGAGTTCAGAATTTTTTGAGCAAGAAACCATCGGATTTCGATCGACAAGACAAAAAAAAGATCTATTCATTAAATATTTTAGTGCTTTTTGTGCTATTTTCGCGAGTTTATTTGTCATATTTATAACAGTATTTATTATTACGAATACAGGCAGATTTCTTATTGATTTTAAATTGTTCAAAGAAATCATAACTACGGAAAAGTGGATACCTGAAGCAGAATACGAAGAAGGATATTTTGGGAGTAAAAATCTTCTTATCAGTAGTCTGATTGTAACTAGTTATGCGATGATTTTGGTAATACCTATTGGTATATCTGTTGGTATATTCCTTGCAGAAATTTGCCCCAAGCATATCAAAAATATCATCAAACCAGCAATTGAACTAATTAATGCTATTCCAAGTGTTGTTGTAGGTTTATTAGCCATATTTTATTTGACAGAATTTGTACGAAACTTTTTTGGATTAAATTCGGGGAAAGTGCTGATAACTTCGTCAATCGCGTTAGCTTTTATGACAATCCCTTTTATTGCCACTCTTACAGATGAAGCTCTAGATTCTGTTCCAACTGATATCAAGCATTCAGGTACAGCCCTAGGAGCCTCTAAGTTAGAGGTTATTTGGAAAGTCAGTATTCCTTATGCTATCAAAGGTATTGTTTCATCCTGTATACTTGCCTTCGCTCGTGTTATAGGAGAAACAATGGTTGTTGCTATGGTTAGTGCAAAAACGTGGTATCTACGTAAAAGTGTCTTTAACCCCCTACAAGGAGGTGCGCCTATTCCTGCTAAAATAGCTGTTGAATACAAAAATGTGGCTTTATTTACTGCAGAGTATTTTGCATTATATGTTATAGCATTAGAACTTCTACTTTTATCATTTCTAGTCACAGGAATAGGAAGATCTATCGCTAAAAAGAAAATTTTCCTCCCATCATATAGAAAGATTATCAAAAGTGAAGAGATTAGCATTAAAGACTTGTTTAATCAAAAATATGGTAAAGTAACGGTAATTTTGTGGTTCTTTCTATTATTAGCAACAATTTGGGATATAATTGAAACAATAACGTATCTGTCTGCCCATGCAGCTTTAATAGGGATCCTTATATTGGATATCTTAATTTTTGTATCAATTGGACTATTCTTTTTCAGTCATAAAATAGCAGATAATCGAAACAAATTATCAATTTATTTATCAACAGTTCCTATTATTCTTATTTTTATTGAACAAATTATATATGGAAGCCTAAGTGAGATTAATCCTGCCTTCTCAATGTTCTTTCTTTTTATATTTGGAATAGGTGTGTTCTATTCCACTCCTCATGCACATAATAATATAATTGAAAAAAGGCGGATGAATGAGCCATTAGATGCGGAATCGATCACTACGAAAACCAACATTAATAATACTAAAAACATGCGTTCAAATCAGAACTCAAAAGAGAAGCATCCAAAACAACATGAAACAGATAATAGTTTAAAAAACAACGAGCTATATAATACTGAAGAAGAAAAACAGTTTATCCAAGAATATTTTCTTTCCAATGCCTCTACATCATCGAAACACAAACATGTGCGTCAAGCTATAACTTTTACTCTTTTCCGTTTGATTACGCTGGGGGTATTGGCGATTATAACAGCAATAACTATCGTTTTATTTATTGAAGGATTCAAAGATTTTGCTTTACGTGATCTTTTTTCCATCAGAAGGAGTGGTAATAATTATGGTTGGTTACCTTCAATTCTCGGGTCTATTATTGTTGTTGGCGCTGCTGCTCTTATTGCACTACCCATTTGTACATTTGCTGGTATTTACTTATTCTTTTATGTAAAACCCACAAATAAATTCGGACAATTCGTAAAAGATTCTATTCAAAACATAGCTTCTGTACCAAGTGTAGTAGTTGGATTATTTGGCTGGGGAATGTTTGTCTTAATATTTAAATGGGGACATGGTTTCCTTTCAGGAGCGTGTACTCTGGCTATCATGATGATCCCAATTGCTACATCTACTAGTATTCAAGCCTTGGAACAAGTTCCAGAACATTATAGACTTAACGCTCTATCTTTAGGAGCAACGAAGTGGGAAGCTATTAAAGGGCAAAATTTACGCTATGCTATTCCATCAATTATTACGGGTTATTTGATGTCTATCAGTAGGGTAATAGGTGAAACAGCCCCTATTATGCTCACTGTAGCAGTACTAAAAATAAGCTCACGTGCCTATCCATCACGATTAAGAGGAGAAGGTATTGCTATGCTACCTTTTACAATTTGGTATTTGGCTATAGAAGATCCTGGGTTTAATCATCCATCCAAAAGTTGGGCGATGACTGGTGCAATGATCTTACTTGTTATGACGATGGTACTCTTTATTATAGGGCAAATATTTCGAGCTAAATTTAAAGTAAAATATGAATAAACAATAAAAAATAAGGTGAAAAAAATGTTTAATTTAAAATCTACTCAAAAACAAAAAACAGTAACAAAGAATAACCTACCTAAAGATATAGCCTTCTCTGTACAAGATTTGGATGTTTTTTATGGAGATTTTCACGCTGTTAAAGGTGTCTCTCTCAATATTGAGAAGAATAAAATCACGGCGTTGATTGGTCCTTCTGGCTGTGGAAAATCTACTTTTCTACGAACATTTAATAGAATGAACGATGAAAGGTCGCCAATAGTAAATTATAAGGGAGAGGTCATCATAGATGGTAAAAATGTTTTATCAAATAAAATTGATCTTTTTCAACTGAGAACAAAAGTGGGAATGGTATTTCAGCGTCCTACACCTTTTCCTCAGTCTATCTATAATAATATAGCCTATGGACCACGTATACGGGGAATTAAAAATAAAGATAGGTTAGATCAAATAGTCGAATTTAGTCTTAAGCGAGCTGGATTATGGGATGAGATACATGACCGTCTGGAAGATTCAGCTATTGCGCTATCGGGAGGACAACAACAAAGACTCTGTATTGCGAGAACCCTTGCAGTCTTCCCCAAAATATTGCTGTTTGATGAACCGTGTGCGAGTTTAGATCCTATTTCAGCAGCTGTAATAGAGGACTTGCTTATTGATTTAGCAAAAGATTATACAGTAGTTATTGCCACACATAGTATGCATCAAGCTGCTCGTATAAGCTACAAAACCGCTTTCATGTATCTTGGTGAATTGATAGAATATAATTATACAGAGAAAATTTTTGAAAAACCAGATAAAGACTTAACCGAACAGTATATTACAGGTAGATTTGGTTAATACAGGTGAAAATAATGATAAAAACAACACGCAAAAAATATGCTGATAAGCTTAAAGGCCTTAAACAAGACCTATTACATTTAAACAATTTAGTAAAAAAGAATATTGAAATAATCGAAGCGTTTGTAGAACTAAAGGAAGGAAAGAAAGAAAAAATCAAGATTGAAAAAGCGCAAGAAATTGACTGGAGCGTAAGGCAACTTACCAATCAAATAGAAGGGAATTGTATAGAATTACTTTTGTTACAATCTCCGCTCGCTGGTGATCTCCGTTTTATTCTGTCTATTCTAAAAATAATTAGAAACTATGAACGTGTTTCAAGAGATACTTATCACTCTATCGAGAATCTTCATATGCTTTTTCCAACAACAGAAGAGTATCGTGTCCCAATAAAAAAAATATACAATAGTATAGATTTTATGATGGATACCTTGGAAATGGCTTTTGAAACAGATTCGACACCAGATCCTCAACAACTGATAGACGCTGATACAATAATTGATAAAATATATGATGAAATATTTCAAACATTTGATGATAAAAATTGTCTAGAGGGAATGACAATAAAACAGATTGTGGCTGTAGCCCAAATTGCGCGACATCTTGAGCGTGTAGGTGATCATATCTGTAACATAGCTGAAAGATGGTATTACTCAAAAACAGGAGAAAATGTAATTATCAAATAGTTTGCAGTCAAGATTTTTTCTTTTTTCTCAAAGATTCTATTATTTGAATGATCAAACATTATTAGTTTAAGTTCATTGGCACCTAATATCCAAGTTCAAATCAAGGTTCTAGGTTCTAAAAACTCAAGCTCAATGTAATATAAAGGTACATTCAGTATTTAGTCAAAAGACATAACTATAACATATTACTATTTAGATAATAATTTAAGTTATTGGCAATACTTTTATAATTTTATAATACATCGTAATATACCATGAAAATGTTAAAGATTAAGAAAAAAGCTGTTTCTCCAGTTATAGCCACAATATTACTTATTGCTCTAGTTGTAGCAGCTTCAGCAGTAGTATACTTTGCAGTTATTCCACTGTTAACAGGGAATCCTCAATTACTACATGAAAAAACCACTTTCTATGACAGAGAGGGTAATAAATATGTAGACAAAATGGATTTAAGCGTTAGAAACATAGGTAGCGCTAAGACTAGTATAGAAAAAGTTGAAGTACTAAAGAACACAGAATTGACGGAATGGTTATGCCCAAATGCACCTGTTGAGGTTGGTATAGGTATCTCTAAAGTGGTAAGCATTGAACCTTTGAACATAGAACGTGATTTAATAAAATATGGCGATGAAATAAGAATAAAAATTTATTATACAGATTTGGTTTTAACATCTGATATAACCATCCCTGCAGAATATTCACCTATTATTGTAAGATATAGTGAAGATTTTGAAAGTTATTCAATAGGTGACAACCTTGATGATACAAAATGGACATATTATCATGTGGCTAACCATGATCCTATTGGAACTATAAGTATAGCTGATTGGCAGATAGTAGATGACGATGGGAATAAAGTCCTTCAATATGGACCGAACAATTGTCAATATGCCATTTTAGATGCAGAAGAACACAATTTTAGAGATGTGAACATTTCCTTTTCTTTGAATGCTAATGGTGATGACGATATAATGGGTATAATATTTAGATTTAACACAGATGAAGAAGGTATACCTAGATTTTATATGATCACCTATTCTAATGATCACACCCTAACGGATGGTAGAAATGGACCACATTATGATGGGACTATGGAATCAGGAAAACTTACTTTATTCTATGTAGAAGGACATGGATATCCAGGTCATCCAGATGATCCTGTAAGTCAAGAAGACAGAGGTACCTTGATAACATTGCATACGACCCAATGGACAAGAGATGATAACGCATGGTACGACTATACTGTTGTTGCCAGTGGATCAACTATAGAGATATATATAGATGGGAACTTAATGTTACAAACTATCGATGACAAACTAGAATCAGGATACATTGGATTAATGTCAGGGGCGATACAAGGAGCACTATTTGATAATATTTTTGTTTGGGAAGGGGTATAAAGTATTTTTCTTTTCTTTTTCTTTTTCTTTTTCTTTCTTTGCATTTTTTTATGAACTTCAAAGTTCATCTCAGTATACATTTTATCATTCTGCTAATCATACTTAGTTGACCATTTTTTATTAGGGAAGATTAACTCTAAGGTTTATGGTCTTTTTCTTTTTTTGTACTATGATTTTTTCTCCCACATCCTCTTGTTGATTCACCTTTCTAATCAAAAATGAAGGATATATAAAGGTGTAAGAAGACCTCATAATCTCAAAAGAAAAAACCATTTTACTTGTAATTATTTTTTTGTGTTTTTTGTTACACCATAAAACGACGGCTTTTTAAGGTAAAATCTATGTTATTATTTACTGAGATTATGCCCAGAAGAAAAAAAACCATTTATACCCCACCTAAATATGTTTTTGGCATAGCAGAAAAACCTTCTGCAGCCAAACAATTAGCCTATGCGTTAAGTGATGGGCAAACCCAATCAAAAAAATATGGTAAAATGACTTATTATGTTTGTCCAAGAAAAAACGAATTACCTATAGTTATTGGACCAGCACTAGGGCATCTATATGGATTAGAATCTCAGAAAGGCGGATGGACGTATCCTGATTACAGCTGTGATTGGGAACGTAAAGATAAAATTAAGTTTTCTAGAGGAGGTATTCCTAAGAGTGTTTATAGAGATTATTTTGCAGGCTTAAATAAATTGGTCAAAAATGCAGACAGGTATGTCATTATGACAGATTATGATCAAGAAGGTGAAGTTATTGGGGGGTTATTGATTCAAAAATTGGCAGGAATAACAAAATATAAACAAAATACTGCAAGGATGATCTATTCAACCCTTCAAAAAAGTGAGTTAAGAAAATCATATAATAATAGGAAACCTACCCCGCTGTTTAACTATTTTGAATCAGGCATATCACGATCTTTGACTGATTGGCTAGTTGGAATTAACTTTTCTAGAGCATTAACCTTAGCTATACCTAAAACAGAACGACCTAAAGGAGCTTTGTCTTTTGGGAGAGTACAAGGACCAGTATTAAATTTAGTTAATGAAAGGGAAGAGGAGATAACTAATCATAATCCAATCCCTTACTGGCAAATTAAAGCTAGAGTAAAAGTGGAGGAATATGAGAAAACTATTCCTGCACACTCTGTTCCAGAAAAATTTGACAAGAAGGAACAAGCAGAAAAAGTCTATGCAGAATCGAAGAATAATAGAGAGGGTAAAGTTAACACGATAAAAGAGAGAAAAAGAAAAGTTCCTCCTCCCGCACCTTTTAATCTCGGCGCACTTCAAAAAGAAGCAAGTAAAATATTCAAATTTACCCCTAAAAAAACCTTAGCAGTAGCAGAAAAACTCTATTTGAAAGCCTTAATTTCTTATCCTAGAACAGATAGTGAAAAGTATCCCCCGGGGTTAAAACACGTAGATATTCTGTCTTCTATTGAAAAACAAAATACTTTTACAAAAGCAGCTAAAAAAATTCTAGCTAACAAATGGTTAAAACCGAAGGAAGGAAAGAAAACCGATGAAGCGCATCCAGCTATCTACCCCACAGGAAACTTTCCAGGAAAATTACCCATAGATGAATTCAAAGTTTATAGTGTGATTGTATGGAGATATTTGGCAACATTTTGTCCTGCAGCACTTATCAAACATGTTTTAGTAGAATTCCTTTTCGGAGGTCATCCATATGTTTCAGAAGGAGAAAAAGTGATTAATGCAGGATGGTTTGATGTTTATCCTTATCCTCCTAGAATAAAAAAAACTCTCCCTCCCCTGAAAGAAGGGCAAGATGCATACTTAGCTAGAATACAGTTATTGGAAAAAGAAACTAAACCTCCCAAACGCTACACAAAAATCGCTCTTTTGAAACAGATGGAAAAATTGGATTTGGGAACTAAAGCAACAAGAGCTGATATAATTGAACAATTATTTGGCAAAAAATATTTGACAGGCTATAAAATAGCGATTACCGAATTAGGAGTAAAAGTATTACAAATGATGAAAGACAAATGTCCTCAAGTAGTAGTTCCAGAGTTTACAAGGGAACTAGAAGATCATTTGGAGGAAATCAAAAAGGGAAAACGAACAACTAAAGAACATAGAAAAGAGGTAGAACAATTGTTAACTCCTATATTGGATGAATTCCCAATAAATAGAGTGAGTTCAAAAACAAGTAAGAAAACAGCTGATAAAAAAGCAGAAGATAAACAAATTTTAGGTAAGTGTTTATGTGGAAAAGGTGAAATCCAAGTAGTTATTAATCCAAGAACAAAGAAAAGATTTGCGAGTTGTTCAACATATGGCACAAAAAATGCGTGTGGAACAACATTTCCCTTACCACAAAGAGGTAAAATTGTGACAACTCAAGTCACCTGTAAGCATGATGGATGGCCAGTAATTAAAGTATTTAATAAAAAACATTCACAACCTTGGATATTATGTCTAAATCCTAAATGTCCAAGTAAAAGTTAAAAAGCTAGTAAAAAAGGGATTAATAAAAATAGGAAGTAACACTAATTTTAAAGAAAATGTAAGATGGAGGATTTCTGTAATTATCTTCTGTAGTAACTTTTTAAAGTCTTAAATCTGCAAGGTTATCAACTAAGAAATCCCGTGAACCTTTTTCAAATAGTATAGGAAGCCCTCCAGTATGAATATAAAGAATACTCTTATTTTGCATACCTTTATCGGTTTCAATCATTTTTAATAAGCCCATGAAAGATTTGGCTGTATAGATGGGATCCATTAATATTCCTTCTTCCTTCACTAAAAGTTCAATTGTATCAAAAATCGATTTGTCATGTTTACCATATCCTCCAGTCAAGTAATCATCCACAAATCTAATGGAAGCTTCTTTAAAATCATACTTGGTGTTATATTTTTCATTGAATTCAGCTATTATCTGTTGACTATCAACAAGAATGCACTCATTGTCTTTTAAGACGTTGATACCAATTAAATCAGTAGGATAGTTATAGATGATTTTGCCCAAATATAACCCTACTGCAGTTGTTCCTGTTCCTACACAAACTGCCATATAATCAAAGTTAATACCTAAAGTTTGACTTTGTGCTTGTATCTCTTTCATAGCAGTAATGTATCCACATAAACCCAAAGGAGCGTGCCCTCCGACAGGTATAAAATAAGGCTTTTTGCCTTCTTCTTCTAATTTTTTTAAGAGTGTATGTATTGTTTTACTAGTTTCGTCTTTTTTAGTGAATACAAAGTTAGCTTCTGAAAGGTTCTGTAAAAGTAAATTGCCGTTAATGTCTTTATTCTCGGAGATAGTTTCATTTTCATCCAATGCAACGACTAAATAGGTTGATAATCCAAGCATATTAGCAATAGCCACAGTTAGACTGTTGTGGTTAGAATGAGCTGAACCAGTAGTTATAATTGTTTGTTTATTCTGCGATAGGGCATCAGCAAAAAAATATTCTAGTTTTCTAACTTTGTTTCCTCCCAATAGTACACCTGTTAAATCATCTCTCTTAATATATAAATTCGTGTTATACTTTTCTGAAAGATTTTCTAATTTGGTTATTGGTGTAGGCCAGATACCAATGGTTAACTTAGGTAATTGATCTATTTCCAGATGTATCACTCCTTAATCAGTATATTATTATCCCTTAATATAAGTATAATTACTG
>CAZHRF010000058.1:13429-14736 GCA_964534625.1 uncultured archaeon | reverse complement strand
ATGTTATTCTTTTAACAGGTGCTACTGGTGGTATAGGTCAAATTACTGCTCATTATTTATCCAACAAAGGATACATTGTATATGGCACAAGTAGAAGAGAGCAAAATGATACTGACCTCCCTTACCATATGCTCAAACTTGATGTAACAGATGAAGAATCTGTTTCGGAATGTGTAACAAGTCTATTGCAAAAAGAAGGTAAAATCGACTGTTTGATAAATGGAGCTGGATTTGCTTACTGCGGTGCGTTATCTGAAACAACAGTAGACCAAATGAAAGAACAATTTGAAACAAATTTTTTTGGTACTCATAGAATAATACGCTCTGTTTTACCTCATATGCTAGGAAGGCAACAAGGAAAAATTATCAATATTGGTTCCTTTGGCGGTAGATTGGGTTTACCCTTTCAAGGTCTTTACAGTTCATCTAAAGCAGCTTTGGCTATGTATAGTGATACTTTGCGGATGGAACTTAAGAGAAAAGGAATAGCAGTTTCCTTAGTTGAACCTGGTGATATTGCTACTGATTTCCATGAGGGAAGAAAGTATGTTGAAAATTATGATAAAGATCCAGTGGCTATAAGAGCGATAGAAATTATGCATAAATCTGAACAGAATGGTACTAATCCCCTGAAAGTAGCAAAGAAAATCCACAAAATAATTAAAGCAAAACGCCTTAAACCAAGATATACTGTTGGACCTGACGCTTTCTGGGTGGGTTTGTTACAAAGACTTTTACCTTTTAGTATAGCAGAGCAAGGAATTATGATTAATTATAAAATTCCCCGTAAGAAGGAAACTAAATAAAATATTCATCCAATTTAGCATTATACTCTACAAATTTTTTTGCAACAAGAAATAATCCAAAACGATGCAAGACAAGTCTAGTTTCTTCCCAATCTAACTCAGTCAGTTTGTTCATAACTTCAGGATTAAGCGTTTCTAAGATCTCTTTTAATCTGTCAAGCATATAATTGCCTATCTCGAATAAAAATTGTTCATATTTTTCTTCTCTATATCTGGTAAATCCGAAATGTTTTGCAAGCAATAATCCAAGGACATCATATGTTTGGTTATTTTTAATTGATTTTTTGTAATTTTCTAGATCAGTGAGAAAATAACCAATAAGTGCAAATTTTGAATTAGCTAAATATAATGTTTCAGTTTTTATATCACTCTTATCGGATATAACTCGTTTACCAGCTTCAGATATTAGATCAACCTTTTTAAGCTGATTTAGATACCGATAAATAGTTTTGATTGATTTGCTATTGTTATTTGCTTTGAATTTTTCGTAAATGTCATCGA
>CAZHRF010000058.1:0-13329 GCA_964534625.1 uncultured archaeon | reverse complement strand
ATAATCTTTATAAGTGTCTTACTATGCAGTGAAATACCATTCTTTAGATTAAAAAAGCAAAAAGATTAATTTAAATCGCGTGCTTTTGCAAAAAAATGTTAAAAACTAGTTAAAAAGAGAAAACAAGCTAAACGTTATGTGGAAGGATTATCATGTTAAGAAAAAATAAAAAATTAATAGTAATAGTATTTGTGATTGTGATTCTGTTCTGTTTTTCCCAATTTGCAGTTTCAGCGGATTATAAAGAATTTCCATTGTTTGTTACCCCTGATACAGCTGATATTGAAGGAATAATAGCATCACAACCCATTATAGACTCAAATGGTGACCTTCATTTGTTTGTCCATGTTTTGAATAATACAGACAATGTTTTGTTACATGTACGGTATATTAACAATACTGCAATTATATCTACAATACATGAAGATGTTTATGAACTTGAGTTTCATATTGCACAAGCATCCCAAACAGGTGGTGTAATAATTATTTATAGTGTTATTAACACAGCAAATGACATAATTTACTATTATTATGGGTGGACAGAAGATCTTGTTAGACAAAATGTGATTGACTATATTGCAGTTCAGAGTAGACCTTATGTTAGGTATATGGGCTTTCAAATTAAAAATGGAATGGTCCATAGATTCAGAGCAGAGTTTGATCATGATAATATGATGACAATGAATGTTACCCATGCTTGGGGTATGAGGGGGTACGCTATATCTAAAACAATATATGAAGTTAACAATTTGACATATAATCAAAATGGTTATTCCGATTTTCAAAGAAGAAAAATTCTTGATATTAAAGTAGATAGTGCAAATAATATTTGGTATGTTTATGAGCTTTGGGAAGATAACTTTGGAATGGGCTTTGGACAATTGAAGGATGGTCATTTAAGTCCCTTTTATCATAAAGAGTTTGCAGCTGTGTCTTCTGAGAGTGTCAAAAAAACCCATTTTGAAACTTTAAATAATGATTTAAAATATTCCTTTGTGACTCCTAGATCTATACATTGGGGCAGTTTCAATGAAACGCAATTATCTGCACATTCTCAAACTGTTTTGTTTCAAAATGATATAACTGATTCAAAATATATTAAAACAGAGAATGGAGAAATATTCTACTTGGAAACACAAAATTCTTATGGGACCATATCTATTCATCAAGGGCTCTTTGATGAAAACACATGGAAATTTAGAACTATTACCACTAAATATCCAACAAATAATAACTCATACAATATGTTCGCGAGTGAAACTAACTTCATTATTACATATAATATAACAATGAAAACGCAAGATTTGCTACCCTATATTAATAGTGGGTTAACTTCATTTAAAGAAGAAAATACGAATGTGCTTTTCGCAAATACAAATTATGATTTAGAAATAGAAGCGGTATTAACTGGACTAACAGAGTACAATATTATTAAAGAATATTTAAAAGAGCATTGGATTGTATTATCAATTTCCATAGTTATTGCAGTTATAAGTCTAGCTGGGATCCCGCTTTTGATTTTTAAAAATAAGGAAAAACTGTTAGCTTTTCTGTTCAGTAAAGAACCTGGTGATTATGGAACTTTTAAACTCTTCTTCTTAAATATCAGAAGGTTCTATTATAATGCTGTATCTACCATTAAAATTATTTGGACAAGTAATAAAAAGAGAACAATATTCACCCTGTTAGGATTTATTATTACAGGATATTTGCTAAGTTCTGCATTTATCATCTCTCAATCAACCGAATCTGCAATGATAAAGGCATACTATAGATCACATAATATACTCTCAGATGACATACCAACTGCTTCTATGGTTACGACTTTCAATAGTAATGGATCAGAAATTGACGCTTATTATCATCAAGAAGCAGAAGAGTACATTAGTAGTTTATTTGAAGATATGATATTAGATAAATATATCGTAGACTTACAATCAACTTACTATACATCTTTAAAAATACATGATCCTCATCACGTTGTGACACTCTCCTACGGAATAGTGGCTTTACCGCGTAACTCAAATGCACTATTTGATTCTTTCCTTTATGAAGGACGAGAACCACATAATGATAGTGAAGTGGTAATTAGTGGGCGTTTATCTCGAAAAACAGAATTAGGAGTAAATGACACTTTACAAATATATACACGAGATGGTGTCCAAGATGAAGATCCCGATTATATTAGTAATGTTACTATTGTAGGATTATATTCTGCTCTTAATTTTGCTGAAGTACGTAAAATAACAAATTACCTCGGAGAATCTAATGACATTTTGAAACCCATGGCAGGACGTGATATTATTACTATCGCAGATAATTTCTTCGAGATACTAAACGGTGCATCAAAAGTAAATCTTGTTGTTCGTGGAGTCTATCAATTTCATCTGGATTTTGAAGGTTTCAGGATAGAAGAAAGAAATGAATTGGTCTTGGAACAAGAATTAATCGAAGGCAGAACTTTTTCATTTGATTTCGATACTAGCTCAACTTTAATGTTTTATGAAGAGATTAGTAATTTCTTTCAAAATTTTAATAACTACTATCTAAACAATCAAACACGATTGGTTGTTTTTGCCATACCTGCTATTGTTCTCTCAATATTTATGATCTTTGAAAGCTCAGAACTATTTAGTTCCAGCTATCAGAATGAGGTAGAAATACTAAAATCACGTGGTGTCTCGAGAAGAAAGATCATGAGCATTTATGTCAGTATACGACTATTTGAAGTTGTTACAGCGACTATAGTGAGTTTTGGTTTAGCTGTCATAACAGCAATCCCGCTGATTCGTATTAATGGTTTTATAAGTTTCAGAAATACAGAGACACAATTGGTGGTAGGAAATGTGGTTGTAGAAATGCTTTTAGTTGCCTTGGTTCTTTTCATCATAAGCATACCAAGAATATTATTGATAATAGGACGCCAAAAAGAAGTAATTAAATCTCCAAATAAATTTATGAAATTACTAAAACAGATAAGTTGGAGAGATTTATTCTTTTTAACATTGGGCGTTGTATCCTACTTGTACTTCTATAATCAAGCTGTTCTTAGTTTTGAACAGAGTAGGATATCTACATTTACTATATTTCTATTTTTAACTGTAGCTGGTGCAGTATTTTCGTTGTTGGGTGGATTACCTATAGCAATAAAAATTCTATCAATGCTATGGAGAGGAGTGGGATATCTTTTATGGACAAAAGGAAAGAAAAACAAACAGACATTTATATTTGCAGAAATAGCTAAAGATATCAACTATTTCGAAAATATTACTCTTATCTTCTTGCTTGTTGTAGGAATACTTATACCTATGTTTGTTGTACCCTATTCAAAAGAGAAAGCGCTAGATCAACAAGCTTATTTCCAAAACGGATCTGATATACTTGTACCAAAATGGTCTGATTATGGATATTCAGTTGAAGAGGTAACTGCAATATCTAATGTTCAAAGTGCCACTCATGCAAGAATGTTTACCATATATGCAGGAATATTTGAACGGGTAAGAATGCTGGTGATCAACCAATCACATTTCCTATCGACTATAGAACAACCACAACAAAGAGTAACTAACTTTAAATGGGAAGGGTTGGATGATTTGACAGAAGATAATATAATAGTATCACAAGAAGTTTTACGAACACACTTCAAGGAAATAGGTGACGAATTAAGTTTTTCAAACAGAGATTTAGGATTGGACTATCGTGTGGAGATTATTGATACATTTGAGTTATTCCCCGTTTTCTTTTTTGAAGAGGATGTTGAGAATGATGAAAGAATGATTATAATTTCTGCAGAGTGTTTTGAACAAATAGAGAATATTATTACAAGACGGATATTAACTTATGATTTCTTATTTGTCAAAGTTAACTCTAATCAAAATGTAAATTCTGTTAAACAATCTTTGTTTGAAATGACACAAAGTGCAGTTCTAAGAAGCCATGAAGATGTTAAAGACAACCTCAAAACCCCTCTCTATAATATATTCATCATAGAATTGATATTAAGTATGGTTGTTTCCTTGGTAGTACTGGTATTTTCAACTGTTACAACAGCCATTAAAATATTAGAAAAACGAGTGATTAAACATGATATTATGAAAAAAGTAGGCATTAAAGCACATACAATAATAAATCTATCAACCATTGAAAGTTTCATAGCAGCAATTGTACCCGCTATGATAATCGGGTCGACAGTTGGCTTTTTAGTTATCCCACGAACGTTAAGTCTTCTTGAATATGGTATAACAGCCTATACACAATATGTTGTGTATCCTTGGGCGTTACTACTAATAGCTCTCATGGGTATACCTTTGATATTGTACCTGAACATGAGATATATACTTAGGAGAGAATTTGAGCAATATGCACCTACACAAATGGAATGATAAAAGATGGGAATACTAGCAAAAGACCTAATTAAAGTGTATCATGATCCAATGACTGATGTGAAAACATCAGCTTTGAGAGGACTCGATCTTTATGTCAGAGATGGAGAAGTAGCATCAGTTATTGGTCCAAGCGGATCAGGAAAAAGTACGCTTATCAAAATATTGAGTGGACTTCTCTCTCCTAGCGGTGGTTCAGTTATCATAGATAATGTTAACATTGTCGATTTAAATGACCGTGAAATGCGTAAATTTAGATTTGAAAAGATGGGGATACTTAATCAGTTTGTCCATCAAAATCTGCTTGCTCATTTATCAGTTGAAGATAACATTATGTTACCTATGAAGATGCGGCACTTTCCACGTGAAAAAGCGAAAAAGGAGACGAAAGAACTATTAGAAGTATTGAACATAAAGAAAATACGCAATAATAGAGTAACACACATATCAGGAGGAGAGGCTGTTAGAACATCGATAGGAACGGTATTGTCGAAAAAACCTTCAATAGTCCTTGCTGATGAGCCAACGGGACAACTAGATACAGCAAATACAAATGATATTATAGCAACTTTCAAAGATTTGAATGACCAATACGGTACATCAATTTTAGTTGTAACCCATGACTTACGATTTAGAAATGCGTTCAAAAAGAGTTATATCATAAGAGATGGGCGTTTGGTGGGTGTAAATATTGATCTTGATCGAGATGAACTGGACTTTATCTTAAAACCCCAAGAATCGAGTCTACAAAGTGTTATAGATAGTTCTCAATTTGTTCGATTACCCGATGCAGTTTATGCTTCTGGAGGATTTAAGCATATAACTGAGTTTGAAATTCATCCTTCAAAGAAATTTTCAGTAATCTTTAATCCTGACGAGGTTACAAGAGAAGAAGTATATGAGGAGATGGAAAAAACTGAGGAATATCTGAAAGAAAGAGGACAAGGAGAAGGAGAAGGAAAGGTATCTTTCAAAGAAGTACAACCGATACTAGAACAAGAGTTCATACCAAAAGATCATAAAGAAATTGCCATTCATGTAAAGAACTTAAAAAAATCATTTCGAGCAGGAAGATTTGAGAACGAGGTATTAAAAGGATTATCTTATGATATTAGAAAAGGACAACTTGTCGTAATATCAGGAAAATCGGGAGCAGGAAAAACTACAATGATGAATGTTTTATCGGGGGTAGAAAAACCTGATGAGGGTATTATTAAAGTCAATGATTTTGAAATAACTCAAAAGGATAGAGATAAAGTAAGTGCATTTAGATTTTATAATATAGCAATGATTAGTCAAGTAAACAATCTTCTTGATCAATACCTTATACGAGAAAATATGTATATCCCGTCGTTATTCAATGATGATAAGCAAATAAGTAAAGAAAAAGTTGAGCAAATAGCCAAAGAATGTAATATTTATCATAAACTTGATGCGTATCCGCCAGAGCTTTCAGGAGGAGAAAAACAACGTGCTGCATTAGCTGTTGCCTTAGCCAGACATACACCATTAATCTTTGCTGATGAACCCACAGCTAATTTAGATACAAGACTAGCGAGAGAGCTTATCTCGTTGTTGATGGAGACATCAGTAAAATATGACAGAACAATAATAATGAGCACTCATGATTTATCTTTAGTAAGACCAGGGTTTAGATTAATCAGTCTTCAGAATGGCGAAATAACAGATGACTTTATTGTGACAAAACAAAGGTTAAAAGGAATTCTAGAAAAATATCTGGATATAGAAATTGAAGATGAAAGTAATTGAAGCTTCTCTTTTTCTCTTTCTAATTCATTTTGTTTAAAGATCCAGAATTGTCATACGGATGGATTTTCATTTGTATTGATATCAGGAACTTCGGAGATTGCATTTCATATTTAAAACTATAGTATAGTCATTAAAACCTGTGTTGAGCTACTATTAGCTCTATAATAAAATAGAATAGTATAGATGTGTTCTAATTGGTAATCTCTTAACTTTTTCTCTTAATTTGGAAGTAGTAAAACCTGAGAGAAAAAAGAAAAGTAAAATATAGAAATGGCAATTTAAATTTTATGACAAATGTTTTAAGAATTCATTGATTAAACACTATGTGCAATAAGATCAACATTATATTTATATAGAACTATTTGAGTGATTTATCTAACCAAGAAATGGATTGTTTATTATTAATGGTACAAGATCTCAAAAATGGAGAAAAAAGCCAAGTTGGCCTGCTTTTCTTGATAAAAAGTTTTTAGAAAGGGCGAAACCAAAGATATACTTGATCAAGGAAAGATGCAAAGAATGTGGCTGGTGTATTGATTATTGTCCAGAAGAGATTCTTATGAAATCTGAAGATATAAATGAAAAAGGGTATCATCCACCTAAACTCAAACTAGATAAATCTTTTACCAATTGCTCGAGTTGTGGTTTTTGTGAACTTATCTGTCCTGAATTTGCTATATTCTTGGAAATGCCAGATGAAGCTTCTTTTAATTCTAATCAAAAGGGGGAAAAGATGGGTGAATGAAAATTCTTTGGATTTACCTGAAGTTCTTACTGGAGAATATTTTACTTCTGGAAATTTAGCTGTAGCAGAAGGAGCTATAGCTGCGGAATGTAAATTTTTTGGAGGATATCCTATCACACCATCATCTGAAACTGCAGAGCATATATCTCTTCGTCTACCTCAAGTGAATGGACATTTTATTCAATTTGAAGATGAAATAGCTTCTATAGCATCAATTTTGGGGGCGAGTTGGGGAGGATGGAAAAGTATGACAGCAACATCAGGACCAGGTTATTCGTTAATGCTAGAGAACATCGGATTGGGAATGATGACAGAAACACCATGTGTTATAGTTAATGTGCAAAGAGGAGGTCCTTCAACGGGTTTACCTACTCTTGTTGGTCAATCAGATGTTATGCAGACAAGATATGGTTCGCATGGGGATTATGAACCTATAGCTGTTTCTCCAAATAGTGTTCAAGAGTGTTTTGACATAGCAATAACAGCTTTTAACCTTGCGGAAGAATATCGCTTGCCTGTTACTATTCTTATGGATGAAGTTATTGGTCATATGAGTGAAAGACTAGTTATACCACCTAAAAAAGAAATTAAGATTGTTAATAGAAAAAAACCTTCCTCAAAAGAAGGGTATCTTCCATATGAGTTAATTGATAATGACATTGTACCACGTATGGCTACAGCTGGAGAAGGATATAAAGTAATCACAACAGGATTAACTCATGATGAAAGAGGATATCCTGTTATTAATGCTGAAGCACAAGAGAAGTATGTCAGACGTATAAATGATAAAATCAGAAAAAACAAAGAGAAAATAATCCAACTGGAAAAATATGAATTAACTGATGCGGAAATCATAGTAGTAACTTTTGGTATAAGTTCACGAGCAGCAAAAGGCGCAGTTATACGTGCGAGAGAAAAGGGCATTAAAGCTGGTTTTCTAAGATTGCGAACTGTTTGGCCTTTTCCAGATGAATTTATTCAAAAACTTGCAGACCAATGTAAAGCAATAATTGTACCAGAAGTGAATTATGGGCAAATAACAAAAGAGGTTGAAAGAACAATACATGGAAAGACAAATGTTGTGGGGATGTTCAAACTCGGAGGATCTATTCATACTCCAAAGGAAATTTATGATGAAATAAAAAGGAGAGTTTAATTTTGACAGAAGAAATTATAAAAGATGAATTAATTGAAACACATGAACACCCAGCTGACGAGTTTTTACGCCAAGACAGAATACCTCATATTTGGTGTCCTGGATGTTCTCTTGGTTCAATAACACATGTCCTAATTGAAGCAATAAAAGAGTCCAAGTATGATTCAGATGCAATCTCTATTGTATCGGGCATTGGATGCTCAGGACGGATAGCAGGATATTTAAATTTCGACTCTTTTCATACTACACATGGACGAGCGATCCCATTTGCTATTGGATTAAGTGTAACTAATCCAGATAATAAGGTTATTGTAATTTCAGGGGATGGAGACATAGCAAGTATAGGCGGTAACCATTTCATTCATGCAGCTAGACGCAATGCAGATATTACAGTTATTTGTGTTAATAATTTTAATTATGGTATGACTGGAGGACAAGTAGGTCCAACGAGTTATATAGGGCAATACCAATCAACATCACCGTATGGGACAATTGAAGAGCCTTTCAATTTGCCATCATTAGCAGCAGCAACACACGCAGTTTATGTCTCAAGATGGACAGCTTTAGATGTTAGAAGGATGAAACACTCTTTCGTTGAGGCTATAAATAAACATGGATTTAGTTTTGTTGAAGTGTTAAGTTCTTGTCCAACAACATTTGGACGAAGGAATCAATTAAGAGAAGGGAGCTTAATTTTAGAGAATTTTAGGAAAAGAACAGTCATCAAGCATTTTGCTGATATTAAAACAACCGACATCAACAAAGAAGGACCGATTATCGTTGGGAAATTTGTGGATATTGAAGATAAACCAACATTAACTGATAACTTACTAAAAATACAAGAGATAGCAAAAAAAACAAAAACTAGGGGGTTGTAAGAATGAGTCGTCTTGAGGTAAAATTTAGTGGATTTGGCGGGCAGGGAATAGGACTTATGGGGAGATTGGTTGGTGAAGCAATATCTCGGTATGAAAACGGGAAAAATTCTATAATGACACAAAGTTATGGACCTGAAAGCAGAGGGGGAGCTAGCAGCTCTGATATTGTTATAGATGAGAAAGAGATTGATTATCCTCTTGCTACGGAACTAGATTATTTGGTGAGTATGTCAGAAGAAGCGTATGATAAATATATACCCAAACTAAAAGAAGGCGGTATTTTGTTTTTGGAAGAAAATTTAGTACGGTTAGATGATAGAGCTAAAAAGGCACGACAAATACATAAAATCCCCGCAACTAAAATAGCTGAAACACTGGGGAATAAAATTTTTGCGAATATAGTCATGTTAGGGTTTATTTGTGCAAACTCAAAACTATTTTCTGAAGATTCAATAATTCAAACTCTTAAAGCAAAAATAAAACCAGCATATGTTGAGAAGAACCTTATTGCATTTGAAAAAGGGAAAAATCATACAAAAGAGGTAAAAAAATGACACGAATAGGTGTTTTTGTTTGTCATTGTGGCAGAAACATAGCTCGAACTGTAGATATAGAAAGAGCTGTGAATACAATTAATAACCATCCTGATGTAGTATTTTGTGAATCTAATGTGTATATGTGTTCAGATCCAGGACAAAACATGGTTAAAGAGTCTATTAGAGACCATGATCTAGATAGAGTAGTAGTGGCTGCTTGTTCGAAAGACATGCATGAAGATACATTTAGAGCAGCGGTAGTGGATGGAGGATTAAATAAATATTTAGTAGAAATGGCTAATATACGAGAACAATGTTCATGGGTGACAGCAGATACTGAAAAAGCAACAGATAAAACAATTAGAATAATTAGAGCCGCGATAGAACAAGTATCAAAAGCTGAACCGTTAATACCAGTAAAAATACCCGTAGAAAGAAAAGCACTTGTAATAGGTGGAGGAATAGCCGGTATTCAAGCAGCACTTAATATTGCCAATTCTGGATACAAAGTGACACTAGTAGAAAAAGATTCAACAATAGGTGGAAAGATGGCACAACTGGCGGAAACATTTCCCACGCTTGATTGTTCCCAATGTATTCTTACGCCTAAAATGGTAGCGGTGAGTAGACACCCAAATATAACTTTATTGACAAATAGTGAAATTGAGGATGTTAGTGGATATGTTGGAAGTTTTAAAGTAAAAATAAAGAAAAAACCAAGGTATGTACTAGAAGATGAATGCACGATCTGTGATGATTGTGTCGAGGTATGCCCTGTTACAGTAAGAAGTGAGTATAATGAAGGATTTTCACCACGTAAAGCAATATATATAAAATTCCCACAAGCTATACCTGCATCATATATTATTGATCCCGAGGATTGCTTGGGAATAAATCCTCTTATTTGTAGTAAATGTGCTGAAGCATGCGAAAGAGAAGCGATAGACTTTGATATGAAAACAGAAATAATTGAAGAGGTCTATGGTACAATCACAGTGGCAACGGGTTATGAAACATATTCAATAGAAAATATAGGTGAGTATGGGTATGGAACAATACCTGATGTAATATCGGGGCTACAGTTTGAACGATTACTGTCTTCTAATGGACCAACGGGAGGAGAAATAAGACGTCCATCTGATGGTAAGTTAGTAAAAACAATAGTGTTTGTACATTGTGCGGGGTCTAGAGATCCTGCTAAACATCTACCTCATTGTTCAAAAATATGCTGTATGTATTCGACAAAACATGCTTTACAGTTTAAACATTTAGTACATGATGGGATGGCATATAATTTCTACATAGATGTGCGTACTGCAGGAAAAGATTATGAAGAGTTTTATCAACGCGCAACAGAACAAGAAAGAGTTGTGTTTGTTAGAGGAAAAATCTCAGATTTACAGCAAGATGGAGATCAAGTATTAGTACGGGGAGTAAATACTATTACAGCAGAAACAATTGAGATTCATGCTGATATGGTGGTTTTAGCAACAGGAATTATTCCTAGTGAAGGTACAAAAGAGATTGCTCAATTACTTAAACTCTCTTCTGATCCTACTGGATTCATAAAAGAAGCTCATGCAAAACTTAAACCTGTAGAAACGGCTCTTTCTGGTGTTTATATTGCTGGTACGGCAGCTGGTCCAAAAGATATTCCTGAAGTCGTCGCTTCAGCTTCTGGATCTTCAGCTATGGCACTCGAAATCTTATCAGCTGAACTTCTAGAACGTGATCCCATAGTTGCAGTAGTAAATCAAAGAACATGTGGAATTTGCATGACCTGTACATATATTTGTCCGTATGATGCAATATCATTCAATGCCAATTCAGATAGAATAGAAATAAATGAAGCATTGTGCGAAGGATGTGGTTCTTGTGTAGCAGCATGTCCATCGGGTAGTATTGAATTACGGAATTCAACCTATGAAACCTTAAGCAATAGGATAAAGGCATTGTTATCGGAAGTAAGATAGTAAAATTAGCAAAGATTTACCAAATGTAATGAGTTTCATTTACCTTACCTAGCCAGAATGCCCACTCACTTGGGGGTGGGATGAATGGCGAAATATAACAAGTAAATTGTTATACTTATTTGGCCGTAGAGTTCGTTATTCTTTTTCTTTTGAGGTTGCTTCTATGAATCAGGAAACTCCATCACTTGGGGTGGAGTAGTTCATAAAAAAATTAGAACATTCTTGTATTTTTTTAAGAAATCAATTTATTAAAGCATAATATAGCTTACTCATGAATATTATCGGATCTTTTCTACCACTCACTTAAAACAAATTCAACTGGTGTGTAATTATGGAACATATACTCATCTATAACTTTATAAATGGCGCTAATGAAGACTTCAACGACTTAAGTATAATATTTGTGATTATTAATGGAACAGAATCTCAATAATAAAAAAAAGGTTCTTGTTTCCTTGGTATAATGAAGTTAAAAGGCATTTAAGAATGGACATAATAAAGAAGATTAATTTAAAATTATAAAAAGTAGAAAAAGGAAGAAAAAAGGATGACAAGAATAGGCGTTTTTGTTTGCCATTGTGGCAGAAACATAGCTCAAACTGTCGGTATAGACAGAGTTGTTAATACAATTAGAGAACATCCTGATGTAGTATTTTGTGAATCAAATCCGTATATGTGTTCGGATCCTGGTCAAAACATGTTGAAAGATGCAATAAATGAGTACAACTTGGATAGAGTAGTAGTAGCTGCTTGTTCAAGAGATATGCATGAAGATACATTTAGGACAGCAGCGGTTGATGCAGGATTAAATAAATATTTAGTTGAAATGGCTAATATACGAGAACAATGTTCATGGGTGACATCAGATGTTGAAGAAGCAACAAGTAAAGCAATTAGGATAATTAGAGCAGCAATAGAACAAATATCAAAAGCTGAACCATTAACACCAATAAAAATACCCGTAGAAAGAAAAGCACTTGTAATAGGTGGGGGAGTAGCGGGAATACAAGCAGCACTGGATATAGCTGATTCTGGATACAAAGTGACACTAGTAGAAAAAGATTCAACAATTGGAGGGAAAATGGCTCAATTGGCTGAAACTTTTCCCACACTTGATTGTTCCCAATGTATTCTTACACCTAAAATGGTGGCGGTTAGCCGACACCCAAATATAACCTTACTCACAAATAGTGAAGTTGAAGAAGTAGGTGGGTATGTGGGGAACTTTAAAGTAAAAATAAAGAAAAAACCAAGATATGTAATAGAAGACGAATGTACGATCTGTGATGATTGTGTAGATGTATGCCCAGCAATAGTAGAAAGTGAATATAATGAGGGATTCTCAAAAAGAAAAGCAATATATCTTAAATTCCCCCAAGCAGTACCTGCAGCACATATAGTAGATCCAGAACATTGTATAGGATTTGATTCAGTACCTATAAAACGATTATTTACAGGAGATGTCATAGTGGATGAAAGCAAATGTCCCGAGCGATGTGAAGAGTGTGTATGGTCCTGTCCAATTAATGTTATAGAAAGAGATGGAAAGCACGTACGAATTGATACAGAAGTATGTGTGCTATGTGGAGCGTGTGCAACAGCTTGTCCAGAAGATGCTATCACGATTAAACGAAATAGAATATTAGTTGACCAAGATACTGGGTTCTCAGCTGCTTGGACATCAGTCGTTAGTGAATTTCTCGGTCAAAAACGAGTTAATCTGGCTGAAAATGCAAGATCAATGAAGAAAATACGAGACTTTGTGAATAAAATACCAGAACTAAAAGAATATAAGAGTGATGCACAGTGACAACTGAAACAAAACCAGTAGAAGCAGAAAAAAACGAAGACATACGGGTCGGCGTGTTTGTGTGTAGTTGTGGGTTGAA
>CAZHRF010000057.1:0-15072 GCA_964534625.1 uncultured archaeon | reverse complement strand
ATATTCTCACCTTATATGCTCTGTTGACCTTCATTTCATCCTTCTCTTAGTTTTTTTCTTCAAAAATGTTTGTATGCTAAAACGTGTATTGTTTTTTCTTCTTTTCATCCCCGCCCTCAAGGACGGGGTTTTCAAGAAGACGTTCAAATAAAAAAAGTGAATAGGGATAGCGAAATGGATAAGAGAAAGAATTGGTTTAAAAAACCAACTGTAGTTTTTGGTAGTTTCTTATCTATTTCTTGTTGGTCTACCTATTCCTTCCTTAACACCAGCTATTTGTAAGTATTTTATTAAATCCGAGCGGGTAACAATACCTAAATATTGTTTTGGTCTATCTGGATCTTCAACAAATACTCTACCAATATCGTTCTTCTTCATCAGTTTGAGTGCTTCATTCGCATTTTGCCCTTTCTTAATTGAAAGGACATCAGTATGCATTATCTGTCCTACTTGGATTTTATCTCTTAATTCGGATTCAACCCCTCGAGCGTCTGATAATGTAACTACGCCTAGATAGTTTTCTTGATCATCAATTACTGTATAGCCTAAATGTCCTTGTTCTATCATATAATCAAGGAATTCATTAATTGTTAATTCAGGAGTAACAGAAACAAGATCTTTTGACATAATTGTCTCTATTTTAGTGTCTCCAAGGAGATAGCGTATGATACTTTGCTCTAATTCACCAGAACTAGCTGTATAAATGAATATGGCGATTAAGACCAACCATATATTGGTAAAGAAGCCAATGATCCCCATAATAAAAGCAACAATCTTAGATACTTGAACTGAGATTCTTGTAGCCTTCACATATGGCATCTTAATAGCTAATAACGAACGAAGAAGTCTTCCACCATCCATAGGAATAGCAGGAATGAAGAGATTGAAAATCCCTAACCACATATTAAGAGCAGCATAAATGATCATATAATATTCAAGTGGATTTCCGAAATATGTCTGAAATGCTGTCCATTCAAAAGCTTTCACCGCAAAGGACACTCCATAAACTATTCCTGCTATAACAAAATTAGTTAACGGTCCAAATAGAGAGATCAAAAATTCTTCTTTAGAATCTTGAGGCATTTCTTCGATTTTAGCCATCCCTCCTAATGGATATAGGAGTATCTCGTGTACGGGGTGGCCAAAATATTGTGCAGTAAGAGAATGAACAAGTTCGTGAATGGTTACTGCAGCAAATAAACCTAAAAAGCCTATGCCATACAAAATGGCTAATCTTTCACCTGCAGTTAACGCTATGCCAGCTATTAATCCAAAGAAAAGTAGTGTAAATGACCAATGAATGCGTATTCGTATACCTTTAATTTTTACTAAATTGAAACTCATAAGTAACACCTGTAATTGTAGAATTGTTTCTACTTGTTTTGTTGAGTAATATAACTGTTTAGTGTTTATTACTCTTTTGTTCAATAGATTACTATAAACAAAACTCTGAATAAATGTAATTCTTTATGATGAGTTACATCTAGATTGAACTTTCTGTTACTTTTAATCTAATTTAATAATACTCAGGGGGAGCAAAAAAAGAAAAAGAAGAAAAAAAGAATCCAAAGTATTGAATCTTTACCTTGGAACTATATTCATTTCTAATATATAATCTATAATTCTAAAGATCATCGCTACTGGTGTTAACACATAAATTACAGCTACTACATACATAACTATTGTTACTGGTAACCCACTAACAAAGTAATCTACAGCAAAATATGCTCCACCAAACAGAAATAGAATGAGCAAGAACGATAGAAGGTTCTTGATACTTACACCATATCCCTTAAAGAACGATATTGAAACTGCAATTCTGTCATTCCTTGTTGCTGTAAACAAGAATGCTGATAAACCACCTAATAGAAACAATAGTACACCCAATAGCATGATTATTACAGCTATAAGAGTGATTACTGAGTCTCCAAAATCAATTTCAGGTAGGGAATTGACAATATTCATAAGAGTAGTTTCTGTAGTTAGACTAAGAAAATAACCTGCTACAAATACTATTCCAGCTATGATTCCATATATAATGCTCATTATGATATACATTATAGCATGGCCATAAGATTCAATAAGGTTGTGTAACCATCCTTCTTTTTGTGTCATTTCTGATTCACTATTATCCTTTTTTTTGGAAATATTTTAAGCTTTCTCCTTAATCAAATCTTTATTTTAAGGTTTAATGTTTATCCAAACTTTTTTATGTACTATAGTACTTCCGAATTAACCAATTAATATCATCTTCGATATGTTTAGAGCGAAAATAAATCGCTTTAATTCTTGATTTTGAGGTGTCCTCACACTATTTCAGAAGTACTGTTACTACTTTGTTAAAAACGATTAAAAAACAGTAATGGTAAGTCTAAGAGTTGCAACTTGGATCAGATTTCTACAGGAACTTTATTTAAAATTACTAATTCTTTCTGGTGAATAGGATCGTAATGACATCGTAAAGCATATATTTTTACTCCTCTTTCTTTTATTTTTTTTAGTGTCGCTGCAAATTCTGGGTCTCTTTCCCAATGAGGTGAAAATCTATCTGCATCCTCTCTTTTTATCATAAAGACTACACTACTTTCAAATCCTGCTTCAAGAGCCAAATCCAATTCTAACAAGTGTTTTTTCCCTCGTTTTGTTGGTGCATCAGGAAACAATGCTAATCCTTTTTTAACAAGGGTTGCACTTTTTATCTCAATAAGGACTTGTTTTGAAGTAAGAGTATTAAACATTAAAAAGTCTATACGACTCTTGCCAAATACAACTTCACGTTTAATAATATCTAAATGCTTAAAATCTGAGATAATTTGGTATTCTTCCTCAAAGAGTTGATTAGCTATTTGCGATTCAATATTAACCCATTTATCGTCCATTTTCACTCCCACAAGTGTGTAATTAGTCTTTCGGGTCTTATCTGCATTATCTTCCTTTCTTACAGCGATATGAGCACCTTTAATGAGTAATTCTTTTAATCGTCCTGGATCAGGAACATGTGCCATCTGCTCTTGTTGTTCACCCTTTACTTTAAAATAAGAGAGAAACCTATTTGGTCTCCTTAAAAATGTTCCTTCAATAATTTTACCTTTACATTTCATTGGATCACCCGAGGATAAAATAGAATTATGAGGAGTATTTATCTGGAGCTATTCATTAACCTTCTAGGTTATGCTTAATTTATGATAATTATTAATGATTCAATCTAGATCGGGGATATAACGCTCTTCATTTTTTATTAACGCTTTTATTTCATTGTAAGCTCTTTCTATTTCTTCTACTGGTCCTTCAAGCATGAAATGTTGTGATGCAGCACCATCACCAACTCCTCCAGCTCCCATGTGGTATACATCTAAATCAGGATATAAGAAGAAGAGAGCGTCAATTTCAGTAAAGACGTCGCCAACCAATGGTATTATGCCTATAGGTAATCCCATCGTAAATTCTTTTTTCATTGTTTGATTGCCCATAACTTGAGCGAGTTCCCACACGTCTTCAGTAACAAGTTTATTCAAACTTATAGGAATAATAACGGGGATACCTCGTGCAGTTGCTACAGGAATAATTCTACCTACCGTACCTCCTTCTGGATGTGCAGCATAGATACCAGCTATTCCATCCAAGCCCAAAACATTACCTCCTTTAATAACTAGATCATGGGGGCTGAATGTGCTTAATTCATCGGTAATTTTTTTAACTTCACCATTTTCTAGAAAAACCTCGGGTAGCCTTTTTTCGCCTTTAAGTGCACTCAATCTATGGAGTGTTTTTTTATCTCCTGTGACTTGACCCGCTACATAATGTGCTTTTTCAAACTCTTCATTTGTTAATTCTTCTAATATGTAGGCATTTGTACTTCCTCTCCCTATAAAGATTCTACCCGTCTTTAAAGTTTTAATGACTAAAGGGTGGTGGGTAATCCCTTTAGCTATCAATCTTTTACACTCAGAATCTGTTAAAATAATTAATGAACGTTCAATAATTGGTTCTTCTTGGGAATTTTTTTCAGACATGATAGGTCAGTATCTTAAAAGATACAAAAACTTTTGGTTTAATTGCCCGTAATATTTTAACAAGATTTAGTGTTTTTTTCTAGTGTTTCGGAATTAGATACATAGAAGATAAATACTTATCGAATTGCTAGAGTTTACGCTTTTCCACTATCTTCACCAAACATTAGCTCGTTATTCTGTATTTTTAGCTCGTTATTCTGAAAGAAAAAATATAATAATAGTATTGTTTTCCCTTCATACAACTGTATGGAATGAGACACAAATGGCTAAAGTACAATCACGATTTCAAGATAAGCTTCCCGAACGTATTTCAAGATTAGAAGAAATAGCTTTTGATATTTGGTGGTCATGGAATGCTGAAGCAAAAGCATTATTTCGTGCTTTAGATTTACCCCTATACCATCAAACCAATCACAATCCTGTCGCAATGCTTGAGCGTATACCAATCGACAGACTACTTACTGTAGCTCAAGACCCTTCATTTTTGTTAAAATATGACCAAGTTTTGCATCTCTATGATCTTGCTTGGAAAAAGAATAATTTATGGTTCCCTAAAGTTTATCCTGAACATAAAGACAAACTGATAGCTTATTTGAGTTGTGAGTTTGCTGTCCATCACAGTCTACCTATCTATTCTGGTGGCCTGGGAGTTCTATCTGGTGATCATTGTAAATCTGCCAGTGATTTGGGGTTGAATTTCATTGCTGTTGGTTTTATGTACTATCAAGGCTACTTTACTCAGTCCATTTCTCCTGAAGGTTGGCAGATAGCTAATTATGAAACAACGGATTTTACGAAAACTGCCCTCCAGCATGTGTATGATAAAGATGGCGATGAACTGATTATTTCCATAAGGTTAGGAGATAGAGATGTTAAAATCAAAATTTGGTATATCAAATTGGGGCGTACTGATTTATACCTCCTCGATACGGATTTAGATGAAAATATACCTGAAGACAGAGCATTAAGTCATCGTTTATATGGGGGTGATAGAGATCTGCGTATACGACAAGAAATTGTTTTTGGTCTTGGAAGTATCAAACTTTTCGAGGTGTTAGACAAACACCCCACTATTTGGCATCTAAATGAAGGTCATGTAGCTTTTGCTGCACTTGAACTAGTTAGGAGAAAAATGGTAGAAGGATACAGTTTTGATGAAGCTAAAAAAGAAATTGAAAAAGTAGTGGGTTTTACAACTCATACCCCTGTACCTGCTGGTCATGAAGAGTTTGAGATTTCTCTGATCGAAAAATACCTTGCATGGATGATGGACGATTTGCAATTGTCTAAAAAGGAATTTGTCAATCTGGGTACATACCCAAAAGGAACAGGGAAATTTAATATGACGATGTTAGCCATTAATCTCAGCTCTGTTATTAATGGAGTCAGCCAGCTTAATGCAAAAACAATGAATACTAATCTTAAATCTCTCTGGTCGCAAAAATACGACTACGAGCCAATTATTGGGATAACAAATGGAGTACATGTTCCTACATGGTTGGCTACTGAAATGCAAGAATTATACCAAAAATATATTGATCCTCATTGGATGGAACAACAAGAAAACGCTCTTATCTGGGAAAAAGTGTATGATATCCCAGATCGTCAATTATGGCATACACATTGTTTTCTTAAGAATAAAATGCTCACTTATATTCGAGATCGAGCTAGACATAAATGGAGGAAAGGCAAAATCAATTCTTCCCAAGCTATTAGTTCGGGATTGATGTTAGATCCTAACGCGTTAACCATCGGGTTCGCCCGTCGATTTGCTCCTTATAAACGCGCCAATTTAATTTTTAGAGACGTTGAACGATTAAAAAGAATTGTTAATAATCCTTATTTTCCTGTTCAGTTGATATTTGCAGGTAAAAGCCATCCTGATAATGAAGCTGGATGCAAGCTTATTCAAGAAATTTATCAACATACACTTAATCCAGACTTTTCAGGACGCGTGGTATTTTTAGAAGACTATGGCATGAATGTGGCACAATTTTTAATTCAAGGTGTTGATGTGTGGATGAACAATCCCCGTAGACCTTTGGAAGCGTCAGGTACATCAGGTATGAAAGCAGCTATGAATGGCATACCTAATTTTTCGGTATTAGATGGTTGGTGGGCAGAAGGTTACAATGGTCATAATGGCTGGGTAATAGGATCCCCCACTGTTGTATTTGAAGATCAAAATAAAATGGATGAGTTTGATGCAAATTCACTTTATAATGTGCTAGAATCCGAGATCAGAGCTTTATATTATCAACAAGATAATGCTGGCATACCCCGAAACTGGTTGGATGTCGTAAGAGAGAGTATTAAGAGTTCAATTCATACATTTTCTACTCGACGTATGGTTCAAGAATATACCATGCGTTTCTATAATGAATTATATGAAAATAAATGATGAAGATCTATATGCAATTATATCTCTTTTTTTGCTTAATTCAAATTCAATTTTTTTTATCCTATATGTTTTTTTTTTTGAATTCACTAATTTCTGCATTTACATAGCTTTAAATATGTATTTTGATATATTAGACTTAATATGATGCAATTCTTTATTACTTTAGTAATTATAGTATCTATAGTAGCTCTAATCTTTATTCTGTACGGTGTACGGGTAATTCAAGAGTATGAGCGATGTTTAGTATTTCGTCTTGGGAGATATATTGGGCTTAAGGGACCAGGCCTTTTTTGGGTTATCCCAATTTTAGATAAAACTGTTAAAGTTGATTTGCGTACCGTAACTTATGACGCTCGTATGATACGCGTTATAACAAAAGATAATGTGCGATGTGATATCGACTCCATTGTTTATTATCGGGTATTTGATCCAAAGAAAGCTATTCTTGAGGTTGAAAATTTTAGGTTTGCGACAGAAAATATCGCTAAAGCTGTTTTACGTGATGTACTTGGAATGGCAGATTTGGACGAGTTATTAAGTCATACTGTTGATTTTACGCTTAAGATTCAACAAGAGTTGGATAAAAAAACTGATGCTTGGGGTGTGAAAGTAATCGAAGTAGCTATTAGTGACGTTCTCTTACCTAAGGATATGCAGCGTGCAATTGCTAAACAGGCAGAAGCAGAACGTGAAAAAAGATCTCGTGTAATTATAGCTGAAGGAGAACAATTAGCAGCTCAAAAGATGCAAGACGCAGCTGAAATCCTAGCAAAGAGTCCATTTTCACTGAAGTTACGTGAATTACAAACATATGCTGAAATTGCGCGTGAAAAAAATCTCATTGTTGTTACCAGTGCAATTAATATGGAAGAAATAAGTAATGCGATTGCTTTGGTTGAAGCAAAGAAATCAAAGGATAAGTAATAGTAAATCGGGATGAAAATGATAGCATTAAGAATTATTACCTTAATTATTTTGTTTATGAGTCTTTTATTTATTATTCTTGAACTTGCTACTGAACAAGTGGAGATATTTTCCCCATTAGCTGCGCTTACCATTATTGTGGGTATCATCTTGTTCTTTATCATTGACCCGCAAGAATGGTTAAATCTTAATGACAACCAATTTCAGATTGTTTCAGCAGTAATAGTTGCTATGGGGATAATAATCGTCGGTTTGTCCGTCTTCCTCTTTTTAAAAGTGTACGAACTCAAAAATGTACCTGTAGAAATGGGTAATCCAATAGGAAAAAAAGCAACAGTTTTAACGGCAATTTCTACTGATAAACCTGGCTATGTATTGTTTGAGGGTGGTAAGTGGAAAGCCATACCTGCAAGAAATGAAACATTCAAACCTGATCAAGAGGTAATTATTACAAAAGTAGATGGTCTCGTTCTTTATGTTGTTTCTCATCCTGAACTATCTAGGTCATCATCGGGCCATAAGGCATCTAGATATTGTCCAATGTGTGGCCAAGTGATTAATGAAGTCGCAACCATTTGCCCTCATTGTAATACCAATTTAACTAACGATAAATAGGGAGAAAACTCTCTCTTTTACTATTTTTATCTTTTTTTGTAATGGTGTAAAAGTACCCATAGCTTCTATCATTCCTCTTTTTGAATGGGTTGAAAAAGTATATGCTCATAAATGTTCAAAACTCGAACAATTAAAAAAAGGATAAAAGAAATAGAAAGAAAACGGAAAAAACAAAACTAGTTTATTCAGAATATTCCCAAAACACGAGTCTTGATTCGTGCCCGATAGATACTAAAGTATCCTTACCATCCCATTTGATGAGATCTAGAATACCTGTATGATATCTTATTTTTTGCAAAACACACTCTTTTATTGGCTTTTCTCGATCTATGATATAGATATCGTGTCCTTCTCTGAAATCTTCTATGTGTACCGCAAACTGTTTTGTGCTTGGCCTACAACTTATTTTGGATATAGGACAGTCTCTTTCAAGATCTAACTTCCTTAAAGCATAACTATCTGAGTTGAATATGTTGATAAATTCATGACTGCCAACAATAATTTCATTCCAGTCATTATTCCAAATAAGATCAGATACAGTATCTATACTCACTGTTTCAAGCGTCTGAACGTCTTTAGAGCTTATTGTACAAATATAGACCCCACCTTTCTCTCCTCCTACGGCGAATCGATCTTTTTCTGGACCAAAATCAATACTTTTCAATCTGTGCTCAAATCCTTCAAAGGATGTTACAATATTAAGATTGGAATCAAAAACTGTTACTTGTCTATCATTGGTAATGACTGCTAATTTTTCAGCATTTACACTCCAGCAGAAATCAATAGCATTTGGATTCTCAACCCTCTTGTTATAGACTGTTTCGGGTTTTAGATCATCTATTCCCATATTGCTTAAATCGGTTATGTATAAGTTTTTGTACATTTGAAACAGAACTTTCTGACTCTGCTCGTGGAACACAGCCCTTTGAATCTGGTTTTTTGAAGCAATTTTCTTTACTTCCTCAAACTGATCGTTATAGATAACAAATCCTTTTGTTTCTACGCCTATCCAATGACCTGGCTGATTTCTGTAAGATTCCAATAACTGTAAGATTTTTACTTTTGGGAAGGTTTTTTCTACTTGCCAACCTTTGATAATTCCTTCTTGGTCAATGTATTGATTCTTATCCTTTGTCGAGTAAAAGTGAACCTCAGCTGGATTATTGAATCTATGAGTTACAGCAAAAATATCTTTAGTGAGCCCTAAATATAAATCCTGTACCTGTGCCCCCATAGGGAGTTTATATACAATTTGACCTTCTAAGTCTCTTATCGCCATGTTTTGATAGGTATAATCCCTGATAAATGCAATATTATCTTTCGAATTGAAAGCCAAGAAATGCTTATTTGATTTATCAAGTAATTTTTCACCGATATTTTCTTTCTTGGTAACACTACCATCAGCATTGGTTTGATAGATGCCCACACCGTATCTAAACTTAATAAGTAGGTCTCCATCAACGAATCTAGATACATCAGTTAAATCACCTTCTTCAGGTATTGTTTCGTGTAGTAAACTACCGTCTTTGGCATTCCAGATTTTAATAGTATTACTAGTGCAAGCTGAAAGAATCATATCATTTTCTAAAAACAGTAGACTAGCCAACTGTCTCTTATGATGGTGTTCTATTTCAGAGATAAGATTACCTTGAAAGTCCAAGATGAAGATTGATCCTCTTTGTCTTTCGGGATTTTCAGCTACAACAATCTGTTCTTTCTCATAATCAATATCTATACATTTTAATGCATTCTCTGTATCAAAAACATTCTCAAACTTTTTGTCTTCGATAGAAAAGCGATATAAACCATCGGCTGTTGCACACAAGACAAATTTATTATCTCTTGTCCATTTAGAGTCGTAGATAGTGATATAGCGAATATGTTTGGGAATTAAGTTGTAATAATATTTTTTGTATACCTGTCTCAATTTCTCATGGAAAAGAGCCTCGCCACCTATTGTTCCAATATATACTTCTTCACCTGCACTTAAGACCATTTTATCATCGTGGCTGAAAGATAAATGTTTGATATTCTTACCAAGGAGTTGTCTATGTATTAATTGATATTTTGTCATTGTTCAACCTCCATATTATAGAAATAGAAAGGTAAACCTATGAAGGAGAAAGGAGACCAATAGACAAGTTCTAAATCCGAATAAATACCCAAACGATTGGTACCTTCTTTGGTATCCTTGATTAGGTTGACCCTAGCTTTACGAAGAGCTTCTGAAATTTCATCTCCTTGAACCAAATTGTTGTAAAAATCGACCATCAAGTGTGTAGTTGGACGAGATAAAACTGGCCAAAGCGAAAAGATGATGTTCTGTGCTTGTACAATTTTTGCAAAACGCAAGAAACCAAATGGCTCATCACCTTCTTTTACTTCAGAAACACCAGATTCACATGCACTAAAGATGAAAAGTGGATTACTACCAAAACTGTATTTCATTAGGTCAAGGGGAATTAAGGTCTTGCTATCCCTTAACACCAATTTAGAGAACTGAGGATTATCGTCATCAAATATTGCGTGACCAGCAAAGTGGAAGATTTTAATTTTATCATTTAAGAGTTCCAATAGTTTATCTTTACTTACCTCTTGATTTATTAGTGCAGAATGCGGTACATTTTGTTGTTGAAGATTTCTAGTAATAGCTTGGACCTCTGTTTTCCCAAGATCCATACTCCACACATCGGAAGACAAGTAAACCTCTTCACCAGCTTGGTTTCTGGTGGTATATTCTTCCTCAGTATCTACAACCATAGAATTTGGAACAATATAAAATTCTATATCGCTCTTATCTAAAATCATGCTTTCCTGGTAATTCGGATTGCTAACAAAAATCATGTCGCCAGGATTCTTCAATGAATCGATGGGACGATTATTTCGTTTCTCTCTAACGACATCCTGCATTTGTTTCGCTATGAACTTTAGATTAAACTCTCGTGATAGTTTGAATTTAGTTCCAAAATATTCCCCATTTATGGTCAGAATTTCAAATGGGAAATTGATAAAAATACCAGAAGGTATAATGGTTAAATATTCTAAGGAACTTATGAACTCTCCCAATTCAGGATTAACAATATACTTGCTTAACCACTTACTCAATTTCTTGAGTATTTTGTCAAGCAGGTACAAATCATCCTTACTCTGTATTTGGGCAGCTTTTTCTCGCAAAACAGTAAGAAGAGCTTCGGCTTTATCTAATTTTGCTTGACTAAATTCAACTTCGAACCTCTTAACTTGATTTTTGACGAAAACAATGATATAAAGCATTGTTTGATCCATAGCCATATACATAATACCATAAGGAAATTGATCCAACAGCGGTTGAATAGGTTCCATAGTTTCTTCCATCATTTTAACGGGATCAAAAACGCTGATCCATGATCTTCTTTCTATGAGCATCTCGTTTTGAGCATCAAAATAATTATCCTCTATCTCCTCTACTTCTTGCTTCAGTTTAGGTTGATCTTCATCGCTTGCGTGAGCATAATATTTTTTCTTTAGAGTTAACTGATATTCCAATTCATTTAAGCTATTCATATGCTGTTTTCTTGATTTCACATCATCTAAACTCTGAAACAAATCGTAGCCTTTATATTTCTCAACCATTCCTAGACCTTGATATAAAAAGTCTTCCCAGAAATCTTGGTAAATAATTTGATAGAGACCAAATATTCTATACGCAATTCGAGTAAATTGTGTGTGATAATCTCTCCTGTCGGTTGGTGAAGTTAGTTTTGCAGTCACTTTATCAATAAGTGTATCAGCAGTCTTGTAATAATCTAAAACTTCAAAATTTAGTTTTTTAGGACCGTTTTGTTCAATTTTGTCGTAATTATAATCAGCCAAACTCAGGTAAATATTAACAAGATTCTTGAAATCATTTAAACTAAGAGAAGTTTGCGTACTTTTAATGTCGTCTTTGACAGAATTAAGTAATTCCAAAACTCTAGAAAGTGAAGGAGTTTTATTGGTTATAAGCTCTAAATTGAAAATCCATTTGAGTAATTCAATTTTATAACTTCTATCTCCTTCTTCTTCAGCTCTTTGTAATTCTGTTTGTAGAATAGGTTCTGTAAACTGGATAACGTCAGAGACTAGTTCCTCTTCTGTATTCCTGAGTTCAAGAATTTTAGTTAAAATCTCCACAGTCCCATTACGCAGGTAGGTATGTTCATCATCAACTTGTAATGCACCCCAGTGCTTTTTGGCATTTGCGAAAGCTTTGTCAAAATTTCCTTGTAAAATATAGAGTTTTGCTTCATCTTGTTCTAAATTGATAATTCTATCTGGGTGGTTAGAATAGAAATTTTTAACCTCAGAATATAATTCCAAGGCTTCCTTGAATTCACCTCTTTCTCGATGAGAATCAGCTATATACCATTTAACAAACATCTGTCTTTCAGCACTTTTTTGGGTATATTCGGTTTTTAGAGCGTTATACAAACTCTCTCGAACATTTAGCCATTGGCCAAGTTCTTCATAGGTTTCTGCCATACGATAATAGGTATTATAATCATAGGCATACTCGAAATTCTCTTTCAATACATCCATATTCTTAAGAGTATATTGATAATTTCGAAGAGCCAAGATATAATTACCCAATTTCTGATCACACCAAGCATAATAATAGCGAAACATTTCTCGGTTCGCAGAATCATTGCTGTCATCAGCTAGATCGAAACCATAGCCATAATAAGCACGGGCTTCAGAATAATCCCTGTTATCCCATGCTTCATTACCTCTTTTTAAATGACCGTTCAACTGGTCAAGATATTGATTCATAACTTTTCACTTTTAAACATAGGAATCTTTCTGACGTTTGCGTTTCCAATATACTTTAGCTAGGAATCTGCCAAGAAATGTGAGACCACCAGAGAGCACAATAGAAATAGCGGATTTAAGATAAGGCCAGTAGTTAAAACCATTATCTGTTTCAGAAGGTAAGAAAAGTAATATCGAAGGAACCACACCTAGAATAATACCTAAGATTGTTTGTGTAAATTGGACCAAACCGTCGCGGTATTCATTTACAGCATCTTCCATAGTGCCTAATTTTTCATTAATTGTATCATATACCAGATTTACAAGAGTTGCTTCCTTGCCTAAATCGATACGAGCTTTAGATATAGAGTTACCAACAACTCTGATACCGTGGAAAATGTCAAGTGATTTAATAATAGCTTCTTTTAATAAACTGATCTCTCTAGGTTCCATATCTGTTATTTCACACGAAGAAAGGTAATATTCCAACATGAAAACAATAAATCGCTGAATCTGAACCACTTCATTTTCAATCACAGGAGTTAAAACTTCCTTCAAATAAAAATCATCAAGGCTTTTTTCTGTTTGTTTAGCCCGTAATTCAGCTATTTGTTTGGTTCTAGGGGTCATAATATGTAAGGTACTTCCTATTGTAGAATTATACCAGATATCTTCTCGATCCGTGATAATATCCTCAAATAATTTAGCCGTTGATTGTTCTGCTATATCATTGGGAGAAATATATTCCATTTGCTCTAATATCAAATAAACTTCTTTTGGATGATTTTCAACCAAGGCAAAAGCAGAATCGTAGCTGGGTGAACTATTTTCGATAATAACAACGGGATGGGCTATATATGTCTCATAGCGTTGATCTTTCATGATTTTTTCTAAGGAGTTGTATCTGCGGTTTTGAGAAAGATTGATCAGAGAATAAATATAATAACCAACAATATTACCTAAAGACACGTCCTTAACTCGGAAAGTTTTTTTACCAGCTGCTTTTCTCTTTTCTAAAATTGGCTTGATATCTGAATCCGTATGTGCTATTTCCTCAATGAGTTCTATTGGAACATCAGCTTTCAAAAATCCTTCCTCCTTCTTTGCTAACAGTTGTAAACCAACTAAATCTTGAGAAGTGATTTCTTCATCGATTTCTATCGAAAACCAAAGTGAGCCTACACCCCATTTAGTCAAAGTATAGAATACGTCTACAGCTTGAGCTTTTTCTAAGAAAGGGAATCTAGCCTTGAAACCTTTTAAGGAAAATCGTGTATAGGTTTCATCTTCTATATATTCTTCATCTAAAACATAAAAGTCAGAATCTTGTAGAAGCTCTAAGTGCTTGCTTACCGCTTCATCATCAGAGAATATTTTACCAAGACCTTCATGACGTTCTTCAGGAGTGTATGAGTAACTCCACCCATTGACTAATGGGGATTTAGATATGGTTTTAGATACCTCTCGAATGGAATTTTCAGCTAATTTAAGATTATCAAATGAAAATAACCAGTATAGTCTACTTGATGTGATTTTTAGTTCTTTTGTCAATTTAATCGCCTATTAAAATAGTATTAGTACTTAAAGTTCATCGTCGTCATCAAGATCATCTAGTAAAGCGTCAACACCTTTTTTGATTTCAGCTTTAGTTCCGCCTTTTTTCATAACAACAGCTCGGGTTTTTATATCTTCATCTTCAATTTTTGATTTTTCTTCTTCAGACATTTTTTTCACCAAAGAATAGTATTGCATGTTAGGGTTATTAATTTTTCTCATGAAAAATATAAGGAAAATCAAAAATCAGAGCTGTGCTCCAGAAGCTCAAATAAGCGTGTTCTGGAATGAAATTTGATTAAGCAAGTACAATAAAACGCTTTTTTCCTTTGCAGTTATATTCAAATATCACTTTGTAATTATATTAAAATATGGAGTTTGATGTCAAAGAACATATTTCTAGCTTAAAAAAGAAGTTACAAGAACGTTTAGAGCTTGAAAATACAATAGATCGGTATCTAAAACTTTTTCCAACAAGACTGGAAGAATACCAAAAAAAATATGATTTGGACCAGTTTGATACAACTTTTTGTTTGTATATGGGCGATTATCTGCTAACGAGCACTGAGCTACCTGGGTTGGAAGATGAAAAACGCATTGAAAGTATTTTTAATTTATTGTTATCGGGAAAAGAAGAAGCTTCAATTGGATATGAAACCCAAATTACTCTGGTTGAGTTATGTCAAAAATTACTCAAAAAAATCACTAATCATGTTAAATATCCATATAATAAAGGCATCCCTCTCGAAAGTAGTGAAGTTCATATCATAGATGGATTTTAACCGTTTTACATTGTCT
>CAZHRF010000056.1:0-15558 GCA_964534625.1 uncultured archaeon | reverse complement strand
GTCACGTACCCAAAAGTACCCAAAAGAACTCATGATCATGCGTCATCAATAACTCAGTATCATCACCAGCATTAAATGTGTAATAATCTAATATTTTTCCTTCATCTAATGCTTGTGCAAGTAAATCATCTGCTGCGTCCATCAAATCCTCATAGACCACAACATGACCAGGTAAACTCCCTATATCTGCCTTGATTAAACTTATTGTTGTTCTCATTTTGTCATCGCTTAAGTTATACAATTCCAGTTTAATGAACTTTTTCCTTTGTAGTTCTGAATAAAATTAAGGTTTTAGGCAAAAATTGAAAAATCTTTATTTGTTTTATATTTTGGTGACCAATGAAGTTTCCCACATTAAATTCTTATCTTGACGAAATTGAATCCAAATCCCTTTCCAATTTATTGAAAGCACTCATCAACATATGCTTAGAAGTACCAAAACAAATTCTTACTTTTATGGTTGATGAGCACGACTATTCGGGTGTTATCAATGTTTCAGGTGATCAGCAACTTAGTCTTGATATTGCTGCCCACGAATTATTTTTACAGAAGGTTCCTTCAGATCTTTATCATTTATTGATTGGTGAGGAAACAACTCCCAACAACATAACCTATGGAACAGGTGACCATATAGTTTTAGGAGATTTTATTGATGGTTCTTCCATCGTTAGAAGCCGTGGTCCTGGGGGTATTATCCTTATAATTGATAAAACAAGTAAAATACAAGCAGCGTTGACCACTAGTTATACCCTCTTCTTACGTTTTGATCTTGCCACAGAGATAGGTTACTTACAATTCATTCATGATGGAACTAAGTTTAGAGTTCTCAAAGATGAATTAGATATAAGTAAGAGTTCTAAACCCGTATATGGCTTTGGAGGAAAAAAAGAAGAATATTCCGATAAACAGTTAAAATTTACCAAAAAAATAGCTGAGAGAGCCAAACTTCGTTATGGTGGTTGTATGGTTCAAGATATGAACAACATTTTTGACAAAACAGGTGTTTTTGGATACTTTAAGCCTAAACTAAGACTAGCTTATGAAATTTTACCTTATTTATTCTTACTTTCCAAAGTAGGTGGTGATGGATATTATCTTACTATAGACGGAAAATCTATATCTTTAAATAACGCTCCTCCTTTAGACATCACTAAGCTCACTGATATGAACTATTTACATCGTAAAGTTGGTTTTGTTGGAGGTTCAAAAGATTTAGTTGATCTCTGGGAAAAATAGATAAAATATAAACGAAGGAAAAATAAAAGAAGAAGATAGATAATATGTTTAATATTAATACATATCTACTAATTCATTTTGTTTTATGTATTTATAGCATGCATCAGCTGTTTGTTCCATTTTTAACGCTTCTATAAACTCAAACATATCACTTTGAGCTTTTTCTAATATTGCTTGTTTAGCATCGTCTCCTACACGCTCTACTTTATCAAAGAATGGTTTCCAAGCTCTTTTTGAGTTGCTTGCCCATATTTTATGTTCATCTTTATCGGTATCTGCATATTCGTTTAGTACCCAGTCTCTCATTTTTTCATACAATTCTGGTTCTTTTTCTTCTAACACAGCATAAACAATTCTCTGCCAATGCGTACCAATATTTCCTTTTGCTATTTTACCATGTGGAAATGTTTCTGCTATTGTCTCAACAGGTGTCCCTGTAATTCCGTGTTGTGCTATTTTGGTATCATAACCAGCTTTTTCAATAACTTTTACAACTTCAATTGTTCTTTTGATGTTTATTCCTAGTTGTGGTATAACATTTCCTTCCGCATCAACATTTACCCCATGTTTTGATCCATTGGCTATAGCAAGGAAGTCTAAGGATATACCATGTTCATTCAATGTGTTTAGATAATGTACCGCTTCTTCTGGTGTGCTGTATTCTGTACTACCAGTAATCTCACCTATCTCTCCTTCTATGCCATAGGGTTTTCCATTCATTTTTTCTTCTAATAAATCAAAGAAAATCAATCCTTTCTCAATAATCTCTTTTAACTGTCCTTCAACATCTGGTGCATTCTTGTTATATAAAAACGAAGTATCTATCGCATAACCTGTAAATCCAGCATCTATTCGAGCTATAACTTCTTTCTTAACCTTTTCTATTTCTTCTTCAGTTCCTTTTTTAACTGTAACATGATCCGCATGGAGAGCATATGCAAACCATTTTTCTTTCTTTGCTGCTGAATGAACTCTTTCAGCGAATGTTTTAGGTGTATAACCCGTATATCCCCCTGACAGAGACATTTCACTTAATGCTAACTCAAAAATGACGACAGCTTGCTTTTTTTTAGCTGCTCTGAGAATCCCTCGTATAACTTCCTCTGTTGCTCGAGGATTAATTGCAGCAATTATTGTTTTAAGGTCTAAAATACTTTTCGCAATATAATTAAGCGGTAAAGGATTTCTTTTTTTTTCAAAGTATGTAACAATCTCGTTGGTCATAGTAAATCCACAATAAAATACTATAGAATGTCTAATAAGAATTTTTTCCTTTGTACTTAGAATAAAAAAACCAGCAGAGAACACTAGAACTAGCTATATATTTATTCTTATTGGTCATCTGAATGGTTCTCTGGATCAGAGAACTCTTGGAAGGTATATTGTGCATTTGGTGCATAAATACCTTGATTATCTTCATATTCGCCTATTATTTCGGGATCAAGATATTCATTGGTGTACTTTGAATCTTCATTCATGCTTTCTTTCCTTAACTCTCTAAACTTTGGTATGAAAATAACCCCAACAATTATAACTATGCAAAATGAAACTATAAGGCTCACCATTGTTGAACTGAAAGAACCGAGACTGAATACAGAAAAATTATAGATCCCATGTATAAATATAGGCACTAGAAGGACATGCCATAATGAATATTTACCTTTTATTTTATTCATTCCAAGATAATATCCCATAAATGCCCCACATAATGCATGTAGTGGGATGGCGGTTAAACCTCTTAATAAAGCCAACATTAAAGGCGAAATTTCGGTCTCTCGAACAACATATAGAATATTTTCAATCAAAGCAAATCCCATTGAGGCAGATATGGCATAGATAAAACCATCCATAGGTGATTGAAATGACGGGTGATTATATGCGTGAATTCTTATTGATAAAAACTTAAAAACCTCTTCTGTTAATCCAGCCACTATAAAACTCATGAAAAAAGATAGCACTAAAATTCTTGCAACGTCTGATACTTGTGTTGAGAAAAAGCCTATTGCAAAAATTACCAACAAGATTAACTCTACAATAATTATCGGAATAGCTGCAATAAGACCATAAAATAAGGTCAATGCTACCATGTTAAGCGGGGGACGATTGGTCTTTTTCGAAAAATATGTTGCAATTAAAATAATAATAACAGGTAAACATGCAATAGTAAGAGGTAAACCAGCTTCAAAGTTATAAAAGAGAGGATAAAACATTATTAGTAATACGATGCCTAGTACAAAATAAGCAAACCAGCTACCCCATGATGCCCCTTTATTGTACGGATATGTATACAATTGACATTCATTACAAAAAGTGACTTGATTATCATATAACTTGTTACATTTAGGACATTTCATATATTCAGAAACCGGGAGTTGATATCCATAAGGTTGCGAGGATGGATACATGGGTTGTTGAGGAGCGGAATATTTAGTATCTGTATTCTCTTCTGTGTCAACAGGTTGAGTTCTATCAACTACTGTTACTCCACACTGATGGCAAAAGTTTGCATCATCATCCAATTGTGTACCACAATTTGGACAAATCATTCGGTTATTTTTGTTAGACACAGGTATTTTTTTGACATAATAGTTTATAATACTTCGTATATTTTTAGTACTTTTCTTAAGAAGATAATCTCAGTTTAAATGGTTTTAAACTAGATCTAAATGATTTACACGAATTCAGACAAATTTTTAAGCCATTTCGGATGTACTAATTTAACGTTGGTATGCTTTACTTCTTTTTATCCGCCCTAAAGGACGGGGCTTTCAAAAAGAATTTGCGGGTAAATAATACTATTTTAAATTGCTTTCTTAGTTTTCTCTCAGTACTTTAATTGACACCCCTTAAAGATTGTTAAACTTCAGGTAACAGAAAACAGAAAAAAAGTATAGTATTTGATTTGACTTCAAATATTACTAAAAGAACGGTTTTGTTATTTCTTTACCATTGGAGATCCACAGCAGGAAAAATCACAATGCTCTTCACAACTACAATCTGTTGTATCTTGGCAGGATGTGCATTCCTTTAATATCTGGATTTCAAATCCACACCCTTCACAGGTATAGATCTCTCCTTTTTTCATATCATGACATGTTGGCATATATAATCACCAGTAAATCTATGAAGTCAGTATAGATAAAGTTTTTGCACAGAATGAATCATAATCATACAAACATATAAAAGACAAGTATCTTTTTGTAAGTCGGTAAATATGTCATTAGTGCATGCAGTAGGGTATTTACGAGTCTCAACTGATGAGCAATCATCTGGAATTGAAACACAAAAAGCGGTGATTAATCAGTATATAGATGAATTAGAAGCCAAAGATCCTTCAGTTCAGCGTTATATTTCCAAATTCTTTATAGATGAAAATGTAAGTGGGGACAGTGATCCGGAATTCAGGACAGGATTCAAAAATTTGCTTGACTATATTCATAAAAATAAACAAACAAACAATTCAGTAAACGAAGTATGGGTCCAGACAAGAGATAGACTCAGCAGAGATATTGATTATTTAGGGCACATTACTATTCTTTTAAAGAGAGAAAATATCCAAATTTGCGCAGTTGATGATGATAAAGAAGAGATAGTTAGGCGTGTTAAAGATATATTGGGAGCAGAAGAACTCAAAAAATACAGGGAAAAAGCCAAAGAAGGAAGAAAAAGAAGGATCAAAGAAGAAAAAGCCATGACAAGAGCACCATTTGGCTACAAAATAAATGTGGAAGGAAAACTTGAGATTGATGAAGAAAAGAGACTCATAGTTGAGCAGATATTTTCTATGATAGAACAGGGAGTGAGGGTCAAGACCATAGCAGAAAGGTTTAACCTCTCTCAAAGTGGTATATATTACATTCGCAATAATCCCATTTACAGAACAGGAGAAGTGAGATGGGGTGGTAAAGTCGTTTATAATGTTGAACCAATTATTAGTAACGAACATGATTAAAGCAAAAAGATAGATAAAAATTATTAGTGCAAAAATGTCATAAATTAAACAAAATTTTTATTAAAACCATATCTTGTTATTTTTAATGAAAAAATATGACTTAATCTCCTGGAATGTCAATGGTATCAGAGCTATCTATAAGAAAGAGGTCTTAAATGGTTTAAATTTCATCGAATGGGTCAAAAAAGAAGCACCCACAGTAATATGTTTTCAAGAAACTAAAGCAAGCGTAGAACAATTACCTAAAAAACTAACCAATATCGCTGATTATCGTAGTTTCTGGGCTTCAGCTGAAAGAAAAGGATATAGTGGAGTTGCAACATATACTCGAAAAGAACCATTAAACGTTGATTTTTCTCTAGGTATCAGAAAATTTGACAAAGAAGGACGAATTTTAGAAACAGAATTTCCCGAGTTTATACTCTACAATGTTTATTTTCCTAATGGAAAAAGAAGTCAAGAGCGACTAGACTATAAAATGGAATTTTACGAGCACTTTTTAGAATATATTAATAGAAAAAGAGAACAAGGTAAATCCATTGTTTTTTGTGGAGATGTCAATACAGCGCATAAACCAATCGATCTAGCCCGACCAGAAGCTAATGAAAACATTTCTGGTTTCTTACCTATTGAAAGAAAATGGATAGATAAAGTTATTAAAAGTGGATATATTGATACTTTTAGAGCTTTTCACGATCAACCTGACCAGTATACTTGGTGGAGTTACAGAACTCGAGCCAGGAACAGAAATGTAGGTTGGCGTTTGGATTATTTCTTTGTTTCAGAAGATATTGTTGACAAAGTTAAAAATTCAACCATCATGTCTAATGTACTTGGATCTGATCATTGTCCCATTAATCTTACTTTAGAATTTTAAGTATTCTGATTTTTCTAGATTTTTTTTAGGAAATATAATACTTTTATTGAATGGTTTTCTTCTTTAGGCTCATATTAGTGATTTTTTTGGTTATGATGTGTCGTATTCACGTTCTTTAATATCTAAATATATTTATACTTCTAAAATAAAATTTATGTACAGTAATCAAAGTGATTCAATGAACAAAAAGGTAGACTATGAAGAAGTAAAGGACAAGCTAGATCAACTACATGAACAAGGATTGATAAAGGAATCATTAGAAGAACGTTTAGACAAACTAGACCTCATTAAAAAAGAATATGCCCATTGGGAAAAAGACCCAGAGTTAAAGCAATTGTTAAGATTATTCAAGGCGTTAGCCAATAAAAATAGACTTTTAATACTTAAACTAATTATGAAAGGTATTTCATGCCCTTGCGAAATCGAACATATTGCAGGATTATCTCAGTCAACTATTTCTCATCACCTTAATTTATTAGTTAATGCTAAAGCGATCAGAATGGAGAAAAGTGGAAAATGGAGTGTTCTTGAAACAGAATATGAAGAATTCGATGCGAATTTTTTCAAAGCTATTATACAAAAGCATTTAGAAAATTAAGAAAGAAAAAAGCATAGAAAACCAGTAACCAATAATTTTACAATTAATCTTGATCAGGGTTCACTATTTTTACAGCCATATCTGCCAGTGTTTCTGCTAATCTTTGACAGTATGGATGATCTTTCCACTTTAAATCATGCACAGATCCTTCAGAAATTTCTTTATATTCTTCTTCGGTGAAATAGTCATTCAAAATTATTGTTTCTACTGGCTCTATTCCCATTTCATCAAGAGCTCTTTTTGCACATGCTTTTTCACACCCGTCTATTGTGACACATGGAAACTTCTTCACGAAATCCCTTTCTTGTTCATCTCCGGCTAAGAATAGTGGTACGCAAATAGTGGTGGTTATTGCTTGTAACATATCTTGGAGAACACGCCTAGTAGCAATACGACTTACCGTCCCCCCAGGGTACTCTTCTCCACTACATGATAATAATCCAACATATTTTGGCTTTGCTGGACTCATCTTTAATTTTCCTCCTTATCACTTAGTAATGCTTTTATATCGACTGCAATATCGTCAGAAATTCTTTTTGCTAATTGTAATGCTTTTGGACCTGGGTCGATCACATTTTGGGAATTAATCTTTAAATCTCGATTTTTGACTAAAAACTTCGCAATTTGATATGATTGTTGCACTTTTCCTCCATTTCTTTCAACATTTTTTTTTGCACAAGCTTTTGGACAACCATCCATTGTAATATTAAAATTTTTTGAGATTATTTCTTTAGACTCTTCATCAGCTACAACTAATCTAGCTAGACAGAGTAAGCGCGTATATTCAGGTAATGTATTTTCTACAATCTCATAAGCACTCCAACGTGCTAATGTACCTAAAGCTTTTCCAATACCGCTACATGGTAATATGTTCACTTTTTTTGTTTCAGTCATCAGTGTACACCTTGTTCTTCTATTTTTTCTTTCATAAATTCAAAATATTGTTCACTGGTCATTAAATCCTCTTTTTCCTCTGAAAGATTATGTGTTTCTAAAATTGCAATCCATCCTTTTCCATGTGGATCATCATTTATTAATTCAGGATTAGTTTCTAATTTTTTATTTACTTGAACTAATTTTCCACTAAATGGACTTAATACCTCTACTACAGTTTTATAAGACTCAAGCGTTGCAACTTCTTCAAATTGTCCTACTTCTGTATTTATAGCAGGAAATTCACACCAACTTATATCGGATAAATTTTTTTGGAGGTAATCAGTAATTCCAATAACAACCTTTCCGTTCCCAATATCATATGCCCATGCATCATTCCAATTGAAATAAAGTTGCCCTTTACTGACAGGAACAACGAAATGAAACTTACTATATGTAAATTCTAAAGTATTAGAATATTCAGGAGTAAAATCAAAGATTGCTGTTGTTTCACTTGTACTATCTTTTTTCTCATAAAACGCTATTATTGCTTTTTCAATTCCGGAAGTGATATTGACTATACTTTGATTTTCTAATAAATCGGGGGTATATTTGATTCCCTCTGGAATCTGAAACTCTTTTAGTATTTTAGGCATGTTTAGTATATATGATGCTTTCAAACCCTTGTTTGATAAAATGGCATTAACACATTGTGACATACATCCATTTAGAGCAATAATATCCATTTCATGTTCTGATTCATTGGATTTGTCTGCAGCAATTTGTGCTAAGGAAGGTTTGAAAATAAGGTTCAATTCCTCTTGTTTTTTTTCTAGAAGCAAACTGCAGGCAGTAGCTATTTGTCCTAATAGTTTTTCACAGCCCATGCATGAAATAAATCTGTATTTTTCCGAGTAATCCATTGTAACTTCACTCACTTTCTAGCATTATTTTTTTGATGCTTTAATTTGTTTTATCTGCTTTAAAACACTTTTTTTATCTTGGAAAATCAATGCATCTTTCGGACACATTTTTATACAAGCTTGGCAAAAAACCACACAATCTTTTGGATTCTTTACTTCCACTTTTTCATCGTTAATCGTATATACTCCATGAGCACAAAATTCTACACAATCTTTACAATGGTTGCATTTGGTATAATCTATAATGGGAAACCAATCGATGTGTTTTCTATCTACACCCATGAATCTATGAATTTGTTTGGGAATAGAGGGGTTATCTTCACTCATTAGTAACTCCCCACTCTTCGAGTGTTTTTTCAATAGCTTCAAAAGCTTGATCAGTTGTCATGTTTCTTACATCTAATGGCATGACCCATTCTTTAAAGTCTAATCCCGCTTTCTTGAAACCAAATCCTATTAGTTTTCTTTGCATATTAGGTGAACAACCTGCAATGAAATATTTCATTTGAGTGTCATTTACAAGTTGAATTAAATTCTCCACAAATCTATCTCCGTCAGTTTCACATAACTGTGGATGAACAATAGCCCATTCGACAGGTAAAACAAGACGAACTTGATTGATAAGATCCCATATATTCATTGTCGCGAATCCGGGACAATCTCCAGTACAAACACAAAGAATAAACCCTACTTTGGTCATAAATTAATCTCCTATTTAGTTGGGAAAGCTATGAATTTATAAACATATCGATATCCCTCGATATGTCAATCTGACTTCTCTGAAACACATCAAAAAACTATGAACGGCGAAGATTTCCAAAAACATGAGGATAGTTTTTTGTGTTCATTGTTACAAAAGTTGCCAATAATTTTTCTCCAAGAAATTCTTTTTCGTTTTCTGTAAATAGATAATCAGACATTAATATGTTATACTTTTTTCATAAACTTTATCTTTTTACTATCCACTTTCAATAAAATTATTAATTCAACAATTCATCAAACTTATGAAATCTGGAATTATTGTTCATGGTGGAGCATGGGATATCCCCGATGATGCAGTTCATAATCACCTTTCAGGTATGGAACATGCCATTAAACTAGGCAACAAACTAATAGAAAAAGGCGAAAAAGCTCTTGATATTGTTGAAGCGGTTATTGTTTTTTTAGAAAATGATCCTACATTTGATGCGGGTAAAGGTTCTTTCTTGAACGCCATAGGCGAGGTTGAAATGGATTCAATTATTGCTGATGATCAGTATAACATAGGGGCAGTTGCTGCCCTTCAGAATATCAAGAATCCCGTAAAAGTAGCTAGAAGAGTATTAGATAATAATGGACCAGTTCTACTAATGGGTAAAGGAGCTAATTTATTCGCTCAACAGCAAGGTTTTGAACTTGTGGAACCTACTAATCTATTAGTAGGCAGAGAATTAGATCGATATGAAAAACTTAAAACAAAACGAGATTTTCTCCCCAAAGACGCTTTTCGAGGTAAATCTAAGGGGACTGTTGGTACAGTTATTATGGATAAGAAGGGTAATGTTGCTGTAGCTGTTTCAACGGGAGGAACACCAAAAAAAGCCCCATCTAGAGTAGGTGATACACCATTATTTGGTGCAGGAGCATATATTGAACCTGATTCTATAGGGGTCGCAGCAACAGGATATGGAGAAGATTTAATCAAAACACTAATCTCTAGGCGTGTTCATCAATACTATGAAGAAACAAATGATGTCAAAGTTGCTACAAATAAAGCTATTAAACATCTAACCGAATCAGTCAATGGATTGGGTGGAGTTATAGCTTTAGGTCAAGAAGGATTTGGTCTGGCTTGGAATACCCCTAGGATGGCATTTGGTGTTCAAACTGACGAACAGGATATATTTGTTGGAATTGAACATGAAGATAAAAAAGAATTATTAGAAACGACTGAGAAAGATTTAGAACATTCACTTGATTCTTTAATTAATATCGATAAGTAATAAAAATAGAAAGAAAAATAAAGAGACGGAAGACGGAGAGATCATCCAGTTCTCTTTATGATATGATAACCGAAATCTGTTTTAACAATATCCGATATTTCACCTTTTTTAAGATTAAAAGCAGCATTTTCGAATGGCTTTACCATTTTACCTCTTGTAAAGAATCCCAAATTGCCACCTCTTTTACCTGAAGGGCATTCAGAATGTTTTTTAGCTAATTTAGAAAATTTTTCTCCATCTTTTAATTGTTGTAATATGTCTTCTGCTAGGGACTTTTTTTTAACTAATATGTGACTTGCTTTTACTTTTGCCATAGTGTACACCTAACGAACAGTAAGCACTCTTATTTAAAAAATATTGGTTCTTCTTTAAATAGTTACAAACTCTTTATATGTATAGTCTCCTTTTTAGTACTATGAGACCCCCCATATGCGCTATTTGCGATGAAAGATTATCTAAAGATGATGGTGGATTAATTTATTTTGCCCTTAGACAATCTGATATTCGATGGAAGAAAAAAGCAGCAAAGGGCAATTTTATAGGCCATCCCCCTTTTGCCGAATGGTTTTGTGGAAAACATTATTCTAAGGCAGAAGAATTATCCCACCTAACTATCGATAAAGCTATGCGGCAGCTAAAGGAAACCTTTTCTTAGTTTTATCTTGCAATAACTCTTATTAACATGGATAAATAGTTTATATTAGAGAAATTCATGACATCCAAAGACATTAATGAGCATTTAAAATTATTAAAGGGTGATAACTCAGCTTTAAAGCTATTTGCCATTGAAGAGATTTCAAAACATCCCGATAGAGACTCTGCTATAGATCAAATAATTAATACTTTATACGATACGGATCCTGATGTTCGCACCTATGCAGCTGAAATTTTAGGTGATATACGACAAGAAAAAGCCTTTCTTCCTTTAAAGGAGCACCTAACTGACACTTCATGGAAGGTAAGGGAAGCGTGTGTTACATCACTCGCCAAATTTCATGACAATGAAATTCTTGGAGAGTTAATCGCCAGATTAAATGATGATTCACAGAATGTAAGATATACGACAGCAAAAATATTATCTGATTTTACTGAACCCGATGTAGTTCTTCCGCTATTTAGAGCGTTAAAAGACGAAAGTGAAACAGTTGTTGAAGAGGCAAGAAGATCTTTATTAAGTTTTCAAGGAATGATTGATAACTCGTTAATTATCCCTTTACTCAATGATGAAAATGCACTAGTTCGAAAAACCGCAGTACAATTAATCAGACTTGCAGTTAAGAACAATCACTTCGAATTGTATAAAAGAGCGATGAGTGATAGAGATTCTAAAATACGATTAGAAGTAGTTAAAGAGCTAGAAAAATTTGGGTGGAAAAATAACGAAAATCAATTCATAGATGTTAACATCCATGCTTTGAAAGATGAAGATCTTGAGGTGAAAATTCAAGCATGTGAAAACCTCAGTAATGTCCCAGACGAAAGAGTTATTCAACCACTCATTTCATGTAGCACAGAAGATGAAGATGATAGGGTTAGATTAAAGGCAATAGATGCTTTAACTACTGTTAGACGCGTTTTAAGATTAAACTAATAGGTGAAAAGAGACTTTTTAAGTATAGAGTTATTTCAACCTTACTTCTATTTCATGCATATGAAAGGATTAAAAACTTATAAACACCATAAAAAAGAACACTTGTGAAATCAACTTTATTTATAGTTAATCCCGCATCACAAAATGCTCATGTTAAAAAAATATGGCCTACTATTGAAAAAAAAATCAAAACCATCTTTTCTGATTTTAAAGTAAGATTTACCAAAGAGAGAGGTCACGCAACAGTCTTGGCTATGGATGAAAAAAATAATTTTGATCAAATTATTGCTGTTGGGGGGGATGGTACCATGAATGAAATATTACAAGGTTTGTATGGAAGCAGCACTGCATTAGGTACTATACCTGTAGGTAATGGTAATGATTATGCCAATTCATTAGGTTTAACTACCAATATTGATGAATGTATTGCAGAAATCACCAAAGGAAATATCTATGAGGTGCCTGTTGGTATAGCAGAGAGCACTACAAAGAGGTATTTTCTAAATATAGCAGAAATGGGCATAACCTCCCTTGTTGCACGCGATGTCCTTTATAAATATAAATGGTTAAAAGGGCAACCCAAATATTACTTATCGGGACTTTTGAACATTTTTACTTTTAAGAGTAGTGAAACACAGATAATTATTGATAATAATGAACCAATTACGACTAATTTAGTTATGTGTGCAGTTGGACTTGGATGTAGCTTTGGAGGTGGTTTTGAAGTCTTACCTGATAATTCTCCCCTCAATAGCGATTTTGGTATGTGTTATGCTGGAAATATTGCTAAAATTCGAATGTTTAATTTGATTAATAAATTAAAAAAAGGAAAACATTTAGGGGCAAAAGGGGTTCATTTTTGCCGAGGGCGTAAAATTGAACTGAAACTGAAACACCCCTATCCATTTGAAGCTGAAGGTGAGATGATTAATGAAGAAGCTTACTATGCTTCCATCACTTTAGCTGATCATAAACAACCGTTTGTTGTGCCACAAGCATTTATCAACAAATTTGATGGGTAATTCTTTTATTCTTAATCTGAAAAATTGGTTTTGTCTAAGGGATATAATTATAAAATCTAATGAAAAAGTGAGTTCAAATGAAAAAGATACATTTTGTATGCGTCCACAATTCTTGTAGAAGTCAGATGGCGGAAGCATTTGCGAGAGAATATGGTAAAGGAATAATCGAGGTTCAATCAGGCGGAACGGAATCGGGACATAAAGTTGATTCACTTGCCATTCAAGTAATGAAAGAAGTAGACATAGATATTTCTAATCATACTTCTAAACGTGTAAATGACTGGTCATGGGCAGACAGAATCATAATTATGGGGTGTGATGCAGAGGGAGCTTGTCCAGCTATCTTTCTCCCTAAAGTGGAAAATTGGGATCTAGAGAACCCAAAAGGTAAGGATATTGGAAAATATAGAGAAGTAAGGGATAAAATAAAACAAAAAATAAAAAAACTGATAGAAAAATACAAAGAGGATTAAACACAGTAATTCTTTCTTTATCTCTTTTTTTTCCGTTGTTTTCGTCTTCTTACGTTTTCATCCTCAAATGTTATAAGATTTTCTTCCCACAGTCCACCAACGTTAACCATAGTGCCTTCTTCTTCATCATCGTAGGTTCGATGTCCGGGGTATCGCTCTCTTTTAAACATTTTTTTAGGATCCGCGATTTTATCCTTTATAGGAGTTAAATCGTTCTTTTTGCCTTTTTTCTTTTCGTCTTTATAAAAATCGTCATATTCAGGGGGAACATCTTCCTCCCATTGTTGTTCTGATTCTTCAGACATACGCATTCCTTCTTTTTGACTCAATATGTATCATTGATTAGCAATTAATAATGGTAAAAATAGTAAAATAAGTTTTTCCCTTCGAAATCAATTATGGAAAATTTAGAATGCGATGATAATTTCCCATTTAACTATAGTTTTTAAGATGGTTTTCCCATCATTTACATTGAAATTACTTGTTTATGATAATTTACAAAAATAGTTGTTAGGTTTTTATTCAAACTATTTCCAATTAATATAGGTTTGTCTTGAAAGTAATGGATGGTTTTATTATATATTCGTTTTATAGATACTTTTTGTTTAAAGGAAAGAGTTTTAATTTACGATTCAAATCAGTTATTGTTTACATTTTATTGTAAATAATTAGGTGACTACTATGGATAAAAATGATATTAAAACGTTCATTAGCATACTATTAATAATAATAATAGGTGCTGGTCTCGCAATTGCAGGGAGTATTGGTACCGAAGCGATAGATATTTTAGGAGTTTCAATCCCACTATTTGCTTTATGTATAATACTAGCCTTTACAATTCAATGGATTGCCTTTATACCAGCATATATATTCAAAACAGAGAAATTCTATGATCTGACTGGTTCATTAACTTACATAACATTGACTATACTTGCTGTCATCCTCGGACCATCACCAGTTGATGCTCGAACTATTCTACTTATGGTGTTAGTCTTAATTTGGGCATCTAGGTTAGGGTTTTACTTATTTAAAAGAGTCTTAAAGACAGGAGAAGATAAACGATTTGCTGAACTCAAACAGTCTTTCACTGAATTTCTAAGAGCTTGGACGCTTCAAGGGTTATGGATAAGTTTTACTCTAGCTGCTGCATTAGCGGCAATTACCTATGAACAAACAACACCTTATCAATGGTATGATTGGGTTGGAATGATAGTTGGTGTTATAGTATGGTTAGTAGGTTTCGGATTTGAAGCTATTGGAGATTATCAAAAGAGTAAATTCTTATCTAATCCCGAAAATAAAGGTAAATTCATAAACACTGGATTATGGTCTATTTCGAGACATCCAAATTATTTTGGCGAGATAGTCATCTGGATTGGCGTTGCAATTATTGCTTTACCCACACTTGAAAGCTGGAGATTTTTCACATTGATTTCCCCAGTTTTTGTTGCATTACTAATAACCCAAATAAGTGGAATACCCATAAGTGAAAAATACACTGATAAACGATGGGGTGGACAGGAAGATTATGAAGAATATAAAAAGAATACCCCTGTTTTGATACCAATAAAGTTAAAAAAGTGAGGTTTGTTCTTTAAAATCCCCAAACAGTCTTTTTCTTTTTTTAATTTGATGGTTTTTAGCCAATTGATACTAGTATCAATTTTTAGTTTTTTCTTTTATGATGATTTTCCACTAATCTTTTTTATTATAAATTTCAAATGAATTTATGAAACTTTATCTAATGCGTCATGCAAAAAGCGATCATTCTCCAACCTGGAAATCCGATAGTGAAAGGCCATTATCAAAAACAGGTATAAAAATACAAGAAAAAGTAGCTAAAGGATTGGTAAAATTGAACATACGATATAACGAAGTTTGGATTTCTCCTTTTATTCGGGCTAAACAGACCTATAAAATCATACAATCAGTAAGAGAAAATAAAATCGAACCTAAAAAGATTTCAGAGTTGCGAGTATGGGGAGACCCAAAAAAGGTCTGTGTTCTAATAGAAGAAATTTTTAAAAAAAA
>CAZHRF010000055.1:14758-16612 GCA_964534625.1 uncultured archaeon | reverse complement strand
ATACACTGGCGGGTGTATTGGGTTACGTACCCAGTTGTACCCAAAAGAACTCATGTCTTAGACAAGATTGGATATAAAAAATTTATACTTGGTTGCACTAGTAATTAGTATTTGAGGTGATCAAGGTGTTGAATCAAATAATATCGATTGCAGTTTTGAGCATAACAGGTCTAGAGGTACATTCATGAAACACCAAAATAGAAATGAACTTAGTTGGAAAATATACCAAAAAAACAAGAAGAAAAAACTAAAGATACATTTTAACATACATTTCTTGTGTTTCAAAATCTAAAATTGTTTGAAAATACTAAAATTGAATTAAAGACGCACTCCTGGTCCTTGTGGTGTTAGTTATTCTGGGAAGCGTGGTCTAACCAAAGTTTTAAGAGTTTCCAATGTTTCTTTCAACTTAGTCGGGTGAATAGTTAGTATGTAAAGCATACTTGACTATTCCTGATACTATTTGTGAATTAGTTTTTTGTAAAAAAGAAAAAATGTGATATATTTAAATAGAGAAAAAAAGGATAAAAGACCTAGAATAAAAATGAGAAAAATAATTTTGGTAATGTTATTGATAATAGGAGTAGTTTTATTGTTATATTTTTCAGGTCTCGTAGGAGCAATATTTGTATTTATCGTGGGAATGGCTATAATAACTTTTTTTGGGTATATTTTAATTTGTTTCAGAGAAAATAAAAGGAACTTTAAAGGACATGAAAATTAAAAAATAAAGCATGATCAAAAAACCATATGCTCATGAAACGAAAGGGAAGAGAGAAGACGGGTCTTTAGTTTGCAAGAAGAAGGTGATAAAATAATCAAGAGCATAAACTAGTCTATATTATATAGCATTCCTTTGAAATGTCCATCAAATGAAACAATTTTGTTTATTCCGTGTTTCTTTGCTAATACTATCGTACTACAATCTGTAAAACTGATGGGATTGCTTTCTTTTGATAATTTTAGTTGTAACCTTGAGATAGTATCCAACCACCTTAGTTCAATTTTAAGAAGTGTGGCGATCGGAGCATCACCAATAAATAACCCTTTCATTTTTTTTAATAAATCAGGGCGTTTTCCATATGTTCTCACATTGATTAAAGTCAGTGTTTCATCCAAAATGTAATCAGAGGTAAATATAGTTCCATATTTGCCATCTGAGATATCTAAGAGTATATCTTTAGCTTTTTCATGCGATCTGTCTTTTTTATTGATTAATGCCAAATAAAACCCAGTATCTAAGATGAGAGACATATTATTGGTCACCATATAATTCTTCATCTATAGATTTGCTAGTATCATAATCAAAAGCTACAGCAAATTCTAGTATTTCTTGTGCTCTCTTTTTGGATAGTTTTCTTTTTCTTGTAAAATGATTTTCTAACTCGTCAATATGTATAGTTGAAAGTAGAACACAAGCATCAAGTACATCTTGTTGTGAAACTTTTCCCCCTAAACGTAAGGTAAGCAAAGCTACCAGTTTGTCTAATTCGTCTTTGTTCTTGAGTTTTACAACAGCCATAATTAATACATGTTTGGTATACTTATTATACTTTTCTACTTTTGTAAAGAAAAGCTTTAAAAAATAGGATTAGAAACGAATTTAAAGTAGACCTAAATGTATTAAGGAAGTCTTAGTGGTAGTTAGTTATAACTTTATGTACTATCAATGAATTTTTCTATTTCATTTATTTGCTGATTATGTTCTCTTTGATCAAAACTTTTTCTTATTAATGTGATTGCAATGGGGTAAAGAAAAGCCAATACTGCTTCAGTAACTATTGATAGAATAAATGGGAGTTTATAATAAATATCCCATAAAAAACCTCCAAAAACTGGTCCTATTATATTTCC
>CAZHRF010000055.1:0-14658 GCA_964534625.1 uncultured archaeon | reverse complement strand
GTTTATAATAAATATCCCATAAAAAACCTCCAAAAACTGGTCCTATTATATTTCCTATATTAGAAGCAAAATCATGTAGACCAAAAACTGTTCCTCGCTTATTTTTTGACACATTGCTTATTATTTTGGTTAAAATTAATTCTGCAGTTGTGATAACAGTAGAATCAACCAGAAATATGAGGGTAAATTGCCAGATAATGACAATTTTCCCTTTTATCTTGCATTATTGTTTTTAGATTGTTTTCAGTCTTTTCTATACCAACTTTAGTAGGTTTGACATTAATCATAATAGAAAAAATCAAGGTGGTTATTAGTACTATCTCTATAAAAATAACAAGTTTTTTGTAATATAATTCATAGTAGATGTGTATATTTTATGGCTATTTATATTTTCTTAGTAAAGTAATAGCTTTTTTAGAAATAAAGGCTAAATCACTACTTTTACTTTTCTGCTGTAATAGTCAAAGTTAATCATCTCTCTTCTGTCACCTCCCTTCTGTCATCTAATTTTAGTGCTATGACTATGACCTGTTTTTAGTTAAATTAATTGATCATCTCATACACCATAAAATAATAGGAAGATTAAGGAAAAAATTTGATGTTGTTGCCTTCATCAATTATTTAACCAATTTGGAAGTATTAAGCTAATTTAGCTTCTATTCTCTCTTTATCTTCTTTTTCCAAATCTTCTAAGCCTTCTAAATTTTCAATAGATTGTATGGTAATATAATTCGCGCAATCTTCGTGGTGCCATTTATAGGATACATGCCCTTGAAAATAACTAGGTTCACCTAATCGTACTGCATCCTTTGCGATTTTTTTGTTACAAGATCTACATGTGGATCTACCTGATTTGGCATACTCTACTTTCCAAGGATCAATTGATTCGTCTACTTTGGCGATTTTATTTTGCTTAAATAATTCTTTAAAAGTCTCATAAGCGGTGTTACCTTCACCTAGCATCATATCAGTAATCTTAAGATGAAATTGATCATATTCATTTATATCCCATAAAAGATAAACTGGTTTATTTTCCTTTAGTTCTTTCTTAAGATTGATTTTATAAGGAACTGTTCCCCTTTTGGCTATATATTCTACTACCTTTTTTGAGATCATCTCTGATAATGTACGTTTGTCTGTGTCGTAATAAGTGTCATTTTCAATGTATCCATAAGATGTTTGAATTACCGTTCTACCGAGATCTTCAATTTCCTCTTTTTCTTTAAGGACAATGAATGCGCCTTCAGGTATGTCCTCTTGTATATTATGCAATTTAAAATCATGTGTGGTGATGTAAAACCCAAAATCACTTTCGTTTAGAATTAATTTCATTCTACCATCAAAACCATATAGATGTTGCTATTTAAATATGGCGAATATTTGATTAAGGAGGGATAAAAGGAATTGTTTTAACGATATTTGAGAGAGAGTTTATTTTTATTGTAAAGTTGATAGGTACTGCCCTTCTTTTCATCCATGGCATTTATTCTTCTCAAAAAGAAACTCAGTAAAAAATAGCCTTAACTTATTCATTTCTCTCTCGACATCTTTTATTCTGTTATTATTATTCTATGTGCTAGTTCTTTCAATGCAGAAGGTAAGTTTTCTTCAGGAAAGCTAGCTTCATCGAGCCATATGAGGATGACTTTATCATCGATTGATAGTTTCTGGAGTTGTTCACATTCTCCAAGCGGGTTTAACGTTAGTTCATAGATCTGGTTACTATCTAAATATAGTTTTTTCAACTGTAAACAAGAACTAAAAGGCGATAAATCAATTTCTTCTAAGTTATTTAATTTCAAAGAAAGGATTTCCAATGAATGATTTGCAATAGGGCTTACATCAATAGTAGTTAGTTCATTCGCTGCCAAATTCAAATAAAAGAGGTTTTTACAGTTACTTAAAGGACTTAAATCTATTTGCTCTATGTGGTTATCAGCTAGATTAACTTCTTTGAGTTGGAGACATTTTCCAAGTGGAGAAAGATTTATCTGGCAAAGATTATTATTGTTCAGTAATAATTTTTTAAGTTTTGTACATTTGGTTAACGGGCTCAAATCTAGCTGTTTTAGCATATTCCAGCCAATATTTAATTCTTCTAAGTTTGTACAGTGTGATAAGGCTGAAATATCTAAAGAAACAAGTTTAGAGTCTTCTAATGAAATTCTAGTGACATCTGTTAAATTATCCAATTCTAAAGAGAAATCCCCCCTATTTATAGTTGTACCTATTATTACTACCATAGTGTCAACTTCTTATTTCGTCTATTTGAACATATTTATGTCATAATGTGCAAAAAGAATAAAAAGTATTCACATATCCTCGCGGTCAAGTACGAGTACTGCGAGAATACACGACCCTAAAACAATTTTTTGGGTTAGAGCACCAGTTATTATTTCATGTCTAATATCTATTTGTTCTAAAACAAATACAGACAAATAGATAATAATACTTAGAAAGACCAAGAAGACCATTAAAAAGTCCATAAACTGTCCTAATCCTTCATCAGCAGGTTTCAATTCACCATAACCCGTATCGTGCTCTCTGTAAAAGTGGTATGTTTGCCAAACTACATTCAAAATAGCAAAACTGATAATGAAAGTAAACGCACCAAAATAATGTAATGGATAGTAAACGCTATCTTTGGGAATTGCTACAAATACACTACCTATTGCCATTGAAAATGCCCAGAAAAACTTTACTGGTTTATACTCTAATTCTTTGAATTTAACATAGGCAAAAGTTATGACTAATCCTATAAGCGATGTTAAACCAAATCCTATTGCCATTATGATCATAGACGCGGTATTGTCTAAAGATGATATGCTTTTGAGAGCACCTAAGTCACTAATATACTGGTTTATGGGATCATAAGGTTCAGGGTAGAATATCCAAGCTAGAGAGATTGTAGCAAGGATCACTAGCATCATAATAAAAACAACGATTTTAAGTTGCTTTTGTACTTCTATTTTTTTCATATCTTTTAATGGTTAAGCTGTTTTAAATATATTTCTGAACCATTTTTAAAAATACACTAGACCTTTTTAGATGCTTGTTTTGTGAGAGATATTCTATTTTACTTACATCTGGTTTGTTTCTTGATTAGCCATTTTTTCTTTAATCTCTTGAAGCTCTTTCAAGCTTAATCTTGTCAAATCTCTTTCAATAGACTGCAATTTAAACAATCCTTCTTTAAGTTCTTGATTAAAGTATTTATCAATGCTTTCAACCACTTCTTGTAATCTGAAGCCTAAACGATCGGGCAATGAACGTACGTTATATTTACTCAATATATGCTCGATCTCTCTTTTTGCATTAATCATGACTTCTTGCCTATATTCAGGAGTAAAAAACTCATGCATTTTTGGATCTTCTAGAATATCAATTTTCATGTTTGATAACATTGTTTCACAAATATAATTAAAGATTAGTTTTTGAATTTCTAATTGAATATTTTTCTTTTTTTCTATTTCCTGTAATCTACTTGAAACTGAAACACTTGTAATTATCGCTTCTTGTTGTTTTTTCTCCTTCTTACCAGCTAATTCCTCACGTAAATTCATCGTTGCTGAATGTGTTGCATATTCATGTTCGAGTTTTTTAAAATTAAGATTTTTGATAATCCAATCCTCAAAATCAACAGTTTGCTTGTTATTTAATAAACGAACTTTTGACAAAGCTAATTTACGGCTCATTGTGTTACTCTTTCTATGAATATATCGCTCAGCCATTTTATGTAGGGCTTGAAATACAATTCCAGCCATCTGGTTTTTAGAGATGTTAAAAAGGGTTAATTTTGCATCTTCTTCAGGTTCATTTTCAAGAAACACCTCAGAAGGGAGAATTTCAAATGCGCTATCATCAGGGACAATATCCTTACCTGTATCAATAAGCTGGTGAATAAATTTATTAAATGTAACTAATTTTTTAATCAATTCCTCAATTTTATTTCGATCTAAAAGTTTAGAATAAAAAGAGATATTTTCGTACCCTTCCATTTTTCGCGCTTTAATGAGTGCATCTAGTTCCCATTCTTTGCTCCTTTGAGTATCAAAACTTGATCTAAAAGTCTCCGCACCTTGAAAAAGTTGAGCGATTAGAGCACGTTGAATCCAATCATTAAATTTTTCTTCTAATTGTTGAGGATAATGCTGTGTATAGTAGCAAGCATCATATAAGTGACGCTTTAATAAATTTTTAAGAAAAGTATAATCAACATCTTCTATTGAGGATGTTATGATTACCAAAGCAATTTGACATTGATCTCGTTCTTCGTGGCATAGAAAAAGGTTTTTTCTTGTTTCAACCGGAAGAAGTGATATATATGAATGGTAATAGTTTAATGTAACTTGGCTTCGTTCGCCCTCTGTAACTGGTATATTTGAAAAAAGAGCGGAAATTACTTGATTTATCTTTTCATCAGTTTTTAAATCAAATCCATGGTGTCCAATTCGTATTTTATCATTCTCTTTGAAAAGAAGAAATCCCATCTGATTTTTCATTTGTATGTTATATGCTGTTTTTGAGACATAATCATCTTGATTTATCTCTTGTGTTAAATCAAGTTTGTCTACTAAATAATCGCCAATAAAGTAATTAGTATAGGGATTAAATGAGTTGATATCAAGCTCTTGCTGTAGATTTTCATAAATTTGAAACGGTATGCGCTTATTATACAGACAAATAAGTATTGTTAAGATCCAGCGAATATCTGAGTCAGGTAAAAACTCACCTAACATGGAAAAAAATTCTCTTAGCCAAGTATCAATAATTTGAACTTTAATTATAGCAAAGGGAATACCTTTATTATATTGATACTTCACATGATTAATTATTTTTTGCAATAATTTTTGGCATAATTCAACTAGCGTTATTTGTGTTTCATAATCTATTTTTGCCTTATTATTGCCAGTTATCATCAAACTAAAAATATTATTTATACGTTCTTCTTTTTCTATCCCAGGTAACTCTGTACTAGTCAATAAATAATCTGCCATGTACAGACAAAAAGCTGTATTATATTTGTCTAAACTATATATAGATTGATATTCTTCTAATCTTGTGGGAAACAATTTAATGTAGCGTTCAACAGTACTTTCAAGGTTTAATCGCTCTTGCAACTTTTTTTTCAAACTGTTAATATGTTCCTTGACATCAAATTCAGAACTCATAATTATCCTTATTCCAATTACTATTTAAATTATTTTCCCACATTTTACTCTATTTATCATTATCCTTAGTCTAATTGTTTTTTATCATATGACTTTTATACCCATCCTAGTCAAATTTTTTAGGGTTAAAAACTATGAGTACCATTCGTGAGAGAATATTTGATTCGGAAAAATTAAAACTTCTAGTCAAATATGTCTCACAATTCAAAAATAAAACAGTATTCTTATTGGTTGGTATATTAGTAGATATTATCTTACGCATTTTTAACCCCCGTTTAATACAAGCGTATATAGACATCATTTTGGAAGACGAGTATACTACAACAAGATTAATTGAATGGTTTATCGGCATTATACCAGACGAATATAATATATTAACTGGTTTGGCAATAGCCTATGTTGTTCTCTTCTCAGCTCAGTATTTGATAGGTGTTGCATCTGTTTATGTTTCACAAGATTTAGCGTGGGCAACAACAAATAAATTGCGCTATGATCTAACTGAGCACTGTTTATATTTGGATATGAGTTTCCATAATAAATATAAACCCGGAGAAATGATTGAAAGAGTCGATGGAGATGTTTCTTCTCTCGCAAACTTTTTTTCATCTTTTAGTTTGAGATTAATTTCTTCCTTTTTTATGGTTGTTGGTGTGTTAATATCACTATATCTAGAGCATTGGATTTTCGGTGTGACTTTCACTTGTTTTGTTCTCATTTCATCTATTGCGATTTATTATGCCCGTAATTTTAGTGTAACAGCTTTCAAAAAAGTTAGGCAAAAATCAGCTGAGGTATATGGACATATAGAAGAGATACTAAAAGGAAAAGAAGATATTAAAGGCACAGGTGGAGAAAAGTTTGTTATGAACACCTATTATCAGAAAGCTGAGGAACTAGTAAACTTTAATTTCAAAGCGGAAAAAAGGAGATTGGTGTTTATTCTTATTTTATGGAACTTTCTTGCATTGATGACAACACTTGTCTTTGTCCCTTCAATTCCCCTATTAAATCGTGGGGAAATAACATTGGGAACTATATTTCTCATACTTTTATACTCGGAAATGCTCTATTGGCCCATTTTACAAATTACTAGACAAATGCAAAATTTTCAAGAAGCAGGAGGATCCATTAAACGAATCAATGAACTCTTTGGATATACTTCTAAATTGATTGATAAAGGAGAGAAAGACTTTCCTAAACATAATGCAAGTATCTCCATTAGCAATGTACAATTTCAGTATAAAAAGGATGAACCAGTATTAAAACATATTACTCTGGGAATAGAAAATAAAGAAAAAATTGGTCTTGTAGGTTCGACAGGTTGTGGCAAAACCACTCTTTCAAGGATGATTTTCAGGCTATATGATCCCGATGCAGGTCAAATCTTGATTAATAATACAGATATTAGAGATATACCATTAAAAGAGCTTAGGGGTAATATTGCTTATATCACCCAAAATGTCCAGCTTTTTAATGCAACTGTCAGAGATAACATCACTTTTTTTAATCAAGAAGTAACTGATGAAAAAATTCTTTCGGTGATTGAAAAACTAAAGTTACAGCCATGGTTGGAACGCTTAAAACAAGGTTTAGATACAGAGTTAAATGCTGGTAAAGAAGGGCTATCCGCTGGTGAAGCCCAACTTCTTGCACTTACTAGGGCTTTTTTGAAGGATCCTTCCATTGTTATTATGGACGAGGCTTCATCAAGAATAGATCCTGCGACAGAAAGAATGTTAGAATCCGCTATTGATCATCTACTAAAAGATCGTACTGCAATAATTATAGCCCATCGATTAGAAACCTTAGATAAAGTAGATGCCATAGCTCTTTTGGCTGAAGGACAGATAATAGAATATGGCAAAAGAGAGGATTTGGAGCGAGATCGTAATTCTAAATACTATAGGTTGAAAGAAAAAGGACTAGAGGAGGTAATGGTATGACAGTAGAGGATGTTGAAATGAAAAATATTAAGCCTATGCAACTCAGTTTAAAGTTGTTTCTTTATAAGCCCTGGTTGTTGATCTTAGGTGGCTTAAGTGACTTTTTCTTTTTCTTTGCTCCCATTATTACTTCTCTATTGATCAGAGAAATTTTTAATACCCTTCAAGGATCACCACCAATCCCTGGATTAAATGTCTGGATATTAGTATCTATTATTCCTTTGACAGCCTTTTTTAGAATCTTAGGCGATTATGTTTTTCTTTATACTGTTAGGATGTTTAATTGGCAGCTTCAAATCCTTCTGAGTAAGAATACTTTAGAACAGATATTGGACGCACCAGGGGCGGAAAGTTTGCCCGAGTCAACTGGGGATGCAATATCGAGATTTAGAGGAGATATACATACTATAACGTGGTTCCCGTATTATCTTTTTATGCGGTTTGTTACTACTATATATTTGTTCATCTCTTTATTCATCATGTATACAATTAATCCTTCTGTTACTACTTATGCTACTATACCGTTTGTAATAGCTATCATAGTTATATTAAGTGTCAGAAAGGCCATAACAAAATATAATAAAGCAAATAGAAAAGCCGCTGGAGAGGTAACAGGTGCAATAGGTGAGATTTTTCATTCAGTTCAAGCTATTAAGGTGGTTAACGCTGAACAAGACATATTAACTAATTTGAAAAGTCTTAATGAAACCAGGAGACAAGCAGCTGTTAAAGATAGCGTAATTATGGAAGTTATGCATGCTTTTTATCATACAGTAATTGTACTGGGTATAGGTATTGTACTAATTTTAGTGTCAAGTTCAATGGCGGAAGGAGTGTTTTCTCCGGGGGATTTGGCATTCTTCATCACAGTGCTTAACAGCGTTGGAAATTATATCTGGAACTTAGCGAATGTAATTCCTCAGACAATTAGAACAAAAATAGCCTTTGGACGATTGCATAGGTTAATTACACACAGTAAAGAAGCTGTCTCCCCTCAAAGATTAGTAGAACATGGAAAAATATATCTAAACCAATCAAAACCAGAAATAAAAGGATTAATAAAAACCAGAGATGATATTCTAGACACCTTTGAAGTAAGAAATCTTAGTTATAGATATAACAATAATGAGAATACAAGTATAAAAAATATAAATTTCAAAATTAAAGCCAATACAATTACTGTTTTGACTGGAAAAATTGGTACCGGTAAATCTACAGTACTAAAATCCGTTATAGGTCTCCTTGATCAACAGGAAGGAGACTTGCTTTGGAATAAAAAGATAATAGAGCGTCCAAAAGATTTCTTTACCCCCCCTCGTGTTGCTTATACTCCCCAAGTTCCCTATCTTCTCTCAACAACAATAAAAGAAAATATATCTCAAGGCTATCCTGTAGAAGAACAAGATATAGAACAAGCAATATTCCATGCTGTATTTGAAACCGATGCAAAAAAGCTTAAAGATGGTCTGGATACATTATTAGGAACTAAGGGGGTCAATTTATCTGGCGGTCAGAGAAGTCGAGTTGCAGCTGCAAGAATGTTCGTTAAACAGCCGGAATTACTAGTATTTGACGATTTATCCAGTGCATTGGATGTAGAAACCGAACAAATAATGTGGAATAGACTTTTTTCAGATAAAGGTGATAAAACCTTACTAATTGTTTCTCATCGGGCTTCAGTTTTGAAACAAGCAAATCAAATTATATTGATGAATGAAGGTCAGATTGAAGACATAGGGACACTAGATGAATTACTTGAACGATCAGAAAATATGCGAAACCTTTATTCAAAAGAATTGATAAATGGTGTTGTCGATTAGATTAAAAAGTATATATCATACTCCTGTCTTTTTCAAAAGGCTTAATATTTCTGGTTAAAATGGTTAAATCTTGACATATTCGATGTATAAAAGACATCGGATTAAATTTATTTGATTTGACTACGGATGAAATCTGAAGCTCATCTTTATGTTTCATCAAAATAGTTTCTGTCCTTTTATACCAATTAACATATCAACTTTGAAATAGATTCATCTTTCTAATATATCAAGACAATTTTTGTACTAATCTATCTGCAACAGATTTAGTATAATCATCAATTTCCTCTGGGATAGGTGGTTCAATGTCTCTTTTTGCAATGATATCCATAATAGCATTGGCGGGTAACTTTGTAAGGGGGATTAATCGGTTTTTGAGAAAAGTAAAAAATATCACAAAAAAGAAAAATAAAGAAGTTAAAGATTGGATGAAAATAAATTAGGGGTTTAAATCGACTCAATTAATGGCTGAAAAAAGATATCTACACGAATTTTAAACTATTTTGCTGATGAATTGTAACTGTGTAAGATTTTTTTAGTACTAATGGTTTCTTTTTTAGTACAGAAATTAGAAAATCAGTATCTAAAAGCATTTTTCCATAACTCGCATGATTTTGTTGGTGTTGTTGAAAAGATTAAATAGTAAATAAGTAAATCATACCTATGATTACTCTATGACTACTCAAGAGATTCAAACTGTAACTGTCATCCCATTAACTATGCCTAGGAGTGGTTCATCTCTATTAGCTGGGATCCTACACCGACTGGGAGTAAGCATGGGGAATGACAAAAATATGGTTTTAGGCAAACATCTTAATGCTTTAGGCTGTTACGAAGATCAACAATTCTTAGGTGTAAATCTTAATATTCTATATGAAGCTAAAATGTCTTTGGATTTCAATAATAGAATAGATATTAATGAAGAACTGTTGGAAACTATAGTTAATACAAGATATAGAAAAAAGATAGCTAAAATTATCAAGAAGAGAAATGCGAATAACACTATTTGGGGATTCAAAGACGCAGCAATTATTTATATCATGCCTTATATTGAATACTTGTTTTACAATCCTAAATATATTCATCTTAAGAGAGATCCTACAAAAACTGCCATCTCTTTGCGGAAAACTTTTGAGAGTAACAATTGGTTTCCTGAAATGAAAGAAAAGTTTCCTTTATTTTCATTTAAAAACAGAATGGGGTTACTTGTTAGAGCTATAAAACTATTTTTTACAAAGACTAAGAAAATCTATGAGGATGATTTTTATTTAGATGTTGTTAAAACAGGACACAACAGAATAGAACTGTTTCTCCAAAATAAACAATATATCGAAATTAATTTGGAAGAACTGGTTAGTAATACAAGAAATGAACTAGATAAAATAATTACATTCTTGGGTATTAATCCATCAAAAAGTGAAATAGAAGAAGCTATGCAATTTGTTCATCCTGAACTGCTGACAAAATAAATGATGAATGATGAAAAATACCTTCCAAAACACTATTTTCATAATCATTGATTTGGAAAAGTTGGTTAGAATCAACTAAGAATAAAAAAAACCTAACTTTATTTTAACTATTTCAAATCAATTGATCTTTTGCGTTCTCTCCCTCATACTCCGATAATGCATTATTTATTGGATCTTCAACAACATAGTTTTTATTAACAATCCAGTTTTTTGTTTCAGCATTGTAGTTTTTTTCGTAGAATGCGTAACGCACAGCATGGTCTCCAATGGTATCTATATTATATACGCGAATATCGGTTGAAATATCATATAAGAAATAAAATAATTGGGCATCATGATATTGCGGGAGTGAAATATATAACAGTAACCATTTTTCATTATGTTCGTCTGTAATGATTTCTACAAAGTATCGAAAGGGTGGACGAACTTCTTCATCTGTAAGAAGATTGAAGGTTTTATAGAGGTCTTTATTCTCTTGAAAGTGAAGTAGAATAATTTTATTACTAGTTATATTAAAGAATTTGCGGTTGATGGATGCTTTATATCCTGTTAGTATTTTATCTTCTAGAAAATGAAATCTCCTCCAAACCTTTGTGCGGTCATACCCTAACCTTTTACAGATATCCCGCTGTTTGAGGTTAGAATGCGTATGAGTAAGTATTCTGAGAATTTCAAAATCTTCATATTGCATTTCATCTAAAAGTAAGTGATGGGAAATATCTGGCTTAGTAGATTCTGCTTTCCTAAATTTTTCATTCAATTCATTCCAATCATACGTAAAGTGTAATTCATCTACTGACATACGTTCTAGAGAAAGCGAAAGGCTTTTTTCGATCCCTGTAGAAATGTACCTTGAACTATTTTTGATGATATCTAAATCTTCCAATTTATTTATAAATTCATAGAGGAGAGAAGGATTGCCTTTAGGGTAATGGAATTGGCAATAAATGGCTAAAAAGGGCGAATATATACGCGATCTATGGACTGTATAAGGGTGGTTATCTAGAATTTTTTCAATAATAGTAAACTGAGATGAATGATGTAAATAAAAGACGAATACATGGCGAGATAATCCCAACCTCAAAGGTTGATATTGAGCATAAATTCCTGTAAAAAGATCTTTTTGTTTGAGTTTATTTATTTTTCTTGTGACGGTGGGATTGCTAACATTTAATTCTTTAGCGATATCAGTATTTTTAATAGTTGGATTGGACTGTAGAATAAGCAATAAATTATACTCGTCCTTACTTAATACTGATTTAGTCATGGTATACAAGCAACCCCTAAAAAGACAAGTGATAGATTAGCTAACAGTCATATAAGGCTCATCATCAGGAGTCTTTTCTGTTGGAGGATCAAAAGTTATCTCCGTTTCATCATAATATACTCCTTGACTGAAAAGGTTAATTTCAGCAGTTATAGTAAAATCACCTGAAGCATATGCGTGATCTATGAAATTCAAGTAGAACGTATTGTCATTGTGAATGGTGTTACATAGAAAACTATGCGCATAGACATCGCCATTAGGAACGTATACGTGTAAGTATACCATAAAATTTTTCCTGATTTTATCAGAATTGATTATAATATCAAGATAAACGTCAAGATCATCTTCTTCGCCATCCCCATCAAAGTCACCATAGGAACCATTATAAAGATGAAGTGTGAGCGGACTGGGTTCAGAACTAGTACTGGCACTGTCAGTTATAGGCAATGCCCGTAATAATCTCGTAGCCCCAAAGGTTACTAAACCTAAAGCAAGAATAATAAACAGCTTGTTTTTTATTTTAATCATAGTATCTAATGAGATAATATAATATATTATATATAAATGTTTTTAAGAAATCTCATTTGGCTTCAAATGGTGTAATGCAAATTTTTCCCCCGTGTATTACTTATTAGAGGGCTAAATTCAAAAGTGATCCAATTGTCAAAGGCTCATACTGAAATCGAATATATTCCAACATTAGAGGCGCTAATTTGCCATTCTGTTTTTCCAGAACCTTTTTTTTAATGAGATATTTTTACATTAAATGAGGCAAATATGTAAAAAAATCCCAACATTTAAATACTGATGGGATTAATGGTTATTTGATGTCATCATGACGTCCAAAAAAATTAAAATAGCAATATTGGCGTTAGTACTAACAACTGCCTTCATGAGCTTTACAATAACAAGATCAGCCGCTGCTGTTCCACATGATGAAATAGTAAGCGTTAATCTTATCTTTGAAAGCACAGTAAATGAGGCTTTGTTGGAAAAAACTAATGCTCAAATAACATACAGATATCAAACATTCCCTGGTATCTCAGCATATATGCCAAGGTCTGCACTCAAGCATATAACAAATAATCCCCTAATCAGAACATGGGAGTATGATTCTCCTGTTTTCCTCATAGATCAAATAGATTCTATGGATTGGGGTGTTGACCGCATCGACGCAGATGTCGTATGGGGTGGAAGCGATGGTGCACTTGATATCAATACAGATGTTTCAGGAACAAATATTAAGGTAGCTGTAATAGATACAGGTATCGATTATACACATCCTGATTTAGCTCAAAGATATGCTGGTGGTTATGACTTTGTAAACGATGATGATGACCCATTAGATGATCATTATCATGGTACACATTGTTCCGGTACTATTGCTGCCACAGACGATGAACCTAATGCTTTATCTGGTTCTTTAATTGGAACTGCTCCAGAAGTATTACTTTATGGAGTTAAAGTTTTAGATAATCGTGGTTCAGGTACTGCTTCTGGTGTTGCAGCTGGTATTGATTGGGCTGCAGCTAATGGTATGCATGTAGCTTCCCTCTCATTAGGGGCTAGCTCTGGTAGTGATGTAATACAAGCTGCTGGAGAAAATGCTTATGCTGCTGGTGTCCTTTTAGTTGCCGCGTCTGGTAATGACGGTGGTGCAGTTGGTTATCCTGCTGCTTATCCTGAATTTATTGCCGTTGGCGCGACTGAGAAAGATGATACATTAGCTTCATTTAGTAACTATGGACCTGAACTAGAACTTGTTGCTCCTGGTGTTGATATTATGTCAACAACTCCTACCTACTTAGATGGAGGCGGACCATTCAACCCAAGTGCAAATTATGATACCCTATCAGGTACATCAATGGCAACACCTCATGTTGCTGGTGTAGCTGCATTGGTATATTCAGCTGACCCTACTTTAACGAATGTTCAAGTAAGAGACATTATGGCCTCAACTGCTGAAGATTTAGGTGCTTCTGGTTGGGATCAATACTTTGGTTATGGTATCGTTGACGCTGAAGCTGCAGTCAATGCAGCTGGTGGTACAAGTGGTGGTGGAGATGATGGGGATACAACTCCTCCTGCTAAAGTAACTGGTTTAACAGCTACTGCAGTTTCCACAAGCCAAATTGATCTAGCTTGGGACGCTAATAGTGAAAGCGATCTCAGTCATTACAACATCTATAGAGATGGTGTAAAAATAGATCAAACTACCACAACAAGTTATAGTGATACTGGTTTAGCTGAAGGAACTACATATACTTATGAAGTTTCAGCGGTAGACACGTCTGGTAATGAAGGACAAAAATCCGACCCAGCAAGTGCTACAACTGAGACAAGCGGAACAACAGATCCTGGTGTAATGTATGTCGAAAATATAGAGATGTGGGTATCAAGAACAAGAGGCCCATGGAAAGACATATCAATCAGGGTAACAGTAGTTGATGGCGATGGTATTGCACTATCAGGTGTCACAGTTACACTTGATCTTGAATTACCAAGTGGAAGTATTGTAACCTATACAGGAACAACCAATTCTGATGGACAAGTCACTTTCGTATATGAAAAAGGTGGTAGCGGTACATATACAGCTACAGTTACCAATTTAGAAGCGGATAATTATACATATGATCCAACTCTAAATGTGAAAACATCAGAAACGCTTACCGTATAATAAGTCTAACCATCTTAAGATAGAATGAGATCTACTTTGGTCTCTTTCTGTTTTATTTTTCTTTTTTAATTAATCAATATCTCAAAAAGGCATAGGGATACTATTATTGGAATTTTAGGCGAATTAATTTATTTGATTTATTTATTGTTTGAGTTATTATCTACTCTTCCTTCTATTTGTCACAATGGAGATGGAAGTCTATGAAAAGATGGAACAATAGATAGTTAGAAAGAAAATTAGTTAAAATCAGTTTTTAGAGTATACTTTCTATTGATTTCCAAAGTAGTCTATTATGCTCTACAATTACCATATTC
>CAZHRF010000054.1:10510-16863 GCA_964534625.1 uncultured archaeon | reverse complement strand
TCAATTTACAATTGTTTACCACTTGCGTGGTGAATGAATAAAAGGTTTTATAAAGTATTATGTCATAAATAGTCTAAGATTAGGATGTTAAAGCAGAGTCAGCAAGATGCAGTTGAAAAATTAAAAATGATAGGGTTCTCTGAATATGCAGCAAAAGCGTATGTTGCTATTGTTGCCCTAAAGAGAGCAACTGCGCCCGAGTTAGCAAAACTATCTGATGTACCACAAGCAAAAATATACTCGACTCTTTCTGATCTATATGACTTAGGTTTTATTGGGAAGGATGAAGAATCACGACCTACTGAATTTTTTGCTTACAAACCTCTAGAGAAATTTGATGAATGGTTAGGGCAATTTAGAAAACTTGCTGAATATCTAGAAATGACTTATGATACAGATACTACAACCTCCAGATATGGTTTTTATAGTATAGGCAATTTTACCGACAAACTTCAAGCTTCTAATTATTATTACATTTTCGATCAATCTAATTCTCTCTATTCCAAAGTTTTTATTGGAAAAATAGGGAATTATTATAGAATTGGAGGTAACACTGATTCTATTATTGCAATAAACAAAAAGGGTATGACATTCTTATTAGATAAAGGTGATAGGGTACAATTTGTTTTTATTGAAGATCCGTTATTTATTCGAACCATTGATACACTGATGGCAATGGTTCCTGTCAATAGATCAATTACAGCTGAAATGGAAGATCAAGCAGCAGGTGAACCAATAATTTTTGTTGATACAGTAATGAGCTCTTCGGGTTTTTATAATGGACAAAATGGAAAAATATGGATCTCTCCAAGTCGGTTATTTATCAAATTTCCAGGTAGTAATGTTTATGCACGACCTTTACAATCTGTAGGCGAATTTAGCATTAATTCTGATGGAGCACTAAATATTGTTTTTTTGAGAAAAGATGGGGTAAGTGAGACGAATGAAGTATATACTTACTCTGATCCCGAAATTATCAAAAATCTTTATGATTTTATTTATAAACACATAAAATAAAAAAATAAGATTATGTTTTTTGTTTCATCGTTACTATTTTTTTGATTGGTATTTTCTCAAGTCCATTAATAGCATCTTCAGTAATCATATCAAGGTCAAGCAAGGATTGGTAGCCAAAATCTTTGATTTTAGAATCGTCAAAAATCCAGTCTTTTCCCATCATTTGGGCATATTCTCTATTGAAAAGAGGCTCTTTATTTGGGTATAATACCTTTGAAAACACCTCAAAAAGAAAAGTAAAAATATAAAGGAGAGGATAAGGTAAAATAATTTTCCAACGATTTTTACCTATAATTTTTTGTTCTAGTTTTTGTATTAATTCTTTAAAGGTTGGATTGCTTGAGACAACATGAAAAATTTCCATTTTATCTAATTTTTGATTAGAAATAGAATAAAATGCGTTTGCAATATCATAAGGATGCACAATTGATAATCTGTGTTTTTTAGCACCCATTATCGGAAAAAAATTCTTTTTTAATAACTTTATCGAATAATGTGTGAAATGTCTCTCTTCATGTCCAATAATTAAACCGATTCTAAAAATGGCAGTTTTTATATTGTATCTAGAACAGAAATTTTTTACTTCTTCCTCTGCTTGTAATTTAGATTTTGCATAATATCCAATAGGCTTCGTTCTGTGAGTTTCATCAACTACTTGGTCAAGCAATTTCCCATACACTGCAAAAGAACTGCAAAAAAAGAATTCTTCTATTAGATCTACATTCATAGAATGGAGGATGTTTTTCGTTCCTTGTACATTGACTTTGTGAAATAACTCTTTATGACTCATTGGTTCTACAGCAGCAGCAATGTGCCATATTTTAGTAATTTGGTAAGTATCAAATATTTGCTGAAGACTTTCTTTATCTGTTAAATCACCATATACGTATGTTATCCCTTCAATCTTTGAGTTAGGTTCCCGCCTAGTTAGTCCTAGGACATTTTTATACCCTAAAGCCATTAAATATCTTAAAGTGGCTTTTCCAGTACATCCTGTGGCACCTGTAACCAGTAAAGCATTCATTAATAGTTACATCAGTCACTTTAATATAAAATTTCTCGTTGGATTGGATACATAATTGTTTAAACACAATTTAGGATTTGGAGAAACTTTTTTCCTTAACAATAGATGTTTTTTTAGAAGTTATCAATAACTGGTTTATATCGAATTAGTGCATCTTAATGCTTGATTATGTTTACTTATGCGTGTGAGTGTTGACTAAACATCACTAGTTGTTAATTTAATTGATTTTGTTGTAGAATAAGGAATCTATTGCGTTTTAATGACATAGAGATAGATTTAAAAAATAATGGACTTGACATATACCAGATAATATGAAGACTTATAAATTACCTAAGGAGAATTTTGCAAAATTCGTAAATATTTTACGAGAAAAAGGTAAGTTATACGGTCCTGTCAAAAAGAAAAATCGTCATTCATTCGAGTTACTAGATTCATATGATGATTTAGATATAGATTATCAACGAACAGTATTAGGCGTAAAAAAATTCGTTACTCCTCCTAAATATAACACATTCAAATATGATAAGGATGGAAAAAAAGACGTTATACCTGATGAGGAAGAGAAAAACATTGTTCTGGGTGTTCACCCTTGTGACATTCATGCAATAAAAATTCTTGATAAACTATTTCTTGGTAATATAAAGGATCCGTATTATGAAAAACGCAGAAAAAACCTAATTATCATTGGTCATTCTTGTTTGCCTGATGATAAATGCATTTGTAACCATACAAATACCGATATGGTTGAAGATGGTTTTGATTTATTCTTTACTGAGCTATCCGACTTTTATTTGGTATGGGTAGGTTCTAATGAAGGTTTAATGCTAACCCTTGCTGCAGAAGATTTGTTTGAAGAAGACATTTCAGGTTCTGAAATTAAAGAATACATTCAATGGCACGAAGACCGAGCCAAGATGTTCAAACAAGAATTTCCCTTCAAATATATGGCCGATATCATAGAACTCAATTATGACCATGAAGCATGGGAAGAATTCGGTGATAAATGTCTATCTTGCTCAACTTGTAGTCTTGTTTGTCCAACTTGTAATTGCTTCAATGTTGATGACAAGATTTTAATGAATGGTAATGAAGGTGTTAGAGAAAGATCTCTCGATGCTTGTACCCTCCCATATTATTCTATGGTAGCAGGTGATCATAATTTCAGAGAAAAAAGAGTGCAAAGGTTAAAACTCTATTATACTCACAAGCTAAAAGAGTTCATAGGTAAGTTTGGTCAGCCTTCATGCGTTGGATGCGGACGATGTGTAACTTATTGTCCTGTCGATATTAATGTTTTAACTGTCTCACAGAAATTATACGAGGAGGTTTTAAAATGAAACAAGTACAACATAATTATGAAGCTTATCCAGCTGAGATTTTAGCTATCAAAGATCTATCTCATGATACACGCTATTTTAAAATGAGATTTACTGATCCAAAAATACAAGAAAAATTTAGTGAATATAAACCTGGTCAATTTGTTCTCTTTTCTATCTTCGGTGTTGGTGAAGCTACTTTCTCTATTTCTTCTACGCCTACCAGACCTGAATTTATGGAATTTGGTGTTAGAAAAGTTGGCTCATTTACCGAGGCTTTATTTGAATTAAAAGAAGGAGATACTGTTGATGTCCGAGGACCATATGGTAACGGTTTCGATATGGAATCAATGAAAGGAAAAGATCTTGTTATTGTATCTGGTGGCTTGGGAGCTGTTCCTTTACGTTCTGTTCTGCTCTATGCAGAAGACAAACGAGAAGAGTTTAACGAAGTATATTTCTTAAATGGTGCTAGAAGTCCTGCTGATATGTTATACAAGAATGACTTTCTTGGCATGCATAGTAGAAATATAATTGAAACTCACTTAACTGTTGATAATGATCCAACTGGTGAGTGGGAACATAACGTTGGCGTTGTTACTACGTTATTTTCAAAGATAGCAGATAAAGTTGATACTAAAAATGCTTATGGTATCATGTGCGGACCTCCTATTATGTACAAATTTGTTATGCAAGAATTTTTGAAATTAGGTATTCCTAAGGACAAAATATTGATGACACTTGAGCGAAGAATGAAATGTGGTCAAGGTCATTGTGGTCATTGCGCTATTGGTGCAAGATACACTTGTTTAGATGGTCCAGTGTTTACATATTGGGACTATGAACGCTTAGAGGAGTTGATCTAAAATGTGGCAAAGAGGATCTAAACCTATTGTTGGTGTTTTTGGTTTTTCTGGATGTGCTGGTGATCAACTAGCTATTCTTCACATGGAAGATGAATTAGTCGATTTCTTTACTAGTGCAGATATCAAATTTTTCCATATGGCACAATCTCATCAAGAAGTACCAAAGGTGAATATCGCGCTTATTGAAGGAAGTATTAATACAACCCGTCAATTGGAAGAGCTAAAAGAAATCCGAGAAAAAGCAGATTTTGTTGTTGCCATTGGTGTTTGTTCAAGTAATGGTGGTATTCAATATCTCAAAGATGACAAAACCTTCCATGAACGTATGAAAGAAGTGTATGGTGTAGAAGGAAAAGAAGGCGAATTCCATGAACTAGTGGGAGATCCAATGGCAGCTAAACCAATCGACCATTATATCAAAGTAGATGCGAAAATACCCGGCTGTCCAATTTCAAAAGAAAGTTTTATTCCTGTTTACACTAAATTAATTCATGGTTTGCAACCACAAAAATATCCTTTCCCTGTTTGTCTTGAATGCAAATATCAAGGAAATGATTGTTTCTTAATCCACGGTAAATTCTGTATAGGGCCAGTAACTTCAGGAGGGTGTAATGCAACTTGTCCATCTTTAGACTTACCTTGTGTAGGATGCTTTGGGTGTTTTGAAGATTCCAATTATCCCGCAATGATTGATAAATTGAAAGAAATTGGATTTTCAGAAGAAGAAGCCATCTATAAGATCAAATTATTTGGTGGTAAAGAAACAGAAGAAATGTTAGAATCTCAATTAAAAGGTGAAAAAGCATGAAAAATGTTAATGTTGAAGTTGTAAGTCGAGTAGAAGGAGACGGAGGTATCCAAGTATATGTTGAAGATGGTAAAGTGAAAGATGTACTGGTAGATATCTTCGAAGGACCAAGGATGATTGAATCCTTAGTAAAAGGTAAAACATATAGTGAGAATATCTCACTCATTTCCCGGATTTGTTCTATCTGTACTGCTTCCCATCGCTATGTGTCAATTAGAGCTATAGAAAAGGCTTTGAAAGTTGAAGTACCAAAGAAAACACATTTATTGCGAACTTTGATGCATTTTGGTGAATTTATAGAATCTCATATCCTACACATTTACTTCCTTGCAGTTCCAGATTTCTTTAAAAAGCCTTCAGCTGTCGCACTACTTCCAACGCATAAAGAAACAGTAGTTGAAGCTTTACAGATGAAGAAACTAGGTACAGAAATGATGCAATTAATAATTGGAAGAAAGATTCATGGCGAGAATCCTATTGTTGGTGGATTTGGACGAACACCTACAGTGGAAGAATTAGATGATATCTCAAAACGAGCAAAAGAGTCTATCCCTAAGATAATAAAAATCATTGATGTACTAGGTGGTTTGGAATACGATGACTATTGCGAGAGAGAAACAACATTCATGTGTGTCAATCCTCCAAATAAAGAATTTGGCTATGTTGGCGATAGTATCTTAATTTCTACTGGTGAAGAATATCCTGTTGAAGAATATAAAAAACTAACCAATGAACGCGTTGTCTCTCATAGTTATGCAAAACGTTCTCTCTACAATGATAAACCATTTACTGTCGGGGCTTTAGCTAGGTTAAACATTATTGGTGATCGTTTAACCGGTAAAGCTAAAAAGTATTTTGACAAATATTATAATGAGAAATGGAAAGTTAATCCTATCTATAACACCTTAGCTCAAGCTATTGAAACCCTTTGGACATTCGAACAAACTATCGAGATTATTGACGAAATTAAGAATCTAGATGATGTAGAAAATGTCATACCATCTGAAAAAGTAGGTAAGGGTACAGCTGCTGTTGAAGCACCTAGAGGAATATTGTATCACTCCTATGAGTTAGAGGATTCTAAAATCAAATATGCAGATATAATAACACCTACTGCGCAGAATTTAGATGACATAGAAGAATATATCCGTGTTGCAGCTACTAATTTGTTTGAGAGAGGAGAAGAAGAGGATATAGAACTGAAACTTGAGATGATTGTGAGAGCGTATGATCCTTGCATTTCATGCTCATGTCATATGGTTAGATTGATTAAAAAATAGCTTCTCTCTTATTCTTTTTTAATCTATTTTACTTTTTTACTT
>CAZHRF010000054.1:0-10410 GCA_964534625.1 uncultured archaeon | reverse complement strand
GATTAAAAAATAGCTTCTCTCTTATTCTTTTTTAATCTATTTTACTTTTTTACTTTTTTACTTTTTTACTTTTTTACTTTTTTACTTATTAATTATTATACGTAAGGTTCTTAAATTAATCTAAATGTATATTAATCAATTATAACTCAAATTTTTTGTTTTATATTTAAAATTCATTTACATAACTCTTATAAAGGAAAAAGCATGTTTTTATCCAGTGATAATTTGACCTTTTCAGGACTAAAAAACAATTTTTATGCATCAAATGCTTCTTTAGATTTATCTAAGACTGCTTTCATCTGTCTTGGAAATATGGATAGAGCAGATGATGCTTTTGGCATTATAGTTGGTGATGTCTTGAAAAAGAAATACGCTAATGTATATATTGAGAGGGATATCGATGTTTCTTCTGCTGTTCTTAAAGTCATAGAAGATAATACCATTCAATCGGTTGTTTTTATTGACGCAATAGATATGGATGCACAGCCTGGAACAATTTATATTTCTTCAAAAATTGAAAATGCTCTCAAACCTATATCTACACATCAAATACCTTTTACTGAATTAAAAAAAACCATATTCGAATATGATAAAAATTTTGTTCTGATAGGTGTTCAAGTTAATACTGTCAAAACATTTGAAAAAATGTCGGAAGTAGTGAAAAACAGGGCGCAAGAACTAATCGAATTATTAATGGGAGAAGATTAGTAAGAAATTGAATTCTACTGTACTTTTTTCGTAGTATTCCATAACTGAATTTGGTATGATTTATATATGAGTTCCCATTATGATTTTTTATGTATAGTGAAAAAAAGGATGAATCTAAGAATCCTTTCTTAGATTATTTTCTAAACGCTTCGTATTATTTATTTGTTATATTAATAATTGCAACTACGGTTTTATTGTCTCTATTTGCTGATTTTGCTTTGCCTATAAACATCCTTTTGATGGCGTTAATAGTTGATTCATGTATCTTAGTTTTTTATATTGCTTACAGATTATTCAGGAAGAATTTAGAAGTAGATAAGAACTCGCAATTGGGTATTTTTGCTATTATTGTGGGTTTCTTATTTATTATTGTTTCTATATCAAAAAAGCTCTTACCTTTACCTTTCTTTGGGCAAATTGTTTATGTTTATTGGGGTTTGGGACTGTTAGGTTTGGGTGCTTTTTTTGAATTAACACTATTAGATGAAGTAATATGGAATGGAATAAAACACACTTTAAAGAGAATATGGGTGGGAATGGAACATGTGTTTAACTTTTTAATTGAAAATATTCGTCCGATAGTGTTGTACACACTTGATCTATGTGCGTTGGGAGGAATAATATTCTTATTACTAAGATGGGAAAATGTGTGGTTTGTTTATTTGGCTTTTAGTGCATGTTGGTTTTATCTGATCGCTCATCATTCAAAAAGGATATGGCGTTTCATTAACTGGTTCTTCAACGAATTTGTCTTCCAGACAATTATTATGTCCTTGGTTGATTTTTTCAAAAAATTATTTTCCTTTATTTCCACACATTATATCGTTATTATTAAAGAGTCTTTGCGTTTGATTGTATTTGCTGGAGGTATAGTTATTGTTGTTTTAGCAATAAAAGAGCTGATTCCCTTACCATTATTGTATTTGGGTATAACCATTTCCATTGTAGCTGAAATATTATCAAGAAAAGTTGTTCTTGATTTCATTGGAGACCTATTTAGTGGGATATATAATGTTCTTGTATCAATTATCGAATTCATCAAAAAACATTATGTCATACTTTTAAAAGAAACTATTAGATTGTTAGTTGCTACCTCTGGTGTTTATCTGCTTTTTTATGCAAAAACGATTATAGACGGAGGGTTCAAAAGTTTTGTTGTTTTTTCGGGTATTTCATTGATTTTGATAGGCGAATACTTCTCAAGAGAAAAAGTTTTCTTGGGTTGGTGGACTGCTATAAAAACTATTTTTTCTGAATTGTACTATTTTATTAGTAGAAATTTCAAAAAAGTGTTTCTTGAATTATTAAGATTAATTGGAGCTTCATTGGGCATTTTATTAATTATTTATGGTTCTATATGGCGAAAAAGTGGGCAGATTAGTCCAACTCTCGCTACTGTACAGATAGTCATTGGGTCACTATTGATCCCTATTTCTCTAATTTTTTCACGAAAGTCTGTTTTTCAATATATAAAGAGAAATAGAGTATCTCTTATACGATTTACAGGCTTTTGTTTAATTATTGTTTCGTTAATTTTCGGTATAATCAATAGTTGGGCAACCCAATGGATAGTACTAATAATATTGGGTGGTGTGATGTTCCTATTTGCTAAATGGATAGGCTATCCCAAGATGTTTTGGGAATTTCTTGTTAGAAGATTCTATTTCTGTGTTCGTTTGGTTGGTCTAGCATTAATAATATCTAGTATTGTTGTCAGAAATAATATTGGCAGTAATCTTTATTCGCTTTTATCATTAATCTTTGGTATTGTGTTCTTACTTTTTGCACGTTTAATCTTTGATTTGAACAGAATCAAACAAATAATTCAAAAAATACCCGATATATTCAGAGCAATTTGGAATGGTATAAAAACTATCGCTCGTTTTATCTATAACAATATTTTGTTGATTTTATTATTCTCTGTTATGTCGTTCTCTACAGTATATGGTATCGCTTTAACCTTTGGTAGTGATTTCTTGAATTTATTCGCAAATGCCACTAGCGCAGTAAAAACAAGTATGGGGCTTATGTTTATAGTTCTGGGAATTATATCTATAATATTGCTTATCAATCAAATAAAAAAGATGATTGCGCGGAAAATTGAAGAAAGAAGCAAAAAGTCGCAGAATATTGGCGATTTTATTAAAAGGAGGTTTTTTGACTAATGTTTACTAAAAAACAAAAACAAAAAAAGCACAAAACACTTGATGTTATTCCTATTTTATGGACAGGATTCGCTATTTCTCTGCTTGGAATGTTGATCGTCATTTTTACAAATATGTTCTTTTCAGGTCAATATTCTAATTGGGGTATGGGAGTTATGGTTTTAGGTTTTCTTATAGGCTTTTTTGGACTACTTATTAGACGATTAAACAAAAAAGGTATAGATTATTTTGTTGCTGGAGCTATTATCGCTTATATTGGCTTTTTAGTATTAGCTTTACCTTCAATTACTTTTGCCCTTGGTTTTAGTCTATTTGCAAAAGAGTTCTGGAATTTTATATTAATATTTGGAGGGCTATTTTTAATCTTAATAGGCTTCTTCTCAGAAACATATGATCTGAATGTTAAAATTATTCGGTTTCTTAACACAACTTGGCATAATTTCTTAGATATACTCGAGCAAGTTAATTGGAAACTGTTTATATCTCCATGGAATATATTTTTTGTTTCTGGTGTATGTTATATTGTTTTAACTGCGATAGACCAGATACCATGGCTTTTTCCTGTGTTAAATTATCTAATTGGGGCAGGTTTGATACTTCTTACACTAACTATTCATTTCAGAAAGCAACTATGGAACATGTTAAAATCTTTATTTGATTTAATCATTACACTTTTAAAAACTATCGGACGGGGGATTATCCGTTTTCCAAATCTTTTCTGGCGTTTTCTAAAGTGGCTAGGGGAGGTACTAAAACTAGCTGTTAGATATACATGGGAAATATTCAAATGGGTTATTATCAGAAACTATTTTCTCCTCTTTGGGTTGGGGATCGGATTGTTTTTCATAACTTATGAACAAACACTAGAGTTTAGATTAGGGTTGAGTTCATTTGTTTGTCTGATTGCAATTATTAAACCAATTGTTGATAATAGAGACGAACTGGGAGAAAAACTGGATAATACAAGATTATTTGTGTATAAAACAGCACGCGTACCAAAAAAAGTGTTAAAACGTAAATATGCTTGTCCTTATTGTTCAATCTCGAATAAGAAAGACGCATCATTTTGCCGTTATTGTGGAAGACAATTGCCTAAATGTTACGTTTGCAACATGAACATTGAACAAAAAAATCATGTTTCATTCTGCCCTAACTGCAAAAATGTTTTTCATCATAATCATTTAAGTATGTGGATCTCGATGAAAGAACATTGTCCCATATGTAAAACTAACATTGATAAAATCAAAAAGAGAAGGTATCATAAAACTCAACAATACAAACAAAAGATGAATTCCCGTTAATCCAATTTTAAAGGGGGATCACATCCCTTCCTATGTTAATATTTTTTTAATTTCTTCGTTGAACCTAGTTTCATTGTCTAACATTACCACATGTTTTGCATCTAGAATAATAATTAACTCTGCTTTTTGGCGTATTTTTGTAAGTTTTTCTTCCGTCATGTTTTCTTTTGTGCTATCTGCTATAATATAGTATTTCTCACATTTTGTATTAAGAAATTGTTCAAGTAATCCATTATTTTTTAGCTGACTCACTAACATAAAGGCGGATTTTTGTAAAGCAAGAGTTGAACTGTTTTTTAAACCTCTTGAAACTATTTTCCTATTTTCTTTCTTTTTCCTTTTTAAGTAAATTCGTATGGGAACTATTTCATATAAGGGGAAAATAACTCTACTCAATTTTAATTGCCATAAAGGCATTTTAGCTGTCCTTAAAGTAATTTTTGACAAATCTTCAAATTCAAGTACAGGCTCCACAAGAATGAGTTTATAGAGATTAGTAGGCAAAAGCATTTCAGCTAATAAAACTGCTATGGTACCTCCCATCGAGAAACCTACTATGGCATAGATTTTAAGATCTAAAATATCAATAAGTTGATCGAGTAGAATCGTTTGTTCCATTAAAGAATAATGAAAATTCTCTGGTTTATCGGATTTACCAAATCCAACTAGATCTACAGCAACAATATTAAACTCTCCTTCTATTGTCCAGTTTAATTTTTTAAAGTATTCTGAACTACTTCCTAAGCCATGAATTTGGAATATTGTTGGTACTCCTTGTTTATTGTTGGAGTAATATCCGATTTTTTTCCCGAAGACATTAGTAGTATAATATTTCATAGCAACGGTATGACAAATCATTTGCACTTTATTTATATTTTCATTAGAGCAAGAGGAAAAGAAGAAAAAAGACAGAAGAAAAAAGTTCATTAGGTGGATAAGATGAGTAATTTTTGTTTATCCAATCCAATAGTTAATATTTTCATGATTATTTTTATCAGATTTACCAAACACCAGTTAGTTCATACAGCAATTTTTCAGATAATTCCCATTTCTTTTCCAGTTTTTGTAATGATCTCTAAAGCTTCATCTATTAATTCATCATTCATAGTTGCCATATAAGATGTTCTTAATAATGCTCTATCTTTAGGCGTAGCAGGATATGTAACTGGATTGGTAAAAATGCCTTTAGGATCATATTCAAATAGTTTTTTATAAAATTTTAGCATTTTCATTTCTTTACCAACAATTATAGGTATAATTGGCGTTACAGAATTGCCTATATCGAACCCATTTTCCATTAATCCTTCACGCATTCTATCAGCAACTGATAAAAGATTTTGTCTTATTGAATCATCTTTTTCAATAATATCTAAAATTGCAGAGACAGTGGCACATGTTGAAGGTGGTGGACTAGCTGAAAAAATAAATGAACGTGCTTTGTGTTTTAACCAGTTGATTATTTCTTTATTGGCTGCAATAAAGCCTCCACAAGAAGCAAAACTTTTTGAGAATGTGCCCATTGTGATATCTACTTTATCTGTTAACCCATAATGAGCAGCTGTTCCTTTTCCATGAGGACCTAAGACTCCTACGGCGTGTGCATCATCTACATATACGCCTGCTCCATAATCTTCTGCTATGTCAGTAAGATGATCAAGAGGAACAACATCACCTTCCATACTGAAAACCCCATCAGTAATAATTAATCCTTTTCCCTTAGGCACTTCCTTTAACTTTGCTTCCATATCTTCCATATCATTGTGCTTGTAAATCTTTTTGTTTTTAGGATCATTTTTTCCTAATCTAATTGCATCGATAATTGAAGCATGATTTTGCTGATCTGATATGACCCATTCATCTTTATCTGTAAGGCTTGCTGAAATGGCTCCTAAGTTTGCTTGCATTCCTGTTGAAAAAACTAAAGCTTCCTCTGTACCTATAAACTCTGCTAAACGTTCTTCCAGTTCAATATGAAGACTCATTGTACCATTTAGTAATCTTGAACCTGTTGTCCCAACTCCCCATTTTTCAATAGCATCAATAGCCGCTTGTTTTATTTTAGGATGAGAAGTCATACCCAAATAATTATTTGACCCCAACATTATTACTTCTTTTTGATCTCCTCCATTAGTTTGCATAGTAACAATAGGATTTTGTTCAGAATCTACTGGATGGAAATAGGGGTAAATTTTTAGCAGTTTAGCTTTTCTTGGCTCTCCAAAGCGATAATATCTCTTAGTTTTGTTATAAAAATCAGCCATAAATAATTCTCCATATATTGCACGTTTTACTCTAAATTTTATATCTTTTATAGTTATTTATATTATTTTCCCGTAAACAATTGTAAAACCTTCAATCTAATTCTTCGAAAATCAATAAAAGTATTGTTTTACAAATCAAAAAAAATAGTACTGTCTCAAAAACAAGGGTGATTTGAATAATAAATATGAAATCAGCTAAAAACCAACAAAATTGAGAGTACAAGCGTAAGAATAAATTAAATTAAATAAAATTAAATAAAATAAAATAAAAAAGAACGTTAATTATTTTTGAGTCTTTGAAATTTTTTGTGTTGTTTTAACTAGATTTGCTGCACCTGATTCAGTTGTTGCAGCTCGAGAAATCTCTTTTTCAACCAATGCTCGTCTTAAGACTTTACCAAATGGTGAACGAGGAAGTTCATCTGTATATTCGATTGCTTTAGGTACTTTGTATGGTGCCATGTGTTTCTTGCAATACGTTCTTACTTCATTCAATCCTAATTCATCATATCCTTTTTCTTTAACTAGATAGGCTTTAACTACTGTTCCATGCTCAGTTTCAGTTGGTACGACAGCTGCCATATTAATAGCATCGTGATTGTAAAGTACTTCTTCCACTTCACTAGGCCAAACTTTGTATCCTGATACAATAATCATGTGTTTGAGTCTATCAACAATTGTAAAGAACCCATCTTCGTCCATAGTTGCAACATCACCAGTTCTTAACCAACCTTTCTCAAAAACATTATCGGTTGCTTCTTTGTTATTCCAGTATCCTTTCATTACTCCAGGACCACGAACCCATATCTCACCACTTTTACCTTCTTCAGTCACTTCTTTGTTAGTTTGTGGATCAACTAAAATAACATCAACATTAGGGATCGGAATGCCAATTGATCCGGTTTTTCTATCTTCTACTCTAGCAGGATTAACATGGGTAACAGGTGATGCTTCACTTAAACCATATCCTTCTATTAGTATATTACCCGTTTTATCTTCAAACTTTTTCACAGTAGTCTTAGGAAGTGTTTCTCCACCCGCAATACACATAACTAAAGATGATAGATCATATTTGTCAACCTTTTCATGTTCTGCCATTTTCTGGAAAAGTACGGGAACAGCATTTAGGTAGTGAATACCATATTTATCGATTATTGACATAATATATTGGAGGTCTCTGGGATTAGGAACTAAGAATATTTGCGCTCCAATATATGTTGGCCATAAGAATGATGAAGTAAAACCAAAAATGTGTGAGTAAGGTAGTACTCCAGCTGTAAGATATTGTCCTTTAGGACGTTTATCTCCGATCCATAGATCCCAATTGCTAACAATAATACTTTGAGAGACCAAATTGAAGTCTGTAAGCATAGCACCCTTTTGCACACCTGTAGTACCACCTGTGTATTGAAGAACAGCGACTTTCTCTTTTGGATCAATATCTACATGGATACGGGTGTTTTTACCTCTTTTAATAAATTCTTTATATTTAATTTCATCTTTAACTTTAGGGTCTTTAATGCCTTTAAATACTTTATACAATATTTTTTTAATGACAGGTAATTCATCAGCGATAGAACTGACAATAATATGTTCAAGATCTGTATCTTCTTGAACCTTTCTGATTCTATCCAAAAACAGATCAATAGTTACTATAACTTTAGCTCCACTATCAGCAAGTTGAAATCTAATTTCTTTTTCAGAATATAATGGACTAATTGCCGTGCTAATAGCGCCTATTGATTGTATAGCAAAAAAGGCTACAACATACTGGGGACAATTAGCAGCTAAGATAGCAACTACATCATTTTTCTTTACTCCTAATTCTTTCAATGAATGCGCAAATTTATTGACTTCTTCGTCAACTTCAGCATAAGTCTTATCTTTTCCCATGAAATGAAGATACTTTCGATCAGGATATTTATCAACAGTTTCTCGAAACATCTCAATTAATGGCATATTTTTAATTTCAATTTCAGATGGGATACTTGGAATATACTTCCATTTTCTTTGTTTTTGCATATAAAGTCCTCTTAATACTTTTGTTTTTAAATATACATAGGTTGTATTTAAATCTTTTATCATTTGTTGAATAGACAGATAATTGGCAAGAAAAAAAATCTCTCACTATCTAACTCACTAAAATAAGCAAAATGTGGTAGTTATATAGTTGAGACTTGTGAAAAATTGCTAACCGTGATTATGTAATGAATTAGTATCTTAGAGTAATAATATAATCTTAACCTTGTCATTGAGAAATATTAATATTAGACTGATAATATAGTTGTATGTTGTTATTATGAAACTTACTCAAGAAATATTTGATCATATCGAAAAAGAAGTAAAAAATGCTTTTTTAAAATATGTTCAGATTGACACCCAATCTGATGAATCAACTGGTACGCATCCCTCTACAGAAAAGCAATTCGATTTAGCTAATATACTAAAAGAAGAGTTAACTACCCTCGGCTTATTGAATGTAGTTGTTGATGAATATTGTTACGTATATGCCGATCTTCCAGCCTCAGAAGGCTATGAAAATGTACAACGGATTGGTTTTCTGGCTCATATGGATACAAGTCCAGCTGCTAGTGGAAACGATGTTAAACCGCTCATTCGTACATATGAAGAAAAAACGCTCTCATATCCTGATGATCCTTCTTTAACTCTATCAGAGAGAGATTCACCTGAACTTAAACACTATGTAGGTGAAGAAATTATAACTGCTTCAGGTAAAACACTATTGGGAGCTGATGATAAAGCTGGAATAGCAGAAATAATGACCGCTCTATCAATATTGAAAGAATATCCAGAGATAAAACATGGACCCATTACTATCTGTTTTACGCCTGATGAGGAAATAGGAGAGGGGGTAACAATGATCAACAAAGATCGGTTACCAGCTTTTTGTTATACCTTAGACGGAGGAGAAGCTGGAGAAATAGAATTCGAATGCTTTGATGCATGGAAGGCTGAAATAATATTTAATGGATTAAGTGTACATCCTGGATATGCCAAAAACAAGATGATCAACGCACTTAGAATAGCTACACTCTATGTTTCTTCACTACCTGAAGCTGAAACACCTGAGCATACTGAAAAGAGAGAAGGGTTTTATCATTTTTATAAAATAAATGGTAGTGAAGAAAAGGCTACCATTATATTAATACTAAGAGATTTTGAAGAAGAAAACAATCACCATCGAATGAACTTTCTCGAATCTTTGGCAAGAACATTTGAGAAAAGACATCGAGGTTTAAAGATAGATTTGAACTTTGAACATAGCTATGAAAATATGCAGGTCTACCTCAAAGATCATCCTTATATAATAGAAAAAGCGGTTGAAGCTATTAAGGAAGCTGAATTAGAACCAATTCAACGACCAATACGCGGGGGGACAGATGGAGCTAGGCTTTCAGCTCAAGGAATACCCACACCAAATATTTTTGCTGGAGGATTATTATTCCACTCGAGAAAAGAATACATACCAATAAAATCGCTGATTAAGGCTACAGAGGTTATCATTTATCTCTTACAACAATGGATAAAAAAATAAACTGATCTCCTTTTTTCTTTGTTATTCTAGTATCTCAAGAGTCAAAATCATATCATATAAAAGAAGATAAAAGCAAAAGTAAACCTAATTTTAGTATGATTAAACCAAATACATTCATTTTTCACTAATTTTTCAGCTAATATTTTTAAACTAATAACCTTAAAACTATAAGTCTATGAAAATTGTAGTAAATTCTAAGAAGGAAGCAAAGATTGTTCACGAACTTCAAAATTTTCTTCTTAAACAAGATATACCTTTTATAACTTACGAACAAGATCCTTTCTCTTTTATCATCGAAGATCTTTTTGACGAACTATGCAATTGTTATGTCGAAGTTGATAAAAATGAAGAGAGCACGGGTGTCTTAGAAGAATATCAAAAGAAAAAATGAAGAATGTGAAAGGACTTCATTTTGTCAA
>CAZHRF010000053.1:0-17150 GCA_964534625.1 uncultured archaeon | reverse complement strand
TTTTAGTTTTAGAAACTTTATATAGTACCAAATGCTTAATAAAATGAGAAAAATGGATTATATCTGTTTGAACTGTTCTCACTGTATAAGTATTTCCGAAAAATTTTGTTCAAATTGTAGAGCAGAAGTTATTAAGTGTGGGATTTGTTTTAGTCCATTTGATATTGAGTCAAACGTTAAAATTTGCAAAAATTGTCGAACTGTTTTTCATCAAAATCATCTAAAAAACTGGTATACGATCAATTCAAACTGCCCCTATTGTAAAAAAGAATTACCATATGATTCTTATATAGAACAACCAATATCCAGTTATCGAGATATACGATTTGATCTAGATCGAGATGGAAAATTTGATAAAAATCCAGTAACACAAATGGCGTTTCAACGAGATTTTTGGCAATCTCAAAAACTTATTCTTGAAAAATTCGAGGATGTTCGTGATAAACTTGAGAGAAAATTTTATGTTGTTTCTCCACCCGGTTCTGGTAAAACAATTATTGGTTTAGAATTAATCAAAAGACTCCAAACAAACGCTCTTGTTTTATCTCCCAATTATTCAACTCAACAGCAATGGATTGATAAAATTTCTCTTTTTTTACCAGACGATTCCCCCGTCATTAATACCATGCTTGGAACAAGTAATTCATATTCACATGCACCAATTATTTCGATGACATATCACCGTTTTTCTGTCTATAATAGGGATGAAGAATTGTTATTTAAATATGCAGAGGCTATGTGGTTCAAAGACTATTTAGAGCATTGGAAAGAAAAAAGTAAAACTCTATTTCCCGATATGGCTATCACTTCAATTGAGAAGTTCAAAGAAGTTTTTAGAGAATCAAGGGAGTATCAAGCTGAAATTCAGCCATATATATCAAAAATAAGAAAAAAAACAATTTTCAACAAAGACATCACAGATTTATCTATTAAAGATATCTTGCATCCCAACACAGTAGATATAATTGAAAAAATTAAAGAAAAAGGTATAGGAGTGATAATTCTAGATGAATGTCATCACTTAACTGCTGTATGGGCACATATTGTTAATTACTTAATTGAGGAATTTAATTATCCTTTCGTTATTGGTCTAACTGCAACTCCTCCCTTATTAGATGAGGAAGAGGAAGCATATGAAACGCATATTTACAAATTGTTATTTGGGAAAGTGAATGTTGAAATACCCACACCTGCTGCAGTCAAACAAAGAAATTTAGCTCCCTATCAAGACTTAATTTATCTTACAACTCCTTCAGAAGAAGAACTAAAAAAACTAAAACCATATTGGAACAAATTAGACCAACTGTTTGAAAGAAAAAGACTAAAAAAATTAAAGACTCCAAAGAGATGGTTACAAGATCTAGCATTAGACAATAATATTCTACTAGATCATTTTTCGATATTAGAAGAAGCAAAACACAAAGTGATTGATGAATCAAAGAATGACAAAAAGAAAGAAAAAGAAAAAGAAAAAGAAAAGAAAACTAAGGAAAATGAATCATCATTTTCAGTTATTGAAAAGTTCAAATTATTATATTTGTATTATAGTATATATCTCTCTAAAAATAGGAAAGAAGGAGTAACAGAAAACGATTCTTTTATTAAATCTTTAGACTTTTTTTATCAAAATATAACCAGCTTTGACGAGTTATTATCTGCAAAGAAATTCGTTTTTGAAGTTTTGCATGAAAGCAAAAATAGGATTGAAGCTGTATTAGACATACTTAAACTTGAAAAAGAAAAGATGAACAACGATTTACATGCTGTAGTTGTATTTGATAATGCTTCATCACCACATTTAACCTTACTTATAGAGAAAATATGTAATGATAGACAACTGGCAGATTTAGAAGCAGTATTATTACTTCAAGATGTAATTATTGCTGATCAAGATATAACTGCTTTTGTTGAAAGGGAAGCTTTGAATTGGAGTAAAAAATTAAGATTGGATTTCAAATTAAAGGATAAAAAATTGCAAAATGGATTGTGTTTGATAGAAGGATCAGGTTCAGATTGGAAAACAGGTATTTTTACGCTTTTTTTTACATATCTGTTTGAGAAATCATTAATCCGTTGTCTAATCGGACCAAGATCGATTCTAGGCGAAGGATGGGATTCTATTAAACTCAATACCTTAGTTGATCTTACTTCAGTATCAGCCTATCAAACTGTTATTCAAACTAAAGGAAGAGCTTATAGGATTGATGAGAAAAATTATACTAAATTGAGCAATATTTGGGATGTGGCAGTAGTTGATCCTGAAATCCCTTATGGACTAAGTGACTTTTTCAACATAGTAAGAAAACACAAGCATTTCTATGGATTATCCGAAGATGGTGTAATTGAAAAAGGTATAGGACACGCTTATCCGTCAATGCAAGAAGATATTATTGAATTATGCTATCGTATTAGATTCTTCAATGAAGAGATGAAGAAAAAAGCGCATGAACGTCATCGATACTTAGATCTGTGGAAAATCGACCAAGACTATGAAAATTTAGAAGCCTTATCTTTTGATGTAGCTTTCGATAAGCCAATGTTAAAATTAACTAGGATTAAAGATAAGTATTTTCAACTCTTTGATAGAAAAATTATAGAGGAGAATTTCTATCAATATAAGCGAAAAGATATTTTACTGCATAAAAATGAAAAAATAGAAGATATTGTTAAAAATGTCTTTGAAATGTATTCTATACTTGATGAATATTTAAAGAAAACAGGAAAATTAAGCACCAATATATCATTTATAGCTAAGGAATTTCAAAATATTTCTATAAAAAAGCGTTCAGGTAACTATTTTAGACTTTCATCTCATTCCACTGATGAAATACTAGTGGAAGCAATTCAGAATCTTTTCCATTTAAACCAATTTGGATATGCATTACCTCTATTAACAATCAAAAAAATAGAAAAAATAGAAAATCCCCTTAGATTTTACTGGATTGGACTTTATGGACTAAAAGCTGATGAAGCAAAAATAGCCCAAGTTATTTGGTCAAGATTGGTTTCTGTTGGAACTTTACTTGACAGAGCATATCTTGAATCTGTTCATAGAGAGCAGAAGAAAAAAGTAAAAGTCAACAAAAAAATCATCTGGATGTGAGATAAATGAATAAAAAACACTTCAAGCCTGAGAAGGAAAGAAAAAGAGTTAGGGTACTATCGGAAACTTTTGTAAAAAAAGGTGAAGTAGAATATTATCAAGATTTCTATGAAAATAATGTTTCGCATACACAAAGAGAAAATGTAATTGATTTCACAAATGTGAAAAAAGGACATATGTCAGCAGAATATTTTATCAAAAACTATAACAGCGATTTATTAATAAGTGAAAAATTACTTACTGATGCTCTTTCTATTCCAATCGCCAATCCACGCGTTTCTTTTCATAATATTCTGATTATATGGTTATATGTGAGTTTTAAACTGAAAGCATTGTTTATAGGATCTTTATTAAGTACGTCAGGGATGATTTATCTTTCCAGAGTTTCACCAGCAGTGTGGTTATGTTATTACTTTTTGTTTCCTCTTTTTATGACTGCTTTAACTATAGAGACAATTAAAGAATCAAAAAGAATGTATGAATTTTTCTTTCAGAGATCAATTATAAAAGAAGGAGAATCTGCCCATCTCGATACCAAATCAAGAAAAAGCGGATACTTTTTATGTTTTCTAATGTTTATTATCTTTGGGATTTATACCTTTATCTCTCATATCTATTTGTCGGAGAAAAGTAAAGAATCAGTTCTAGTTTCCCTAAATCCATTACCAATAATGAACTTAATCCTTTATTTCATACCATTAATAGTCTGCTCAACCGCATATTTACTCAATAATGAACTTAAATATATGGAAAATTATGGTCCTTTAAAAAACTGGAAGAAAACAGCAAAAACATCAAACTTTAGTTTTTTTCAATCAAAATGCCAAATACAAAACGAACAAACTATGTTAAATCAATACCAATTGAATATTCGATTTTATACCATTTTGTCATTTATATGTCCGATGTTTAAAGAAAAAGGATCTTTCCTTTCCATTCAGCATAATAGAAAAAAACAATACGAAAAAGAAAAAAACTTTCCGGTATTTCCTAATATTTCAAAAAAAGAGGTACCAGACTATATGCCTTTCATTTATATACTATTTTCTTATTTCTTAATTTTATTTGGTGTAATTTTACTTCTAACATATACATTCGATGTATTCATATATTTCTTGCATCTATTAATTATTGTTCTCCTAATAGAAACAATATTTAGGGGAATACTTATTTTCAAAAAGAATTACCAAGATACGATCTATATATGGAAAAAGGTTGAAAAATTTGGTAATTATAATGATAGATTAATGATAACCATAGGAAAAGAATTGTATCAATCGCCTCCTATAACTCAAATAAGAAGAGTTGACAGTAGCAGATACATTCCCAAACTGTATCTGGGTGAGGGACAATCTACCTCCTTACTAATAGAGATGAGCGATTCGCCCAACTTTTTAGCAATTGGATATATAGATAAAGATACGATCTCCTACAAGGAAAATACAAAGAAAAAGACTGTAGAGGATATAAAAAAAAGAAAATAAATTAGCTATATTTCAACTATAGCTATCTTTGTCAATTCTTACTCGACTTTTTTATGGCAAAGCCACCAATCTAAACATTCGTGTTTATCACTTTCTAATCTTTTCTTTGCATCTTCAACATTATTAGCTGGAGGTACGATAACATGATCACCAAAAAGCTCATTGTTTGGCCAGTTGGCTGGAATCGCCACTTTGTGTTTATCTGCAACTTGGAAACCTTTTATCATTCTCACGATTTCATCCATATTTCTGCCTAATTCGGGAGGATAATATAGAATAGCGCGAACAATACTTTCTGGGTCTAAAATAAAGACAGCTCGAACCGTACTAGCACTTTTGTTAGGGTGGATCATACCCAATCTTCTGCCTATATCGCCGTGATCAGCAATAATAGGAAACTCAATTTCAACTTCAATATTGTCTCGGATCCAATCTTCCCACTTAATGTGGGCATATACTTGGTCTATGCTCAGTCCTAACAGCTCTGTGTTCAATTCTCTAAATTGATCATAATGCTTCTGAAAAGACACAAATTCTGTTGTACATACTGGAGTAAAATCTGCCGGATGGCTAAAAAGTACTAACCATTTGCCTTTATAGTCATCGGGTAAGTTTTTTTCTCCGCGCGTTGTCGTTACTTTCATTTCGGGGAATTTATCGCCTATTAATGGTATATTATGTTCTTTTTCCATTTTAGTTCACCATCATAATTAAATTTGATTCAAATAAAAAAGATTTTGATTGACCAAAATTTTAGGTTTTATCGAGGAATGTTTCGTTCTTCTACTGGAGTAATTGTGCACGCTGATTGTAATGCTGGTGCTAATATTAATCGCAAAGTATTCTCCCTGCGTTTTCGTCCGGGGATAATGTACGTCGTGGGTAGTCCGTTTTGTCTGAGTGTGAATGGTAACTGAATCACTTATGACTACAAGAAAATTATAAAAAATGTGCAAAAAATCAACTCATACATAAATCTAATAAATAAGGGTATTGATTCTTATTTGTGATTGATTCGATTTGGTTTTGGGTGGTATTGATCGTTCTTGGTATCTATCTAATAATTTGGCTTATATTTAATACATATAAAGGCATAAGATATAAAATTTTTCAGAATATAGCTTTTCTATTGATGATTTTAAGCATTGCATTCTATAATATAGGTGAATATGATGCTCCCCCGTTAATGGTTCAATTTGGCCTTTATACTGGATTAATTGCGTTTTCTCTTATTTTGGCAGGTTTTTTGTGGGAAAGAAAACGATGGATTAATCAAAGAGGAATAAAAGAATTGACAAAATTCCGTAATTTACGAATTTATGCCTATGTTAGACATCCAGTAACTCTTGGATTGATCTTAAATTGTATTGCACTTATACTTATCAATCATAGTATATTATCTAATTTATTTGCACTTATGGCTTTGATATGTTTTATATTATCATCTGTTGAAAAAGACATTTATTTAGAAGAATTACATGGGTATCCTTTTCGCAAATACAAAGAGACCGTTCCTCGTTTTAACATCTTTTTGGGATGCTATCATAAACGTGACTATTATGAAGAAGAACTTTAGACTAAATATGGTATCTGGCATCTTTAAATACTGAAATCTGGTATAATTCGTTGTATGAGTGAAAGTGAGCTAAACATAAAATTTATTGAAGACCACATATTAAGCATTTTGTGTCAAGAAGGACCCAAGTCTCAAAACGAGCTCTTGAAATATATGTGGATTGATAATTTGAATATCTTGTTTCGCGTTCAAAGAGCTTTAGATACATTACTAGAACAAGGAAAAGTTGAAACTCGAAATGGAAAACTTGTGCCCATTAGATTAACATATGTTGAGACAATATAACTACCTTTTCAGGAAAAATTTCCACATATTAAATCCTGTGTTCATACTTATTATGATTCCAGAAAGTATATATTTTATTTCCTTTATAGACTTCTTATGAATGATAAGGAAAAGATAGGAATAGTGCTTATTCATGGTTTTACGGGTTCAGATTATGAGATGGAACCTTTAGAGCAATTTTTGCATGATGAGGGTTATATTGTAAACAATATTCTTTTACCTGGTCATGGAACAACACCTGAAGATCACAAGCAGCATACTTGGGTCGAATGGATAGACCATGCTCAGCAAGAATTAGACAAATTAAAAAGTATAGATAAAACATTTGTAGTGGGATTGTCAATGGGCGCCGCTATTACTTACTATCTGGCGGTAAATAATCCTGGTCTTGACGGTATAATTGGTATGGCTGGACCAATTAAAATTCCCGATAAAATTTTTTATCTTGTTAAACTATTTCCTTTCATTAAATATCTTAAGCCATGGAATAAAGCTATGACCTCTTATTGGGAAGACGAGGATGCAATGGAACGATGTAGAGATCATGGGTATGACAAGTTTAGCACTAAAAGCGTCTTAGAACTTGACAAATTATTGGAAGAAATGCGTGTAAGACTTCCTCTTATAGCGGTTCCCACATTAATTTTACATGCTGAAAAAGATACTCAAGTCCCCCCTAACTATTCAAAGGAAATTTATGAAGTCATACCTATAAAAGATAAAGAGATTAAATGGATAGAAAGAGGAGGTCACGTTATTCCCATGGATGCGGGATATAAGCAAGCATTTGAAATAATACGTGAGTGGTTAGAAGGTCATCTATAAATCCATCAGTCCACAAGTTTAAATATGCTTCATCTAAGTCTGAATTGATGATTTCAGAGAGAGTTAGGTCACCGATATTGAAGTCCACACTTATCTATTCTTTTGTTGTAATGATTATCTCAATTTTACAATTGTTCGATAAAATATACTTCTATGTCTCAAAGTTTTCTGATCTAATCTATGCTTCTCTTTTAATTTGGATGGCTTATGGCTTCTATATTTTTAGTCAGGCAGAATCTTCATTGGAGCATAAAAATGAGCAAACGGAAATAGCATTAGGTGATCTAGACGTCAGTAACGTTCTGAAATCGGGGGCAATTTTGCTTTTGTTATCGAGTTCTGGCTATCTATTTAATTCAATATTTTTTTTACTTGATTTAATGGATAGTGTAGAGCATTCTATAAATATGTTTAGGATTATTAATGCTCTTAATGTTATGTTCTTTTTTGGAATTTCTTTTAGTTTTTTTATAATTCAAAAAGTCTTTAAACTTTTTGAGATGATTAGAAGAAATCTATTTAATATGGGGCTCTTACTAGTAATAGGTTTTGGACTACAATCTGTGCATAGTCTCATTACAGTTATCATACCTATAGAAAAAATGTTAGATGCAAGTTTACAACCTAGAGATCAGTATACCGTCCTCTATACTATAACTGAATTCATGGAAGTGGGCTTTTTAGTACTAATTATCCTTGGCATGTTAAGGTTAAGAAGAGCGATACTTGTTTTGGATAAAGTACCTGAAGATTTTATGAATATGATTAACCAATTGTCTTATCCCAATATGGAAAGTAATGGGACTGCAAAAAACCCAACAAGTCCTCAATCATTTCAATCAGTAAATTTGAATTATATAAACGAAAATAGTCCAAAAACATTGGTTGAAAAACAAATAGAAAGAGACGAAAAAAGAAAGAAAAAAATGTTTTGTATATCATGTGGCTTAGAACTTGAACATGATGCAGAATATTGTCCCGAATGTGGTGAAGAAAACCCCTATATAAAGTAAGAGGTAAAAAGATGATTTCAGATGAAGATCTTGCCAAACATTTATACTACAGCTTTTTTGGATTACTGATAGCAAATCTTGCTTTAATTGTTGGACAAACAATTAGTGAAGTATTTGTTATTGTTATAGCAATTATTATTGATATGCTATTTGTACTATTGGGAATAGCGTTTTTGAGATTAAGAAATGAATTTAAAAAAGAAAATCACCATAGAAAATCTACGTTACTAGTATCAGTTCTACTTTTTATTAGTGCAGGAATAGAAATCATACAAATAAACTTGTCTTTAATACCAAAAATAGGCGCTAGTTTAGCCACACCGCCTTTGAGTATAGTCAATTTGGGTTTTAATGTAATCTATTACTTAAATCTAACTATTGCTTATCTATACATACGGAAAATAACAAATGATTTACATGAAAAAGGTGAGATGGCATTTGTTGTTAATCCTTTTGTTTCAATAGGGTATGGTATCTTGACTATCGTAATGATTTTTATATGGATAATAAGCCATGGGGATGGGCAAATACTTCTTGAAAACATAACTTTCTTTCTTAATTTGGTTGCGAGATTTTTTATCATTTTAGGTTATTATAGATTGGTTTCTATATTCAGACTGAAGTATCAACAAATAATTGAAGAAGAAGAATATAGAAAAGATATTTATGGTGATGAATAGTCAAATATGGCCAAGAGAGAGCGATAAAAATGGAAAGATACAAATTAGCGAAATTTATCTCAAGTGGTAGCATTATGCTACTAATTTTTCAAATATTATTGATAATCTTTGGAAGATTTTTATTAAATACCATCGTGATTGACTTTAATCAATCTCATATTCTTTATATCCCCTTAATATTGGCATATTTGGGTATTTCATATGCATCATATAGATTTAAAACTAACAACGACTATCCGTGGACTTTAGGTGAAAAAATAGGCCTTTTTATCGCTAGCGGTTCGATCTTAATAGGGATTGCACAGATTACGTTTGTATCTATTACAGAAACAGGATCCATTATTTTATACTATTTGGCGTTTCTAATGATGGTAGGGGCATATTGTTTGCTCGGATATGGTTTCTACCTATTAATTGACCAAATGGAAGAGTTATGGGCTGAAGATTACATAATCAAAGAACCTAAAATATTCCTCCCTTTAGGTCATTTTGGTTTGGCTTTAGTATATCTTCTATTTTTGATTTCGTATATTATTCTAAGGATACATGAAAATTTGGCATTATTTTTTAGTATTATAGGTATAGCTGGTGTGTTGTTTTTTAGTGTTATAAATGTTATTGGTTATATACGGCTTAATCTGGCATTTCGTACGTATCCTATGATGTTTGAAGACCAATTAAAGAAAAAGAAAGGGAAAAGAAATTAATTTTTTCATTTTCAGTTTGTTACGTTTAAAAGGATAAATTTTTTAACCCTCGTTTAAAAAAAATTTAAAGAGGAATACGACGAAAAATGTCTTTATTACTTGGTTTTACTTTATTAGAAATATTAGGTCTTATAGTATTTGGACTGTTAATAGGTGCCATCTCCCCGACATTTGGTATAGGTGGTGGTCTTATCACGGTTCCTATATTGGTTTTAGTGTATGGATTTGATGGGGATAAAGCTACTGCGACTTCCCTAGGGGTAATAATTTTCACGAGTATAAGCGGTAGTATCTCTTATATTAGAGAAAAAAGAATTGATTTTGCTATTGCTCTGAGATTTGTTATCTTTGCAGTACCAGGAACAGTAACAGGTGCTTTTTTAGCTGCTTTTATTATAAAACCCTTACAAGAGCAAAATACAGGTGTTGCAGCAAGTATTGATATTATAAAAATTCTTTTTGGAATAACTATGTTAGCTATTTCTCTATACAAAATAGTTATGATATTCCTAGAGAAACGTAGATCTGCACTAGGTATTGAAAAAGAAGAACCATTATATGCGATTGATGATTCTGAGTTACCTTGGTATAAAAAATGGATTTTTGATAGAGAATTTTCCGATAAAAGAGATGTTCCTTTCAAATATACTGTGAAATTATTTCCTGGAGTTATTTTAGCTTTCTTCGGTGGATTCTTTGGTTCTTTGCTTGGACTTGGAGGCGGTGTTATTTATGTGCCTATTCTCACTATGGTATTAGGCGTTCCAGGTGCAATAGCAACTGCTACTTCAACATTCACCATAATGCTTACCACTCCATTTGGGGTCGGTTTAAGGTTTGCTTCAGTTGAATGGGCTTATGTTCCCTTTCTAGCAATAGGAACAATAATAGCCTCTTGGACAGCACCACAGTTTTTGCACAAAATAAAATCCGAATGGATATTAACGGGATTTTGGATATTGGCAATGACCACAGCTATCCGTATCATTGTAAATATAATTCTAGCTTATATCGCTTCTAAATAATCAACGATCTTAATTCTCATATAATATCCTTTTTTTGGTATTATTTGTATATTAAGCCAATAAATAGAATGATTTATCTAGGTTTTCTATAATCGTCTTTACTTGTTCTCTTGATGGCAAATCATTTACATTAAAGCTATCAAGAATGTTATTTATCTCTTCTAGAGTTGCTGTAGCTGCTTGTTCTAGAATATTACTCAAAATTTTGGATTGGATTATTAAGAAAAACTTGTCTTGGACAAAAAAAGTAAAAGTAGAGTTCGTTGTTTTAACTTCTTTAAATGTTTCATCTTTAGAAGATGCAATATACTCTTTAACGAAATGGAAAAAACTTGAAAGAAAACCTGACACAGCAATAATTTTATCTTCAGAAGATAATTGCTCTCTTTTTAATGGAGAATATGCAACAATAGGATTACCCTCTCTATCAGCCAATAATATGGTTTTTATACCATGACTGAGTGAAAGACTCTGATAAATTGCTACAACTATTATAAGGGACATAGTAACAAGTGTTTCTATTAATCCAAAATTACTATACGAACCATCACTTTGATAACTTTTTTGTATTGCTCTCCTGACGATCATAAAACCACTTAAGGTGGTGATCATTAAAATCATGATGAAAGTAAAATCACGCTTGATACGCAAACGTTTTTCTTTGCTAGATTTGTAAGCTTGGGAATATCTGACATAAATAGGAATTAATAGTGAAGCACTGGCAAAAATTAAAATTGAGAGACCGAAACCAAAAATATCTGTAGGAACTAATGAAAATAGGGTGATGTTAAGAGTATTGAAGTTTTTGATCATTTCATCGAGAGGTATCCAAATGAAGTAAAGAAACGTACCATAAAGGGCGGCTTGTAATACATAGGCGGATTTAGGGGGCAAAATCATTGATTGTTGTAAACATGCACCAAACAATAATATAATAGAAAGAGTTTGGAAGGATTGTAATAAACGATATGCTTGAAGTAAAAGATGCTCACTATATAATTCTTCATTGAGATGGAATTCAATTAGCAAATATTCATAAATACTAACGATTTCAAAAATGCCATATCCGAAAAGAAAAACAGACCAACTACGATAAAAAGGTGACTGTTGTTTTCTCCCTATATAAACGGTGAATATAGTACCAACAAATAAGGCTAATGCAGCAACTCCTTTTGCAATTACATTTGTGTCATACAATAGTAATTCTAAGTTCACCTTTAATCAACCCCTTTATATTTGCAAGTTACAGATTAATAGATTTTAATGTTTATAGTTGTTTTGTTTAAGTTTTTAAATACATTTCTACTAGTTTTTACATTATCTCAAATAATACACACTTAATAATACTTTTGCTTAAAGGAAAAGTTAGAATTGAAAGTTTTAAAATTGACAAAATAATTGACAAATCATGACAAAAAACTATAAGATAATTGCAGAATTGGTAGTATCAACTTTAGGAGAAGGAACTAGTTTATCCAAGTATATCAAAGAAATAAAAAAAGAAATAGAGAGTTATCCTGGTATCAGAACACTCACACACCCCATGGGTACAATTGTTGAAGCAAATAGTCTTGAAGACATCTTAGCGGTTACTAAGAGGGCACATGAAAAAATGATTGATTTAGGGTGTCAACGGATTATAACCTCTTTAAAAATTGATGATCGAAGAGATAAAGAGCGGAAGATGGAAGATAAAGTTAACGTTTTAGAATAGATAGAAATTTTTCAATAAACCACAGCTAAAAAACTTCAATTAAATTTGGACATAAATTTAACATATTTTTGATGGAATTTATTTCTCCGGCCAAATGGTATATTTAACTGATATCTTGCAGTGAACTCTTTCTGTAAATCTTTATGTGTATCATAATACATGCCAATAACCCATCTTGCATGCTCCCTAATAAGGTTAGTATAATCTTCATTAATAATCATTTCAATGTATTTATTCAGATACTCTTTTTCTTCTTTAGCAATTTTTCTTGACTTCGCTTGAATATTTTTTATTTTTATTTCTTTTTTCCCTCTATATTTATCTGCAAACAGATACAATATATTATGAATTAGTTTATCTGAGCAAGTTTTATCTGCATAGGAAATAAGTGAAAAATCATATGAGGCTTCATAAGGGATGGCTTTATCAATGAGGCTAGCAAGATCTAACAGACTTTCTTGATCTAAATTAGGAATCAGCACTACTTGTTCTTGTATCATTGCTGCCACAATAATCTCTCTTATTATTGCAAGATCCAACACTTCAAGAATCAGATTATTTTTCTTTTCAAACATATCTACACTTAATAAGTTAGGTGTTTTTGTGATATCATCAAACATGCTTTTTAGAAGAGGTGAAGCAAAATAACTTAACGATCTATTATTGTATTCCTCAGGAGACAACAAAAGATTATGAGCTAAAGCTTTTGGACGACCAAAAGGATCTAACCCATCACTTCTAACAAGCTTGACAATAATAGTGCCATTTTCTTGAGTATATTTGGAAACATATTTCATATGAGTAGTTTTTGTAGTAGATACTTCTGGAAGGTATATAATTGTATCATCATCAGTTTTTGGAAGATTCGATTCTATAACTCTATAGCCAAATTTGTCATCTCTTTTTGTAATAATCTGATACATAATACAATTTATAAAAAGAGTTTTCCATTTATAAAGGTTGGTTATCTGGGTTTTAGTGAGTTTTTCAAGGAAACGCTTCTAATATTTAGAATTGAACAAAACCACTGTTCTATAATGATCAATTAAAATTACTAAAGATAGATTTCATTCATTTCCATCCTACTAGACCTAAGAACAAGTCATATGTTCAAGGCGGGGATCTATCTTTCTTTTCATTCCAAGAATAGATCATTCAAGAAATACTCAAGTAAAATTCATCCATTCACAATATTTTTTAGTTATAATAAACAAGAAAAAAACATGGACAAATCAGCACCGGACACAAATTTCTTCATACATATCTATTCATTACTAGAACAGAAAAAATATGATAAAGCGATAACTGAATTAGAGGGGTGCATTAATGAATATGAAGATGACTCGACTTTTTTTTACTTGTTAGGTCAAGCCTATCTGAGAAAAGGTCAAATTATATCTAGTATTCAATATTTATCGAGGGCTATGGAAATTAATTCAGAAGATGCTGAAATTCTAGAATTGATGGGGGACGCATATCAACAATTAGGCAACATGGAACAAGCTCTCTTTGCATATTCACAAGCAGTAAATGTGAACCCGAATTTTGAATTGTTAAAAAAATATGGGGAGCTGCTTTATAAAAAAGGAGAATATCCTATGGCGATTGAGATCTTAAATGAAGCAATAGACTTGAATGAAGATGCTGAAGTTTATTCATTATTAGCTGATATTTATAAAAAAATGGGAAACGATGTAACTAGTTGGAATATGTTATTACGTGCAGAAAATTTAGCTACAGAAAATGATGTGCAAATAATGCTTCAAATTGGCCAATATTATGAAGATATTAACAATAAAAAGAAGGCCATCGAATATTTTGAGAAAGTGACATCAATAGATCCTGACAATTTTTCTGCTTGGTTACAACTTGGAAATATTTTGGAGAAGAATCAAGACTTACATGGAGCTTTGGTTGTATATAATAAATTAACGGAATTAGAACCTGATAATCCTTTAGGCTATTATAAACAAGCTGTTATAAAAGCCTCTATCGCAGAAATAAATGATGCGTTGGTTTTATACAATATATGTTTAAATAAAGATCCTGGATTTATCGAAGCGAGTATTGATATTGCCTCACTTTTATGGGTAAGCAAAAAATCGCAAGACGCAATTACCTATCTTAAAGAAGCATTGAAATACAATAAAAACAATGTAGATGCTTTAGAAATGCTAGGTGATATATATGAATCAATGGGGGAATTGGAAATGGCAGAAAAGTTTTGGAAAAAAGCTGGAGGAGGGTAATCTGATCTGCAAGGAATTATAAGTATATATACTGAAGGCTGGAAAGGCGCGTATATTTTGTTTTTACAACTTAAGAAACAAGTAGAAGTTAAAATCGCTAAAGAAAAAATAGTTTTATTGGCTGGTTATTACTTTTATGTGGGTTCAGCATTTGGTTCTGGAGGATTAAGAGCCAGATTATCTAGGCATTTAAGAAATAAAAAAAAGATTCACTGGCATATAGATCAACTTACTAGTTTAAAAGAAACCGTAATAAAAGGTATAATGATTAACTTACGTGCTAAAAATGAATGTCTTTTAAGTCAGATTATGCATTCAATAGCTGAATTAGAACCAATAACAAATTTTGGAAATAGTGATTGTAGAGCGAACTGTCAGAGTCATCTTTATAGGTGGATAGACGAGTAGCAATTGTCAACAATATTTATTTACACGAATTATAAAACATTTGTATGGCACTCGAGACAATCATTTTATTGGCAATTTTGACAGGACTCTTTTATCTGGCTGCTGCAATTATTAGCGCTGCAATGTTTTCCAGTGAAGTCAAAAAGTGGAGTTGGCTCAATCTAATTATGGCTGTGGCAATATCCTTTTTATGGGTATTTAACCTTCTACCTTTTGCTGAAAGAGCAATGCTGGGAATAGTAGCCTTTTTAATCTGTTTCATGTTATGGGACATGGCTGGGGATGTCACAACAAAAAAAGCTGTGTGGGCATCAGTAGCTACAATAACCTTATGGTTGGCTTTATGTTGGCTATTAATTGTTTTACTTCATCTTTTTAATGTGAATATAGAGTTTATAGATCGAGGAGTTCCAATATTGTTTGGTTTTCTTACCTAAATATGGTTGAAAAATCCTCAAAATAAAGAGGATAATTTAGCCTATTTTTTATTTTTTTTTCTTTAAGATATTCATTAAAGACCGATGTTCTATGAGTTTTAAGATGATAAGCTAAATATATACATGCTTTGATATATTCCAAATTAATTGTACATTCAGAATAAGAAACGGAAGGTTTGATTCGTTCACCCCATTCAATGCAATGCCCTCCACAAAAATATTTTATTGGACATTTCTCACAATTCTCATTTTGATCAACAAATTTTGAAAATGTGTTAAGTGAATTAGATTTAAGGACAAAACCTTGATTAATTGAACCTAAACAATATTTCTTTTGACCTATCAAACCTGAGCAGGGATAAAACTCCCCATTAGGATCAATTGTTATTGCCTTAATAGCTGCTGGACATCTATTATTAATTTTAGTTCTGGTAATAACTCTATTAAGAAAACGAGAGAGATAGTCTGAGGGTCCTAAAGAACTTAGAAAAAAGAATAAGTCGTGGTCATTTAGTTCTGTTATATAAGAAATCAATGAAGATAAGTCCTGTTGAAAATCGTGGATTGAAGTTATATCCCACTTTTTTGTCATATCTAAACCAAGTCTTGCTGGGCGAATGGATATTATATCGAAGTATTCCTTCATGTCTGCATATATATCATGAAAAGTCCCTTTATCTGGATGATATGGTATGATCACTTGCTTAGTTGTATTTTCTTGTATCTTGTTCAAATTTTGTAAGGCAGTTTCAATCTGTTTCTTATTTGAATAATCTAATGAAACTATAAGGTGACCATAATTATTGATATAATTAACGAATGCAGGCGATGGCTCTAAAAAGTTTGTAGAAGGAGGAAAGAGATAAATTGGGAATGGGTAATTAGTTTTTACCTGTGATAAATAATCAAGGGTTTCTTGAAAAAGCTTAAAGTGTAAAGTAATCTCACTAGTATAAAAGAGATTAATCCCAAAAGGTTCAGAACTGGACTTTTGTGAATGACGATTAAGAAAGTAATCAATAGTCTTCTTAATAAATTTAAATGAAGGTTCAACAGAGTTTTTTTCTTTTTCTCTTAATTTAGATGCATAACAATACCAACAATCAAGATTGCAATCATGAGTTGGATTGATGATGATATATTGAATATTTCTAACTCTTTTCCTTTCCCTTTTTCCTTTTGGATGATTTCGTTTTTGAACAAAATATCCTCTTCTTGATAGAGAATGCATATCCGAAAGTGTCTTTTTGATTGATGTACAAGACGAGGTTTGAGATAGATAGTCTAGTGAAAAATTATTTTTTGAGTAAAAAATCAAAGATAAATTTTTGTCTTGGAGTTTCCAAAAAAATTGAGTGAGTGGGTCTAGTAAGAACTGGTGATTTTTATATGTAAAAAAGAATGCATCAAGATCCTTTTTAACAGACTGATTCATATTCTTCCCTTTCATCGTCATCTTGTAGAAACGAAGACGCTTTATCAAGAGCATCATCTTTAGTTAAAAACTTCCCTAGTTCTTCACCTGTTTCTTTATGACGGATAATCCACCAATCATTTTCAAGATATATTTCAAAATCTCCACATTCTATTAAATCATTCATTTGGGACATATTATATTGATAATAATATAAATATTTATCTGAA